>CAYUVU010000103.1:0-35905 GCA_964448205.1 uncultured Acidobacteriota bacterium
GCGGGGCCCGGGGCCCGCCCGGTTCCGCCGCCGCCGTCGCGGGGGCCCGAGGACCGGCCCGACACCTTCTCCTGGCGGCTCGCGGCGGATGACCTCGAGGCGGACGACGACCGGATGGCCGCGCGCCGGCGCGCCGGCTTCACCTCGGCGGTCACCGCCCCTCGCGGCGGGATCGTCGGCGGCCGGGCTGCGTTCCTGAACCTCGCCGGGGACGACGCCCGGGACCTGGTGCTCGATCCGGACGTCGCTGTGATGGTCCGGCTCGGGACCCGCGGGTTCCGCTCCTTCCCCGGTTCCATGATGGGAGTGCTCGCCTACCTGCGGCAACTCTTCATGGACGCCTCCCACTACGCCGACATCTGGCGGATGTACGAGGAGGACCCGGCGGGCCTGGCGCGGCCGCGCTACGACCGGGCGCTCGCGCCCCTCGTGCCTACCGCCGCGGGCGAGCAGGCGGTGCTCCTGCCCGCGACCCTCGACAAGGAGGTCCGCCGGATGGTGGGTCTCGCCCGGGAGTTCGGCGTCCGGCCGGTGCTCTACGGGGGCCACGAGGCCGGGGAGTCGGCGGCGTTCCTCGCGGAACACGGCGTCCCCATCCTGGTGAACCTCAACTGGCCGAAGGCCGATCCCGACGCGGACCCCGATGCCCAGGTGCCGCTCCGCACGCTGCGCCTCCGGGACCGGCGGGGGCCCGGTCCCGCGGCCCTCGCGGCGGCGGGCGTGCGGTTCGCCTTCTACATGGGTGAGGCGCCGCGGTCCGGCGGAGGCCCGCCGGGGGGACGCGGAGGCTCTGGTGATGACCTGGCGGCGGTACGGCAGGCGGTCGAGCGGGGTCTCGACCGGGAGGCCGCGCTCACCGCGCTCACCATGGCCCCGGCCGAGATCTTCGGGGTCGCGGACCGGGTGGGGACCCTCCAGACGGGGCGGATCGCCAACCTGGTGATCGCCGATCAGGACATCTTCGAGGACGAAGCGAAGATCGAGACGGTCTTCGTCGACGGGGTGATCCACCGGGTGGACGCGGACGACGAAGAGGAAACGGACGGGGAGGAAACCCCGGCGCACGAAGGATGAGAACCATGCGACACACGAAACTGTTCTTGATCGCGGCCCTGCTCGGCGCGCCCCTCACCTTCTCCCAGGACACCGTGATCCGGGGCGGCACGGTCCTCACCGTGACCGAAGGCACGCTCTCGCCCGGGGAGGTCCTGATCCGCGACGGGCAGATCGCCGAGGTCGGGGCCAGCGTCACCGTTCCCGACGGCGCGGAGGTGATCGACGCCACGGGAATGTTCGTGATGCCCGGCATCGTCGACGCCCACTCGCACATCGCCGCCGAGTCCATCAACGAAGGGAGCGTCGCCGTGTCCTCGATGACGGGGACCGGCGACGTGGTGGACCCCTACGACGTCAACATCTACCGCGAGCTGGCGGGTGGGGTCACCACCTCCAACATCCTCCACGGCAGCGCCAACCCGATCGGCGGCCTCAACGTGGTCATCAAGCACCGCTGGGGCGCCGACGCGGCGGGACTTGTCCTCGAGGGGGCTCCCCCGGGGATCAAGTTCGCGCTGGGCGAGAACCCGAAGCGGTCGCGGGGCATGCCGGCCGGCGTCGAACGGCGCTATCCGGCCACCCGGATGGGCGTCCAGGACGTGATCCGGCAGGCGTTCATCGAGGCAGAGGCCTACCGCCAGGAGTTCGCCGACTACGAGGCGGCGAAGGCTCGGGGCGAGCGGGCGCTGCCGCCGCGGCGGGACATGAAGCTGGAACCGCTGGTCGAGGTCCTCGAAGGCACGCGGCTCGTCCACGCGCACTGCTACCGGCAGGACGAGATCCTGCAGCTCCTGCGGGTCGCCGAGGAGTTCGGCGTCCGGATTGCCACCCTCCAGCACGTGCTCGAGGGCTACAAGGTCGCGAACGAGATCGCCGCGCACGGGGCGGGGGCTTCCACCTTCTCCGACTGGTGGGCCTACAAGGTGGAGGCCTACGACGCGATTCCGCACAACGCGGCGCTCATGACCGAGCGGGGCATCCTCGTCTCCATCAACTCCGACAGCGCCGAGGAAGCGCGGCACCTGAACCAGGAGGCCGCCAAGACGGTGAAGTGGGGCGGGATGAACGAGGAGGAGGCGCTCAAGATGATCACCATCAACCCGGCGATCCAGCTCGGGATCGACGGCCGGGTCGGCTCCCTCGAGGCCGGGAAGGACGCCGACCTCGCCATCTTCGACCGGCACCCGCTGAGCACCTACGCGGTGAACCAGATGACCTTCGTGGACGGCGAGATGCTCTTCAGTCGCGAAAAGGACCTGGCGATGCGGGAGGCCATGGCCGCCGAACGCGCCGAGCTCGAAGAGAAGCTCTCCGAGGCGGACGCCGCCGAACGCGGGCCGGGCCGGCGCGGACCCCGGCGGGGACCGCGGGAAGGAGTCCGGCGATGACCCGGGTCGGCAGGAACGCTTTCGGGATCGCGCTGGCGCTCAGCAGCGTTTGCGCGGTTGCCGCGGGCCAGGAGGAAGAGTCCTGGATCATTCGGAATGCGCGGATCCACACGCTCGCTGAGGGAGCTGAGCCCATCGAGTCGGGGTCCATCCTGATCCGGGATGGCCGAATCGTCGAGATCGGGGAAGACGTTACGGCGCCCGCCGGCGCGGCCGTGATCGACGCCGCGGGAATGGACGTCTATCCGGGGATGATGGACTCGGTGAGCCAACTCGGCCTCACCGAGATCGGCTCCATCAGCGCCACCGTGGACACCGTGGAGCTGGGGGAGATGAACCCCCACCTGCGCGCGGCCACCGCGATCCATCCGTCGAGCGAACACCTTCCCGTGGCGCGCGCCAACGGAATCACGCATGCGGTGGTCGCCCCTGGCCGGCTGGGCGGCTTCGGGGGCGGGGGCGCCGGGATCAGCGGTCAGGCCTCCGTCGTCCACCTCGACGGCTGGACCGTCGAGGAGATGGACATCAACGCCTCCGCGGGGATGGTGCTGACCTGGCCGACGCTCTCGACGCGTTCGTTCAACCTCGCGACCTTCAGCATGGACCGTCGCTCCTTCCGCGAAGCGAAGGAGGAGTACGACCGGCAGGTGGCCGAGTTGGGTGAGGTGCTCGACGCGGCGCGCCGCTACGCGGCGGCCGGCGAGGCCGGCGCCCGGGAACGCGACGTCCGCCTGGCCGCCCTGGGGCCGGTCGTCGGCGGCGAGATGCCGCTCCTGATCCTGGCCCAGGGCGAGCGGGAGATCCGCGGCGCCGTGGAGTTCACGAAGGAGCAGGGGGTGAAGATGATCCTGCTCGGCGGGAGCGAGGCGTGGAAGGTCAAGGAACTCCTCGTCGAGAACGGGATCCCGGTGATCCTGGGACCCACCCAGCGGCTGCCGGGGGAGGAGGACGAGGCCTACGACCAGCCGTTCACGACCCCGGGTGAACTCCACGACGCCGGCGTGACGGTCGCCTTCGCCACCTTCGGGTCCTCGAACTCGCGGCTCCTGCCCTACGAGGCGGGACATGCGGTGGGCTACGGGCTCCCGCAGGAGGCCGCGATCCGGGCCATCACCGTGGTTCCGGCGCAACTCTTCGGGCTGGCCGAGGACTTCGGAACCCTCGAGGAGGGGAAGGTCGCGAACCTGATCGTGGTGAACGGGGATCCGCTGGAGATCCGGACCGAGGTCGAGCACGTCTTCGTGAACGGAGTTCCGGTCTCGCTCGACAACCGGCACCAGAGTCTCTACGAGAAGTACCGGTCGCGCCCGCAACCCGAGCGATAGCCGGCGGCTGCGAGCCGCCGGGGCCTCACGGACTCCGGGGATCTGGGCGTTCGGTGTCCGGCGACGGGCCGAGGGCGCCGGAGGTTCCCGACCTGGTTGACGACATCCACGGCGTGTGCCAGACTTAGTCTGGCTTAGCTAAGGAGATCCCATGAAGGTGAACATGCACGAGGCCAAATCCCAGCTTTCGCGCCTGGGGCGACTCGCCTGGGAGGGAGAGGAGGTCGTGATCGCCAGAGCCGGAGAGCCGTATCTGCGCCTGGAGCCGTACCGGGAGCCCCGCGGGGAGCGGGAACTGGGCGGCTACGAGGGGCAGATCTGGATGTCGCCGGACTTTGACGATCCCATCCCGGAACTCGAAGAAGCGATCGAGAACTCGAAGATCTTCCCGGACGAAGATTGATCGTGGCGCGCCTGCTCCTGGACACGCACGTGCTTGTATGGGCGCTTTCCGATGTGGAACGGCTGAGCGAGCCTGCGCGGTCTGCGATCGTGGATCTGCGGAACGACGTCCTGGTCAGCGCGGTGACGGCCTGGGAAATCACCGTCAAGCGGGAACGGGGTCACCTGCGAGCGCCGCGGGACCTGGCCTCGGCCGTTGAGGAACGGAGGTTCACGCACCTCCCGCTGACTTTCGAGCATGCCGAGCACGCGGGAACCCTGCCGATGCACCACCGGGACCCCTTCGACCGTTTCCTGATCGCCCAGGCCCGGATGGAGGGACTGACCCTGGTCACCCGGGATAGCCGGATCCGGCGATATCAGGTGGACGTGCTCGAGGCCTGAAGCATTGGCGAGGGGCAGCCCGCCGGTCCACCGGCATCGCGCCCATCGTGAGGGACTGCCGCGCCACATCCTCGAGCTGTCGGACCTGACGCTCCGTTTCGGGGGGGTGACCTCGCTCGCCGGTCTCACCATGGAGGTGCGGGGCGGCGAGCTACTGGCCCTCATCGGGCCCAACGGGGCAGGGAAGACCAGCGTCCTGAACTGCATCTCCGGCCTCTACCGCCCGCAGGCGGGAGGCATCACCCTGACCGGGCGCGACGGGGCGCGGCACGCGCTCGCCCGGCTCGCGCCGCACCGCATCGCGGCGCTGGGCGTGGCGCGCACCTTCCAGAACATCGAGCTCTTCAAGCACCTGACGGTCCTCGACAACCTGATGCTGGGCCGCCACGTGCACATGAACGGCGGCGTGCTGAGCGGCGGCCTCTACTGGGGCCGGCAGCGCGAGCGGGAGATCGAGCACCGCCAGTACGTGGAGCAGGTCATCGACTTCATGAACCTGGAGCCGCTCCGCAGCGCCGTGGTGGGGAACCTGGCCTACGGGAACCAGCGGCTCGTGGAGATGGCGCGGGCGCTGGCGCTCGATCCGCACCTGCTCCTCCTGGACGAGCCGACGGCCGGGATGAACGCCGAGGAGAAGGAGTCGATGGCGCGCTTCATCCTCGACGTTCACGAGGAACAGGGCCTCACCGTGGTGGTCGTCGACCACAGCATCGACGTGATCATGGACATCGCGGACCGGGTCGTGGTGCTGGACTTCGGGCGCCGGATCGCCGACGGGACTCCGGATGAGGTCCGGAACGATCCCGCGGTCATCGATGCCTACCTCGGCACGCGGACGGACGATCCGGGCCGCCGCGGGGAAGCGTCGTGACCGGGACCCTGCCGGGGCTCCTCGCGCACCACGCGGCGGACCGTCCCGACGGCGTTGCGCTGCGCGAGAAGGAGTTCGGGATCTGGCAGGAGATCACCTGGGCCGGGTACCTGGCGCGGGTACGGCGTTTCTCGCTCGGGCTTACGGAGCTGGGTGTGGAAGCGGGCGACCGGGTCGCGATCATCGGAGACAACCGGCCGGAGTGGATGATCGCGGAGCTGGCCTCCCAGACCGCCGGCATCCTTCCCCTGGGCCTCTACCAGGACGCCATCGCCGACGAGCTCGCCCGCATCCTGGAGGTCGCCGAGGCGCGCGTGATCGTGGCCGAGGACCAGGAGCAGGTTGACAAGGTGCTGGAAGTGCGGGAACGGCTGCCCGGTCTCGAGCACATCGTCTACTACGACCGCCGCGGCATGTACGCCTACGAGGCGCCGGGCCTGATCTCCTTCGAGGAGGTCGAAGCGCTCGGCGATGCGCTCCATGAGAGGTTGCCCGGCGAGTTCGACCGCCGGTTGGCCGGGATCCGGCCCGGCGACGTCGCGCTGCTCTCGACGACGTCCGGCACGACCAGCGTCCCGAAGCTTGCGATGCTCTCGCACGAGAACCTGCTCGCCATGGCGTCGCAACTGCAGAGCGTGGACACGATGTGCGCGGACGACGAGTTCGTGTCGTTCCTGCCGCTCGCGTGGATCGGCGAACAGATGGTGGGAGTGGCCAGCGGTCTGCTGGCGGGATTCACGGTGAGCTTCCCGGAGGAGACGGCGACCGCGCGCCAGGACACGCGCGAGATCGGGCCGGCGTTCCTGATGTCGCCGCCCCGGATCTGGGAGAACCTGGTTTCGGACGTGCAGGTCATGGCCGAGGACACGACCCGCCTCAAGCGCTGGACCTACCGCTGGGCGATGCGGCAGGGCGCCGCCGGCGCCGAGGACCGCGTCCGGGGCCGCAGGGTCGGCTTCGCCCGGAGGGTCGGCCACCGGCTCGCCGACTGGGCGGTGTTCCGTCCCGTCCGCGACCAGTTGGGGCTCGCCCACGTGCGGCGGGCCTACACCGGGGGCGCGGCGCTCGGCCCCGATGTCTTCCGTTTCTACCACGCCATCGGCGTGAACCTGAAGCAGCTCTACGGCCAGACCGAGGTGTCCGGGATCTCGGTGGTGCACCGGGACGGCGACATTCGTTTCCAGACGGTGGGCGTGCCGCTGCCCCGCACCGAGATCCGCATTTCGGACGAGGGCGAGATCCTCTGCCGGAGCCCCGCGGTGTTCCGTGGCTACTTCCGGAATCCCGCGGCGACGGCGGAGGCCCTCGCGGACGGCTGGCTGCACTCGGGCGACGCCGGCTATTTCGACGACGCCGGCCACCTGGTGGTGATCGATCGCCTGGCCGACGTGATGAAGCTCGCGGACGGGAGCAACTTCTCTCCGCAGTTCGTCGAAAACAAGCTCAAGTTCAGCCCCTACGTCGGCGAGGCGGTGGTCTTCGGGGGATCCGGGGCCCCGTTCGTGACCGCCATGATCGCCATCGACATGGAGAACGCCGGACAGTGGGCGGAGCGCCGCCGCATTCCCTACACGACCTTCACCGACCTCGCCCGCCGCGCCGAGGTGTACCGCCTGGTGCGCGAACACGTGGACGAGGTCAACGGGGAACTCCCGCCCGCGGCGCGCATCCACCGCTTTCTGCTCCTCTACAAGGAGCTGCACGCGGACGACGCGGAGCTGACCCGCACCCGCAAGGTGAGGCGCCGCCACATCGCCGGCCGCTTCCGGGAGATCATCGACGCCCTGCAGGGAGACGGCGATTCCGTCGCCGTGGCGACCGAGATCACCTACCAGGACGGCCGCACCGCGGCGGTGGAGCACCGGCTCCGCATCGAGACGATGGACGGGACCGGCCCCTGACCGGCCGCTGAGCATGGACATCTTCCTCCAGTTGACCGTCTCCGGACTCAGCACCGGGATGATCTACGCGCTCGCGGCGGCCGGCTTCGTGGTCATCTACAAGGCGAGCGACGTCATCAACTTCGCCCAGGGAGACCTGCTCCTGCTGGGGACCTACCTGATCTTCTTCGGCGTGGCCCAGGTCGGCCTGCCGTGGAGCCTCGGGGTGGCGGTGACACTGCTGCTCGCGGTCGTCGTGGCGCTCGCCGTCGAGCGGCTGGTGCTGCGTCCCCTGGTGGGCGAGCCCATCATCTCCATGATCATGGTGACGATCGGGCTCTCGTCCGTGCTCAGAGGGATCACGGGCGCCATCTGGGGCCCCAATCCCCGTTCCTTCGAGTCGTTCCTGCCAGCCGGCGACATCGCGCTGGGGCCGGTGACGCTCTCGACGGCGCGGGTGCTCTCCATTCCCATCGCCCTCGCGGTGCTGGCAGGGCTGGGGCTCTTCTTCCGCCACACCCGGGACGGCATCGCCATGCGCGCCATCGCCGACGACCAGCAGGCGGCGCTCAGCATGGGGATCAGCATCCCCCGGGTCTTCGGTATTGCCTGGGGATTGGCGGCCGCATCCGCCGCGCTCGGCGGGATCATGCTCGCGGGCATCGTCGGGGTGAGCCCCAACGTGGCGTCCATCGGCCTCCGGGTCTTTCCGGTGGTGATCCTGGGCGGGCTGGACTCGATTGCCGGTGCGGTCATCGGGGGCGCCGTCATCGGGCTGCTCGAGGTCTACGTCGGCTTCTACGTGGGGCACGGACTCAACCTGGTGGTCCCGTACGTGGTCCTGGTCCTGATGCTCATGGTCCGGCCCTACGGCCTCTTCGGGAAGGAGATCATCGAACGGGTATGAGCCCGGCCGCGAGGAACCCCCGATGAGCCTGGACTGCGGCGTCTTCCACACGCGCTACGAGGCGGACATGGGTCTCCGCCCGCGGCCCCTCCAGCGCCTCCGGCTGGGGATCCTCGCCCTCTTCCTGCTCGCGTTCCCGTTCGTGGCCAGCCCCTACTGGCTGGACCTGGCGAACCAGGTGGCCATCGCCACCGTGGGGGCCATCGGGTTGAACATCCTCGTGGGCTACACCGGGCAGATCTCCCTCGGCCAGGGCGCCTTCATGGCGATCGGGGCCTACACCGCGGGTCTCCTGACCCTGAACTTCGGCGTCCCCTGGGGGGCGAGCGTGTTCGCCGCCTGCGTCGTCACCGCCGCCGCGGGCACCTTCTTCGGGCTGCCGTCGCTCCGTCTCAAGGGGCTCTACCTGGCGATCGCCACGCTGGCCGCCCAGGAAATCGTGGAGTGGGGGATGACCAACTGGACCGCCGTCACGGGCGGGACGGAGGCGATCGTTCTGCCCGCGCCGGTCCTCTTCGGCGTGCGGATGAACACCAACTTCAACTTCTACTGGCTCGCGGTGCTCACGGCGGCGGGGACCGCGCTCTTCGCGGCCAACCTGATGCGGAGCCGCATCGGACGCGCCTTCGAGGCGGTGCGCGACCAGGACATCGCGGCGAGCGTCATCGGGGTGGACGTCTTCCGTACCAAGCTGCTGGCCTTCGCGACATCGTCGTTCTTCGTGGGGCTCGCGGGGGCGATGATCGCCTTCCACCGCAACATCATCACCTGGGAGCGCTTCACGCTGAGCACCAGCATCGTCTTCCTGGCGATGATCATCGTGGGAGGCTTGGGCTCCATCCGCGGATCGTTCCTGGGGGCGGCGCTGATCACGCTGCTCCCCGCGATGATCACCAACCTTGGCCGGGCCATCCAGGACACGGCGCCCCAGGCCGCGTCCCTCCTCCCTTACGCGCAGCAGGCCGTGTTCGGGATCGTGATCATCCTCTTCCTGATCTTCGAGCCCCGGGGGCTGTCCAAACTATGGGAGAACGCCAAGGACTACTTTCACGTGTGGCCGTTCGCGTACCGGCGCGGCGAGAGCCGGGCCGGCTGAGGAGCGGATGATTGAACGCGACCAAGGATGAGCGCAGAATGAGGAAACGGATGAGCAATATGGCACGGGTGGTGGCGCCTGGCCTCGCCGTGCTCCTCGGCGCCGGCTGCGGTGGAGGCGGCGCGGACCCGGACGACCAAAGCATCAAGGTTGGCGCGATCTTCGACCTCACCGGGCCCACCGCCGACGTCGGGACCGACTACGGCGACGGCGTCCGCGGCTTCGCCGACTGGATCAACGGCCGGGGCGGCATCGAGGGGCGCCCGATCGACCTCATCTACCAGGACTACGGCTACCAGGTGGACCGCGCCGAGCAGCTCTACACCCAGTTCGTCGGCGAGGGCGCGGTGATCTTCATGGGATGGGGCACCGGAGACACCGAGGCTTTGCGCCTGCGGATCGCCCAGGACGAGATCCCGTTCAGCTCCGCGTCCCTCTCGCATCGCCTGGGAGACCCGGCGGAGGCGCCCTACAACTTCCTGCTGGCGACGACCTACAGCGACCAGTTCCGCATCGCCCTGCAGTGGATTGCCGACAACCACGGCGGCGGGACCCCCATCGTCGCGCTGATGCACAACGCGAGTCCCTTCGGGCTGTCGCCGGCGCGGCAGGGCGGGGTCGCGTTCGCGGAGGCCCAAGGCATCGACCTGACCCTCTACGAAATGCCCCGCGGCGCCGTGGACTTCACCGCCGAGTTCGCGCGCATCCGCCAGAGCGGCGCCCAGTACGTCGTCTTCCAGAACACTTCGGGGCCGGCGGCGGTGGCGCTTGCGAACGCGCGCAGCCTGGGCCTCGACGTCACCTTCTTCTGTCTGAACTGGTGTTCGAACGCCCAGGTGATCCAGTTGGCCGGGGACGCGGCCGAGGGCCTCATGGGGACGATGCCCTACGCGCCCCTGAGCGTGGACGTGCCCGGCACGCGCGTCATCCGCGAGTACCTGGAGTCGAAGGGCGAGTCGGCCGAGGGGAAGACCAACGCGTACACGCAGGGCTGGTGGACCTTTGCGGCGTTCGCCGAGGGGATGCGGCGGGTGCTGGCGGCGGGCGAGGAGTTCACCGGCGCGAACATCAAGGCCGCCCTGGAGACCTTCGCCGACTACGACCTGGGTGGAGTCACCGCGCCCGTGACCTTCACGCCCACGGATCACCGCGGGTCGAAGGGGCTCCGCATCTTCCGGGTCGAGGGAGGAACGTGGGCGCCGTTCACGGACTTTGTCGACGCGCCGGGGTGGTGAGGACGGGGCGATGACGGGCGCGGAGGCGGCGCCGCTCCTGAGCCTCAACAACATCGAGGTGCTCTACGACGATGTGATCCTGGTGCTGCGGGGGCTGTCGCTCGAAGTGACCGAGGGGCAGATCGCAGCGCTCCTCGGGTCGAACGGCGCCGGCAAGACCACGACCCTGAAGGCCACCTCCGGGCTCCTCCATGTCGAGGACGGCGAGGTCAGTGACGGGACCATCGTCTTCGACGGCGAGGAGATCCAGGGGATGGACGCCCACCGGATCGTGGAGAAGGGCGTTTTCCAGGTCCTCGAGGGCCGGCGGGTCTTCGAGCATCTGACCGTACGCGAGAACCTGCTCGCGGGGGCCTATACGCGCGGGACCCGGCGCGGCCTCGAGGCCGAAACGGACAAGGTGTACGAGTACTTTCCGGCACTGGCGGAGCGCCGGGGACAGGCGGCGGGCTACCTCTCCGGCGGCGAGCAGCAGATGCTGGCGCTGGGCCGGGCGCTGATGGCCGCTCCCCGGATGCTGCTGCTCGACGAGCCCTCGCTGGGGCTCGCCCCGATGCTCGTGGAGAACATCTTCGGCGCCCTGCAGCGCATCAACCGCGAGGAGGGCGCCACCATCCTGCTGGTGGAACAGAACGCCCGGATCGCCCTGTCCATTGCCGACTACGGGTACATCATGGAGGGCGGACGGGTGGTGCTCGAGGGCGGCGCGGAGGAACTCCGGGCCAACGAGGACGTCAAGGAGTTCTATCTGGGGCTGGGGGACGGCGGGCGCCGGTCGTACCGGGACGTGAAGCACTACCGGCGGCGGAAGCGGTGGCTGTCTTGAGGGGAGGACGAGCGCAGCCGGGGCCCCGGGACTGGGGCGCGGAACAGGACCGGATCGCGGCGCGCGCGGTCGAGTGCGGGGCGGAGCGCAGCGCCGAGATCGGACGGCGGCTCGCGCGGGCCGGGGTGTCGCCGAACGATGTCGGCGGCGTCGCCGGTCTGAAGGCGATTCCGGTGCTGGCCAAGGACGAACTGCCGGCGCTGCAGGCCGCCGATCCGCCCTTTGGAGGCATGCTCGCGGTCCCTCTCGCTTCGCTGGCCCGCATCTATCGCTCGCCGGGCCCGATCAACGATCCGCAGGGGGCCGGCGCGGACTTCTCGCGCCTGGGCACGGCTCTCGAGGTGGCGGGTTTCCGTCGCGGTGAGGTGGTGCTCAACAGTTTCTCGTACCACCTGACGCCGGGCGGTTTGATGCTCGACGGGGGATTGCGCGCCGTGGGATGCGTGGTGATTCCGGGAGGCTCGAGCGCGATCGCCGCCCAGACCGAGGCGGCGCACGCCGCGGGCGCGACCGGGTATACCGGCATACCCCAGGTGCTCCTGACCCTGCTCGAGCGGGCGGAGGAGTCGGGGCAGCCCCTCAGGTTCGAGCGCGCGCTGGTGACGGGCGCCGCGCTGCCGCCTTCGTTACGCGCCCGCCTCCAGGATGGTTTCGGGGTGGACGTCTACCAGGCCTACGCGGCAGCCGACACGGGGCTCATCGGGTACGAGTGCGCCGAAAAGGACGGATGGCACATCGCCCCGGACGTGGTGGTCGAGGTGCTTCTGCCCGGAGACAACCGCCCGGCTCCCGAGGGCGAGGCGGGGCAGGTGGTGGTTACCAGCCCGAACGAGGTCTACCCGCTGGTGCGCTTCGGCACCGGCGACCTTTCCGCCTGGGATCGCTCCCCTTGTCCCTGTGGCCGCCCCGGCCCCCGCCTCGCGGGCTTTCTGGGCCGGGTGGGGGAGGGGGTGAAGGTGCGGGGAATGTTCGTGCACCCGCGCGAACTGGCCGCGGCCCTGGGGCCCGATCCCACCGTGGCGCGCTACCAGGCGGTGGTCTCCGCCGAGGGCGCGCGGGACGTCTTCACCGTGCGCGTCGAGGCGGCGCCCGACCGGGTGGTCGACGTTGACGGGCAGGTCGAGCGCATCCGGGAGGCGGTGAAGGTCCGGCCGGTCGTGGAGGTGGTTCCTCCCGGGACCCTCCCCGACGATCCCCGCCCGCTGGTGGATGCGCGAGAGGACTAGGAACCGTCCCGGTTGAGGTTGTATCTCATGATGCGGCCGTGCGGGCCGTCGCGGTCGCGCTCGAGTTCGAAGACCTCGCCCGGCACCGTGTCGGGAACCGCCGCCTCCAGCCGCCGCTCGTCGCCCGGTTCGAGGCGCAGGCGCCGCGCGCCCACCGCCCGGCCCCTGCGGCTCAGCCCGACGATCACCGCGCCGACGGCGGGCTGGCGAAGCGCATACGCCACCGCGACGTCGGCCATGGTGGAACGGTGCCGGCCGGCCACCTCCGCGAGCGCCGCGCACGCCCGCTCCAGCACCGCGCGGCCCCCCACCTCTTCGGCGATGAGGCGGTACTTCACAAGCGAGCGCGACGGCGCCAGGGCGCCGGCCGAATCCGAGAGCAAGCCGCCCGCGAGCGCCCCGTAGGCGAGCAGCGTCACGCCGCGCTGGAGACACAGGTCCGTCATGCCCTTCTGCGGCCGCCGGTCCAGCAGCGAGAACTGGACCTGGTTCGAGACGACTGGAATCCCGGCGTCCAGGAGAGCCGTGAGTGCGGCGCAGTCGAAGTTGGTCACCCCGATGTTGAGCACGACCCCTGCTTCGCGGAGCTCCGCCAACCACTCCGCGGCGCGCAGCCACCCCGGCCGGGAGAGGTCCCACCAGGCGAACTGGACCAGCTCCAGCGCCTCCACGCCGAGCCGGTCGCGGGACCTGAGGACGATGTCGCGCACGGTGCTCCGGTCGATGGTGGCCAGCGCGTCCAGGTCCGGTACGAACTTGGTGAACACGACCACCTCGCTGGCGGACGCGGGCCGGGCCGTCAACCAGTCGCCGAGGAGCTGCTCCGCGCCCGTGTAGATGTCGGCGCAGTCGAGGAAGAGTGGCCCCGGCCGAGCGGCGGCCTCGTCGAGAGCAGCGAAGGCGCGCTCACGGCTCCACTCGGGCCCGTGCCCTCGCGACAACTGCCAGCAGCCACGTACCAGCCCGCTGGCCGGCAGCGGCAGAGTCATCCCGGCCGCGTAAGGGGAACGCGCGTGACCTCGCTGTGGCGGAAGGCCGAGGTGCCGGTGCGGGTGATGCGGAAGCGGGCCCCGCAGTGGGGATCCGGACAGGCGATTTCGGCGTCGGAGGTCATCCAGTCGTTGGGATGGGTCCGGCGCTGCTTGGCCGGAAGCAGCGGCAGGAGCGCCGCCAGCGGGTAGAGCGGAAAGCTCTGCCCCGCGGGGAAGGACAGGTTCTCGCCCCGGAGTTCGAAGTAGTCCCCCTCCCGGTGGTTGCAGACCATCTCGCGCTCGCCGGCCACGACCTCCACCCGCAGGTCGTAGAGCTCGAACCTGTCGTCTTGACGCATCTGCGTTCCCTCCTCGCGGCGATCCGGGCACCGCCACTGGACGCTCCGGCGACGATCCCCGATCATAAAGTGTGGCCCACCATCCAAAGCAGCCACTCGCCTTCCGGCTCGGCCTGGCGGGAGCAGCGCTCCCGATCCTCGTTTTCGCCGCCGCCGCCGCCTGGCTGGGCTTTTCCGGCGCGCCGGACGAGCGCGGCCTGTGGCCCGTCCTGGTCGTGGCGCTGGGGGCCGGACTCCTGCTCGCCAGGAGGGCCTCCGACTACAGCGCGGCGGCTCTCCGCGGGATGTCGCGCCCCATCGTCATGCTCATGGTGGCGGCCTGGCTGCTGGCGGGCATCTTCTCCGCCGTACTGCGCGAGTCCGGGCTCGTCCACTCCCTGGTGTGGGCGGGCGCCGAACTGGGGGTGAGCGGCGGCGGCTTCGTCCTGCTGGCCTTCCTCGTCGCGGTCCTCTTCTCGACCGCGACCGGCACCAGCCTCGGGACGATCCTCATCTGCGCGCCGCTGCTCTACCCCGCGGCGGGCGTCTTCGGGGCCAGCCCGGTCGCGTTGATCGGGGCGATCCTGGCCGGCGCCACCTTCGGAGACAACGTCTCGCCCGTTTCCGACACGACCATCGCGTCCGCGACCACCCAGGACGCGCCCATGGGCGGGGTCGTGCGCAGCCGCCTCCGCTATGCACTGCCCGCCGCGCTGGCCGCCGCGCTCATCCTCACGCTGCTTGGCGGCGCCGAGGCGCCCCCGGCTACGGAATTGGTCCCGGGTGCGGCGCTCGCGGGCGACCCGTCGGCGCTCCCCATGGTGCTGGCGCCCCTGGCCGCGTTTCTCATGTTGTGGCGGGGGCGCGGCCTGGTCGAGAGCCTCTTCGCCGGGGTGGCCGTAGCGGTGGCCCTGGCCCTGACGCTGGGGCTCGTCACCCCCGCCGGCCTGCTCTACATCGACGCCGGGTCCTTCCAGGCCCGCGGGCTCATTCTGGACGGGATGGAGGGCGCGGTCGGCATCGTGATCTTCACCATCCTCCTCATGGGGATCGTGGGGGCAGCCCAGGAGGCAGGTCTCGTGGACCGGTTGGCCGGCGCGCGCGGGCCCTGGCGGGCCGCACCGACGGCGCGGAGGGTGGAGTTCGGCATCTTTGGCGTGACGAGCGCCGCCGTAATGCTGACCACGCATTCGGTGATGGCCATCCTCGCGGTCGGCGACCTGGTCCGGGATTCCGGCAGGCGCGCCGGCGTGGGGCGCTTCCGGCGCGCGAACCTCCTGGACATGACCGTCTGCACCTACCCGTTTCTCCTGCCTTTCTTCATACCGACCATCCTCGCGGCATCGGCGACCGCCTCCGGCGAGGCTTTCGGTGTGCCGAGGGTGTCCGCCCTTGAAGCCGGGCTGGCGAACGCCTACTCATGGGCGCTCCTGGCCGTGATCCTGGTGGCGATCACCACGGGCCTGGGCAGGTCGGAGGACCGCAGCGACGCGACCACGCGGTGACGCCCACGGACGGGAACGCCGGCTTCAGCCGGCACAGCCCGCCGCAGGCGGGCGGCGGGACGGCCTCATTCGCCGGGATGGCGCGGCTGCGCGTCCATCCACCCAGGGTAGCAACGCACCGCCCGCGGCCCTGCGGGCCGCTGTGCCGGCTGAAGCCGGCGTTCCAAGCCGGCGGCGCCAGCCGGGCTGTTGGCGAACCCCGCACGACGGCACTTTCACCGCAACTGGCGCGCCGCGCACGTCGTAACCCGCCCGCGACCCGGACGGTGCTACATTCGGAAAACACCCGGACCTTGACGGTGTGCATTGCCCACCGCGCCGAACCGGGGTCCCACTCCCGGGAGAGACGCCGATGACGTTCCGGAACCGCGCCCCCAGGCTCCTTGCCCTTCCGGCGCTCGTCCTCACCGCGTGCCTCGTCGGCTGCGGGCCGCCGGACTACGACCTGGTGATCCGGGGCGGCACGGTCTTCGACGGGACCGGGGCGCCGGGCGTCGTCACCGACCTGGCGATCAAGGGAGAGCGCATCGTCGCGATCGGCGAGGCTGGCGGCAGCGCGGAACGCACCATCGACGCCACCGGTCTCTACCTGGCCCCCGGCTTCGTCGACATGCACAGCCACTCCGAGCTCCGGCGGCTGCTCGACGGCGGCCAGGGGCCTTCGTTCGCGTTCCAGGGGCTCACCACCGAGGTCTACGGGGAGACGACGTCGATGGGCCCGCGGGGCGGCCGGATCGAGGGCGCCCTGCCCGGGGAACTGGAAGGGAAGTGGGAGACCCTGGGCGGGTTCCTGGACTACCTGGAGGGAACCGGCATCGCCATCAACGTCGCGTCCTACGTCGGCTCCGGCTCGGTCCGGGCCTACGTCATGGGCTACGAGGACCGGGAGCCCACCGGTGAGGAACTCGAGCAGATGCTGGGGCTCGTGCGGGACGCCATGGCCGAGGGCGCCTTCGGAGTCTCCGCCGGCCTGAGCTACGTGCCCAACATCTACATGTCCACGGAGGAACTCGCCGCCATCGTCGCCGAGGCGGCCGCCGCGGGCGGCATCTTCGCGAACCACGCCCGCACCATGAACGGGACCGATCCGGAGGCGATCACGGAGGCCCTCCTCATCGGCGAGCGAGCGGGCGCTCCGGTCCACTTCTTCCACCTGAACTCGACGTCCTCCACCGAGGCGGACACCTTCCTTGGCCTCATCGACGAGGCCCGGCTCCGGGGAATGCAGGTGACGGGGGACTCCTACACCTACACCTGGGGCATCACCGGCCTCCGCAGCTACATCCCCGCCTGGGCGCAGGAAGGCGGAGTCGAGGCGATGCTCGAACGGCTGCGCGATCCGGAGATGCGCGAGCGCATCGCCGGCGACTTCGTCACCGAGCCGCCCTATCTCGCGAACATCGGCTGGCACCGGGTCCGGCTCGGGGTTGACGACCCCGAGATCAACGGCAAGCTCGTCGAGGAAGTAGCGGAGATGCGCAGCCAGCCCGCCGAGGAGGCGTTCATGGACGTGGTCCTCGAGCAGGAGGGCCGCGGCATCGTCATCGACTGGAACAACGAGGAGGACACGCTCCGGCAGGTGCTGGCCCAGCCCTACGTGGCCGGGGGGACCGACGGCGGCACGATCGATCTCGATTCGGAGAACCTGCCCCCGCTCGTCCATCCCCGGCATCTCGGGACGGTCCCGCGCCTCCTCGGCACCTACGTCCGCGAGGAGGGCCTGCTCACCTGGGAGGAGGCGATCCGCAAGCTGAGCGGGCTCCCCGCGGAGATCCTGGGACTCGAGGAGCGGGGGACGCTCGCCGAAGGGCACTTCGCCGACCTGGCGGTTTTCGATCCGGAAGAAATCCGCGGGGTGGCCACCTTCGAAGACCCGTTCCACTACTCCGTCGGCATGCGCTACGTGCTGGTGAACGGGACCCCGGTGGTGGACGAGGGGGAGTACACGGGGGCGCTTCCGGGCCGGGCGCTGCGCGGCCCGGCCTACGTCGGCGAGTAGGCCGGCGAGACCTCGG
Source organism: uncultured Acidobacteriota bacterium (assembly GCA_964448205.1). Lineage (GTDB taxonomy): Bacteria > Acidobacteriota > Vicinamibacteria > Marinacidobacterales > Marinacidobacteraceae > Marinacidobacterium. Next base: position 17,426 of record CAYUVU010000103.1, read on the forward strand.
CGGCGGGCAGCGGGAAGGGGTTTCGCGGCCCCGCGGGCCGCGGTGCCGGTCTGAAGACCGGCGGTCCCAACCCTGCCGCCAGCCTGCCGGGCCGGAGGGGGGCGGTCCCGGGTGCGGGGTACAATCACCGGCTACCGACCGACCGGTTCGCAGCCCTCGTTTCCCCCATGTTCCAGTCGTTGCGGCGCGTATCCGGCCGCCTCGTGTTCGTACTTCCAATTGCGTTGGGCGGGGGTCTGTCCGTTCCGGGTCTTGCAGGGCAGGAGGCGGACGACGAGTCGCGGTTCCTGAGCCGCATCCGCCGCTTGACCGTCGAGGGCAGGCGCGCCGGCGAGGGCTACTTCTCCCCGGACGGGAAGGAGATGGTCTTCCAGTCGGAGCGGGAGCCGGGGAACCCCTTCTTCCAGATCTACCTGATGTCCATGGAGACGGGGGACGTGCGCCGGGTCTCGCCGGGTCACGGCAAGACCACCTGTGCCTTCATCTCCGCGAAGAACGGGGACATCCTGTTCGCCTCCACCCACCTCGACCCGCGTTCGCTCGAGCTGCAGCGGGAGGAGATCGAGTTCCGGGAGAGCGGCCAGGAGCGCCGCTACGAGTGGGACTACGACGCCCACATGGACGTCTTCGTGGAACGCCGCTCGGACGGCGAACTTGTCCGCCTCACCGACGCTCACGGTTACGACGCCGAGGGAAGCTGGTCGCCGGACGGCGCGTGGATCGTCTTCACCTCGATGCGGGGCATGTTCGAGGACGACCTCTCGGAGCGCGAGACCCGGCTCACCGAAATCGATCCGTCCTACTTCGGCGAGATCTGGACCATGCGCGCCGACGGCAGCGAACAGCGGCGCCTGACCCACGTGCCCGGCTACGACGGCGGCCCGTTCTACTTCCCCGACGCGTCGCGGATCATCTGGCGGCGCTTCTCCGAGGACGGGCTGGTCGCGGACATCTGGTCCATGAACCCGGACGGGAGCGACCAGCGCCGGCTCACCGACTTCGGGGCCATGAGCTGGGCGCCCTATGTCCATCCCTCCCTCGAGTACGTGCTGTTCGCGTCGAACAAGCTGGGATTCAGCAACTTCGAGGTGTACATGGTGGACGTCGCCGGCGAGAAGGAGCCGGTCCGGATCACCAGCACGGACGGGTTCGACGGCCTGCCGGTCCCCACCCCGGACGGAACGGGCCTCGCCTGGACCTCCACCCGCCACGGCGGGGAAGGCGGGCAGATCTACCTCGCTGACTGGGACCACGAGGCCGCGCTCGCCGCGCTCCGCTTGGCGCCGGCCCGGAACCAGCCCACGGAGACGCCCCAATGAGACGCCGCCGCCAGACCCTGACCGGTGTCAGCCTTTCGCTTGCGCTGTTCCTGACGCTCCCCGCCGCCGGGCAGACCCCCGAGGAGCTCCGGGACGACGTCCTCGCGCTCACCGGACCGGGCACCGAGGGCCGCGCGGTGGGGACGCCGGGAGCCGCGACCGCGCGGCGCTACCTGGTTTCCGAGCTCGAGGCCGCCGGCGCCCGGCCGCTCCCAGGCCAGGACGGCCTGGGGATCCCCTTCCGTTTCATCTCCGGAGTGGAGGACCGGGGGTCCTCGCTCCGGGCCGGGGGACACAAGCGTTTCGGGAGCGACCAGGTGAAGGCGTTCGCGTTCTCGGAAACCGGAGAGGTGCGGGGAGAACTCTATTTCGTGGGCTACGGCATCCGGGTTCCGGAAAGCGCCGGGGTCAGCTACGACAGCTACGCCGGCCACGAGGTCCGGGACAAGGTGGTGGTCGTGCTCCGCTATTTCCCGGACGACGTGGAGGACGAGACGCGGTCGGTACTGAACCGCCACGCGGACTTCCGGTCCAAGGCGTCGGCGGCGCGGGACCAGGGGGCGGCCGGGATGGTGATGATCACCGGTCCCGGGTCCGAAGGAGCCGGGGAACTGGCTCCGGACGGTTTCGACATCTCGGCGCCGGGCAGCCAGGGCATCCTCGCCGTCTCCATCGACGGAGCGGCCGGTGACCGGCTCTTCGCGGGGACCGGGGTTTCGCTCGCCGAGGTGCAGCGATCCCTCGATTCCGGCGAGGTGGACGCCGGGTCCTTCCCGCTGCCGGGGTTCGCCACGCTTGCCGTGGACCTCGAGCGGACGCCCACCAGCGGCGCGAACGTGGTCGGGATCCTCGCGGCGGCGGACGGCAGCCTCGATCCGCCCTACGTCGCGGTGGGCGCCCACTACGACCACCTGGGGATGGGGGGCGGGGGCTCGCTGAACCCCCACGCTCCCCCGGCGGTCCATCCCGGAGCGGACGACAACGCGTCGGGGACCGCGGCGGTGCTCGCGCTGGCCCGCACGGTGGCCGACGCACCCCTCGCCCGGCCGGTGCTGGTCGGCTTCTGGTCCGGGGAGGAGTCGGGCCTCCTCGGTTCCCGGGCGTTCCTCCGGGACGACATCCGGTCCGACCAGCTCGCGGCCTACATCAACCTCGACATGGTGGGACGGCTCGAGGAGAACCGGCTGACCGTCCAGGCGATGGGCTCGTCGAGCGTCTGGCCCGGCATCGTCGAGCGCGCGAACGTGCCCGGGGGATTCGACCTCGCGCTCTCCGACGACCCCTACCTCCCCACCGATTCTTCGGCGTTCAACAGCGAGAGCGTTCCCACCCTCAATCTCTTCACCGGGACCCACACCGACTACCACCGGCCGTCGGACACCGCCGACAAGCTGAACTACGAGGGTCTCGCCCGGATCGCCCGCTTCACGGGCCTCGTCGCCCGCCGGGTGGCCGAGAGCGATCCGGTCCCCGAGTTCGTCGAGGTGGAGCGCGCTCCGGAGACCGCGACCTCGCGCGTCTCGCTGCGCGCCTACACCGGGACGATCCCCGAGTACGCCACCGAGATCGAGGGGTTGCTGCTCGGCGGGGTGATGGCCGGCGGGCCGGCCGAAACGGCGGGGCTCCGGAAGGGGGACGTGATCGTCGAGTTCGCGGGAACTCCGGTCCTGAACATCTACGACTACATGAACGCGCTGGAGGCCGCCCGCATCGGCGAGCCGCTCACCGTGGTGTTCCTCCGCGACGGGGAACGGCACGAGGTGACCCTCGTTCCGACGGCTCGGCCCTAGTGCCCCGACCCGCCGGTCCGGTTCCCATCGCCCGGGTCCGCAACTTCTGCATCATCGCGCACATCGATCACGGGAAGTCCACGCTCGCCGACCGGCTCATCCAGCGCTGCGGCGGGGTCAGCGACCGCGAGTTCCGGGACCAGTTGCTCGACTCGATGGACCTCGAGCGCGAGCGCGGGATCACCATCAAGTCGAACAGCGTCTCGCTCCTCCATGAGACGAAGGACGGGGAGACCTACCAGCTCAACCTGATCGACACCCCCGGCCACGTGGACTTCTCCCACGAGGTGCGCCGTTCGCTCATGTCCTGCGAGGGAGCGCTCCTGCTGGTGGACGCGGCCCAGGGGGTCGAGGCGCAGACGGTCGCCAACCACTTCGTGGCGATGGAGTACGACCTCGAGGTGGTTCCGGTCATCAACAAGATCGATCTGCCCGCCGCCGACCCCGAGCGGGTGCGCGAGGAGATCGACGAGGAGTTGGGACTCGATCCCTTCGAGGCGGTGCTCGCCTCGGCGAAGAAGGGCGAGGGGATCGAGGAGATCCTGGACGCCATCGTGACGCGGATTCCGCCGCCGGGCGGCGATCCTGCCGATCCGCTGCGGGCGCTCATCTTCGACGCCCAGTACGACACCTTCCGGGGAGTCGTGCTGCTGGTGCGCGTGGTGGACGGCGAGGTTCGTCGCGGGGACCGGGTGCGCCTGATGCGCGGGGACACGGACCACGTCGTCGAGGAGGTCGGGCTCCTGCGACTCCGCCGGGAACCGGTGGAGGTTCTTTCCGCGGGGGCGGTGGGATACGCCATCTGCGGCATCAAGCGGATTCAGGACATCGCCATCGGTGACACGGTGATCGACGCGGCGCGTCCCGCGCAAACGTCGCTCCCCGGATACCGCGAACCCCGTCCGGTGGTGTTCAGCTCGGTCTATCCGATCTCGACCGACGACTACGGCGAACTCGAGAGCGCGCTCGGGAAACTTTCGCTGAACGATCCGGCTCTGACGTATGAACGCGAGACCTCCACCGCCCTCGGCTTCGGGTTCCGCTGCGGATTCCTGGGACTCCTCCATCTGGACGTGGTGCAGGAGCGGCTGCAGCGGGAACACGGGCTGTCCCTGCTCCTGTCGGCCCCCAGCGTGCGCTACCGGGTCGCCACCCGGGACGGGGAGCTGCACGAGGTCGAGAACCCGGCCTACTACCCGGACCCGGCGATCATCGACGGCGCGGAGGAGCCCTATATCCGCGCTTCCATCCTGATTCCGGAACGTTCGGTGGGACCGGTCATGGAACTCCTGACCGAGAGGCGCCTCGCCACCAGCCGGATGAACTTCCTCTCCTCGCGGCGCGTGGAGATCCAGGCGGAGTTGCCGCTCGCGGAAGTCCTCTTCGACTTCCACGACCGGCTGAAGACGGTGACCCACGGCTACGGCAGCTACGACTACGAACTGCTCGACTACCGCTCCACCAGGCTCGTCAAGGTGGACATCCTGGTGAACGGCGAGCGGGTGGACGCCCTCAGCCAGCTCGTCCACGAGGAGAAGGCGCGCCCCCGGGCGCTCGGCTACTGCGAACGCCTCGCCGAGGCGATTCCGATGCACAACTTCAAGATCGCCATCCAGGGCGCCATCGGGGGAAAGATCATCGCCCGCACCAACATCCGGGCGCTGAGGAAGGACGTGACCGCCAGGTGCTACGGCGGCGACGTCACCAGGAAGCGGAAGCTGCTCGAACGCCAGAAGGAAGGGAAAAAGCGCATGAAGCAGGTGGGGAATGTGCAGATTCCCCAGTCGGCCTTTGTCGCAGTGTTGAAGTCGAGTCCGGCGGCGTGACCGAGCGCCCGGATTCGACCTCGCTTCCGCCTGACCCACTCACCGAGACCCCGGAACCGGCGGCGCCGGGGCTCTACGTTCACGTTCCCTTCTGTTCGCGGATCTGTCCCTACTGCGACTTCGCCGTGACTCCACTGGGGGGTCCCGGATCGGGGCGCCTCGATCGCTACCGGCACGCGCTGCTGACGGAGTTGGAGCTCCGGGCTGCCGCGCTCGGGGCGGACACGGTCTATTTCGGGGGCGGCACCCCCTCGCTCGCGCCGCCGGGCTTCTTCCGCGAGGTCGTGGAAACAGCGGAGGGGCAGGGGCTCGCCGCTCCGGAGCCCTTCGTGTTCGTCGAGGCCAACCCGGAAGACCTCGCTCGGGACCGGGACCTCGCGGCGCGCTGGGCGGCAGAGGGCGTGTCGGGCGTCAGCCTTGGGGTGCAGGCGTTCGACGACTCTCGTCTCCGGTTCCTCGGTCGCCTCCACTCCGTGGAAGACGTCGCGATCGCGGTGTCCCGGCTGGCCGAGGCCGGAATTCCATGGATCTCGGTCGATCTCATCTACGGTACGGCGCGGCAGACCCCGGAGTCCCTGCGCGAAGAGCTCCGCGCCCTGGTTGCGTTGCCGGGGGTGAACCACATCTCCGCCTACGAGCTGTCCATCGAGCCGGGAACGCCCTTCGGACGCCGACAGGCCCGGGGGGAGACCCTCACCGCTCGTTCCGAAGACGGTAGCGCCTTCTTCCGGGCGGTGCACGAAACTCTCGCGGAGCACGGTTTTGCGGCCTATGAGGCGTGCAACTTCGCTCCGGCGCCCGAGTTTCGTTCGCGCCACAACCGGAAGTACTGGAGTTTGGTGGAGTACCTCGGAGTCGGACCATCCGCCCATTCCTTCGCCCCGGAACGAGGGCAGCGGTTCTGGAACCGGCGGGCGTTCGAACACTGGGAGGAAGCGATTCTTCGCGGAGAAGAACCGACGGCCGAACGCGAAACCCTGCGTCCGCACGACCGCGCCCTCGAAGAGTTGTTCCTGCGCCTCCGCACGACGGATGGCCTCCCGCTCGCGGGCTTCTCCGCCCGTTACGGCGAGGCGGTGCTGCGGGCGAACCGGAGGCTCTTCCGGGAATGGCGGGACCGGGGCCTCGTCGAGTTCGAGGGTGACGAGATGACGGGTTGGCTCCGGCCGACCCGCGACGGGCTGGCGGTTGCCGATGCGCTGGCCCGCGAGATGAATCTCGACGCGTTGACCGCGGATCGGGACGCCGCGTGACCCCCACCTTCGGGAAGACCCCGGAGGCCGCCCCGCCGCGGGCGCCGCTCACCACCAGCCGGATCTTCTGGGTGTGGCTGCCGATGGCGGCCACCTGGATCATGATGTCCGTCGAGGGGCTGCTGGTCGCCGCGGTGGTGGCCCGGCTTCCCGACGCGACGGTGAACCTGGCGGCGTTCGGGGTCGCCTTCGCCTTCGCGCTGATCCTCGAGGCGCCGATCATCATGATGCTGAGCGCCTCCACCGCGCTCTGCAGGGACCGGGAGGCGTTCCGTGCGCTCCGCCGGTTCGGGGCCACGCTGAACCTGGGGCTGACCCTCCTCATGCTGGCCTGGACGCTGTCCCCGCTCTATCCGTGGATCGCCGAGACGGTGATGGGCCTCGATGCCGAGGTCGCCGAACTGAGCCGGCAGGCCCTGCTGGTCCTGCTGCCGTGGCCGGCGGCCATCGGCTACCGCCGCTTCTACCAGGGGCTCCTCGTGCGGCACGGCCACACGCGCCGCATCGCCTACGGCACCACCATCCGGCTCTCGGGCATGGGGGTGACGGCCTGGCTGCTCTTCGACGCCCCGATGTCGGGAGCGCTCGTCGGAGGGGCGGCGCTTTCGGTTGCGGTGCTGGTCGAGGCGTTCGCCACCCGCTTCATGGTCGCCGACTGCGTGCGCGAAGTGCTCGCCACCCCCCACAACGGTGAGCCGCTGACCACGCCGAAGATCCTCCATTTCTACATCCCGCTCCTCGTCAGCTCGGTGATCGCGCTCGCGATCCACCCGCTCGTCAACCTCTTCCTCGGCCACTCGCGCCTCGCGCTCGAGTCGCTGGCCACCTACCCGGTGGTGGCGGCGCTCGCCTTCGTCTTCCGCAGCATGGGCCTTTCCTTCCAGGAAGTCGCCATCGCCTTCATGGACGGAAGCCGCCAGCGGTTCGACAAGCTCGTGCGCTTCGCGCTCGGCCTCGGGGCGGGGGCGTGCGTGCTGCAGGGAGTGATGGCGCTCACGCCGCTCTCCGGCCTGTGGTTCCAGCACGTGGCGGGGCTCGCTCCGAACCTGGTGGACCTCTCGGTGCCGGCGCTCCAGATCCTGGTGACGATGCCGATCTTCTCGGTGCTGCTCGCCTTCTACCGGGCGCTGCTGGTGTGGAGCACCGAGACCCGCGCCATCACCTGGGCCGGGCTCATCGAGACCTTGGCCGTCCTGTTCGTTCTCTGGCTGCTGATCGAGCCGGTCAACATGGTCGGGGTGTACGCGGCTTCCTGGGCGACCCTGATAGCGCGGGGGGTGGATCTCACCGCGCTCTATTTCTGGGGCCTGCCGATCATCCGCCGGATGCGGTAGCCGGGACCGTCCGGCGGTTACTCCACCTCGGCGATCACCGCGATCGTCTCGCCGCGGTTCACCGGCGGGGTCCCGAGCAGGATGAGCATCATGCCGGCGGCCGGCGCCCGGATTTCGGCGAGGGGGTTGCCGTGAAAGTCGCGCACGACCCCCAGCCGGGCTCCCTTCGCGACGTACCGGCCGGCCTCGACGCGCGGGTCCGGCTCCCAGACGCCGTCGTGCTCGCTGGTCGCGTAGGCGCGCTCCCGGATGTACAGCGGGTTCTGGGTCGGTGTGGGCTCTCCGGGGGCCATCCCGAGATCGCGCATCACGCTCAGCACCCCGTCCACGATCGGAGCGATCGTCCGGTCCTCGATGAGGCCCATCTCTCCGGATTCCACGTCGATGGACGGGATGCCCCGCGCCACCGCCGCCGACCCGCACCAGATTGCGCGGGCCGGGTCCAGGTCCCCCTTGAACTCGACGATGGGGTCGAGGCCGAACGCGATGGCCATCCGCCGGGACTTCTCGATCACCTCGGCGCCGCCCGCTTCGGCGTAGTAGCCCGTGTACGAGGGTCGGAGCCACTCGTTGCCGTCGCCGGAGTGGATGTCCATGAGAAAGTCCGAGCGGACGATGACTTCCTCGGTGAGGACGTAGGCGATGCGTTCGCTGAGGGTGCCGTCCGGCTTCCCCGGGAACAGCCGGTTCAGGTTCTTCCGGTCATCCGGGCTGAAGTAGATCGTCCGGCCCAGGAACGCCGGCAGGTTGGCCATATGGACCAGGACCACCGTCCCGGCGATCTCCGCCGGGTCGAGCAGCGGCCGCAGGCGCTGCATCGCCAGGATGGGCGCGTATTCGGAGCCGTGGATTCCCGCCACCAGGGTGAGCACGGGGCCCGGACGGGCCCCGTGCACGACGGTGAGTGGCAGGAAGGTTCCCGGGTCACCGCCCAGGGGAGCGACGTCGAGGCGGCCGGACACGGTGTGGCCGGGTTCCGCCGTGATGTCGCCCAGCCGGAACGCCTCCTGTCCCGGCGCCGGAGCGCCGGGGAGCAGGAGTGCGAGCGTGACGGTTGCCGTCCACGTCGCCCGCGTTCCGGCCGGTTGTCTCATCGCAGTCCGCCGAAGGATACGAGCACCGAGAACGTGCGCGGCTGCCCCGGGAAGTTCCCGGCCCGCGCCGAGAAGAGCGAGCTGGTGGCGTACACGGTGTCGAAGGCGTTCTCGAGCTTCACCTGCACCTCGGCGAAACGGCCGATGTGCCGGTAGAAGAACAGGTCCACCACGGTGTAGGCCGGCGCCTCGATCCCCGCGTAGGGCTCGACCCGGTCGCCGACGTAGGTCACGCCGAGTCCGGCGGCCGTATCCCGGAACAGCTCCATGCGGGAGAACAGCCCCAGGGAGTGGGGCGGCGCGTTCGGCAGCGGTTGTCCCACGGCGTCCGCACTCGTGTCCTCGACGATCTCCGAATCGAGGTAGGTGTAGTTCACCGCCGCCTGCAAGCGACGCGTGAGCGAACCGACGAACTCGACCTCGAAGCCGCGGTTCCGCGCTTCGCCGACCTGGAGCGCCGCATTCCAGTTGTTCCCGTTCGGCCCGTAGTCCGGGTCGGGGCGGAGCACGTTGGACTTGGTGATCGTGAAGAGCGCCGCGGTGAGCGAGAGGTCGTCGAGCAGTTCCGTCTTGGCCCCGATCTCGAGCTGGACCGCGGTCTCGGGGTCGTGGGGCCCGTTCGCGCTCGGGGTCTGGGCCAGGACGCTCGGCCGGTTGAAGCTGGTCGAGTAGCTGCCGTAGAGCGACCAGGCCGTCTCGGGCTTGAAGACCATGCCCACCTTGCCGGTGAGGCCGCTCTCCTCGCTGAGGAGATCGTTCCCTCCCGCGAACCCTGTGTCGTCGTAGGTGTTGTAGCGCCCGCCGGCGACCAGGTGGAACGCGCTGCCCAGGTCCAGATGATCCTGGACGTAGAAGCCGAACTGCCGGGCGACGGCGGTGTCGGTGGTGAAGTCGCTCTCGGTCAGGCCGTAGTCGCTCCCGCCGCTCAGTCCGTACTGTGGCGCGAAGAGAGGAAGGTTCGGCACCGGGCCGCCGGCGCCGACGTCCCGCGCGCGGCCGTAGCGGAAGGAGTGGTCCTGCCGGAATATGTCCGCGCCGAACAACAGCCGGTGCACGGTGGGTCCCACCCGCACGATCTTGTTCAGGTTGAGCACGAAGGAGACGTCGTCGTTCGTGCGGGTCTGATCCCGGAAGTGCCGCTTCATGGTGTTCTCGGGGGTGATCCCGCGTGGCTCGTGGTACTCCTGTTCGCGGTCGTACTCGAGGTAACGCAGGGTGGCGTCGAGGGTCCAGTCCCGGGCGAACACCTGGTCCCAGCGCACCTGGAAGACGTCGGCGTCCAGCGTCGCGAAGTCGGTGGGTTCGGTGGCGGTCCAGGAGATATCGGTCACGAACGTCCCGTCGGGTTCCACCGGGACGCCGCGCAGCCGGTGCCCCATGAGATCCTGGTCGATGTTCTCGTACTCGAACGCGAGGTTGGCCCGGTCCGAGATCCTCCACGCCAGGTTCCCGACGAGGTGCACGTTCCGCATCGAGGCGTTCGCGCGGAAACTGTCCCGCTCGTTGCCGTAAGCGGCGAAGCGGTAGAGCACGCGCTCCGAATCGCCGACGGGACCGGTGACCTCGGCCGAACCGTAGGTCTGGCCATACTGCCCGAAGCGGACGCTGCCGCGGACTCCGAACTCCTCCTCGGGCTTGGCGGTCACGTAGTTCACCACCCCGCCGGGTTCGGTGGAGCCGTAGAGCACCGACGCCGGCCCCTTCAGGATCTCGATCCGCTCGATGTTGCTGAGCTGGAGCTGGCTGACGCTGAAGCCGGAGTTGTTCACGTCTCCCCCGAGGCTTCCGTAGGGATTCCCGCGTACCCCGTTGAACACGAAGTCGCGCTGGGTGAACCCGCGGGCCACGACGCTGGCATAGGGCGAGCTGGTCATGCCCGCGATGTTGCGGTAGACCTCGTCGGCGTCGGCGACGACCTGGTCCTCGATCAGTTCGCGCCCCACCACCTGGATCGAGGCCGGGGTATCGAGCAGGGCCACCGGCATCCTGCCGACGACGGCGCTCTCCGCGCGGTAGCCCGGAGCTTCCGCGGTGACCTGCACCCGCTCCTGCACCGTGGCCAGGATCGCGAAGTCGGCGGTCACGGTTGCGCCCGCGGCCACCTCCACCGTCCGCGGGTCACTCACGGGCACTCCCCGCTCCACCACCAGCTCGTAGGTGCCGGCGACCAGGCCGGGGATCTCGAAACGCCCCTCGGCGTCCGTCGTCGCCGACACTCCGGTTGCGGGGATGCGGACCGCGGCGCCCGCTACCGGCGCGCCGCTGTCCGCGAAAACGACCGTGCCGCGTATGGCGCCGGTCTCCTGCGCCGCCGCCGACGCAGTTGTGAAGGCGGCCAGCAGGCCGGCCGCCAGGAAACAAAGGAATTTGAATCGGTACATGGTTTCCTCCCGATTTCCTGCCCTCGGCAAGACAGTTCCGGCGGTAGCCGTGCCTACCGCGGCGAATCCCGCTCTTGAGGGCTTCCCGAACGGCTTCGGGAAACGGGACGGCCGCGAGGGGACGCGCGCGGCCGGGCGACCGCTGGCGCGTGCCGGCCCTTACGCCCTCCGATCAGCGGCGGACGGGCACGGCGGTTTCGCGGAACTACGCGGGAGGAGCGCGGGCAGGGCGGCGGAGAGAGCGCCTGGACGGGACCTTCGGGACCTCACCTTCGGGCTCCGTGGGTCCGTCGACCCGGGACGCGACCAGTTCGACCGGTCTCGAGAGATCGGCGGCCTCGTGTCCGGAGTGGCAGACGGCGCACTCGCGTTCGCCCGGGTGCTCGGTGTGCCAGGCACTTGCCTGGACGCCGACCAGCAGGACCAGCGGGATGACGATCCCCGCCAGCAGACCGGCCCGCGCCTGGAGAGCGGCGCCGCGTCCGTTACTCATGATTGGCGCGGGATAGTACTTCCCGCGAACGGAGGTTGCGTCGTCAGTTCGACGCTGCCGCCCCGGCCTGGCTTCTCCGGAAGACCCAATAGGCGGCGAGTCCGAGCCCGAGGAATCCCAGCGAGAACCAGACTCCGGTGGGCGGCCCGGTGAAGAAGAGCGCGATCCAGAGGGCGAGCGAGAGGAGCGCCGGGATCGGGTAGAGCCACATCCGGAACGGCTGGGGAATGTCCGGCCGGTAGCGCGCGATGAGGAGCACCGCGACGCACTGCCAGGCGAAGCGGAGCAGGATCTGGACCTGCATGAGCCAGTTGATGAGTTCTCCCAGGCTGAAGAAACAGAAGGGGATGGAGACCGCGATCAGCCAGACGAGCGATACGTGGGGAAAGCCGCGGGTCGGATGGACCTTCCCGAAGATGGCGAAGAACTGCCCGTCCCGCGCCGCGGCGTAGGGCATCCGCGAGTAGCCGAGCGCGAAGGCGAAGACCGAGGCCACCGCCACGAAGAGGATCAGCGCGGTGATGACGGATCCCGCGAGCTGCGCGAGCCCGGGGTCCTCGACCGTCCGGGCGATGAAGATGGAGGCGAGGGTGCGGCTCGCCTCGGCTTCCTGCCAGGGGATGAGCTCGAGCATCACCGTGGTCATGGCGATATAGATCGCGGCGACCACCGCGATCGAAAGCAGGATGGAGCGCGGCACGTTGCGCTCCGGGTCCTTCACCTCGCCCGCGATGTTGCAGACCTGGTTGTAGCCCCCGAAGCTGTACATCGCGATCACCGAGGCCGCGCCGAGCGCCGGCCAGAAGCCGGCGTCGAAGCCTTGGGGCGGCATGAACGAAGGAAGCCCCGGGCTCTCGATGAGGCCGGCCACGATCACCCAGCCGGTGGTGGCGAGGACGAGGGCAAGCATCGCCTTCGAGAGGCGCTCGACGGAATCGATGTTCCGGTAGAGCAGGAACAGCACCAGGACGCACACGCCGGCGGCGGCGAGGTGGTGCGGGAGTCCCGTCAGCTCGGGGAGGTAGAAACCGAGGTAGTCGGCGAAGCCCACGGCGCCGCCGGCGAGCGAGAGGGGCGCGACCAGCAGGATGTGGAACAGGAACAGGAAGGCCATCAGCCGGCCGAGTCCGAACGGCCGGAACGCTTCCCGCAAGTAGATGTACGGCCCGCCGCTCCCTGGCAGGGCCGCCCCGAGCTGGGCGTAGACGAGGCCGTCGGCGAGCGAGAGGAGCGCGCCCACCAGCCAGGCCCAGATGATGTGCGGCCCGCCCATCGCATAGACCATGAGCGGGATGGTCAGGAAGGGTCCGATCCCGACCATCCCGATGATGTTCGTGGAGGTGGCCCCGAGGAGGCCCATCCGCCGCTGGAGCCCGTCGCCTGACCCGGCCTTGCTCATGGTGAGGGGAAGGGTGTCACGAACGGCGGACGTCGCGGGGCTATCGTTCCAGCGCGCCGGGAAGCGCCCGGCGCTCCCCGAGCCTCAGGAGGTACCTCATGGCAATCCGCATTGGCGACATCGCGCCCGACTTCACCGCCTCGACGACCGAGGGCACGATCCACTTCCACGACTGGATCGGCGACGGCTGGGCGATCCTCTTCTCGCACCCGAAGGACTTCACTCCGGTGTGCACCACCGAACTCGGCTACATGGCGGGACTCAGGGACGAGTTCGCGAAGCGCAACTGCAAGATCATGGGCCTGAGTGTGGATTCGGTGGACGATCACCGGCGCTGGAAGTCGGACATCGAGGAGACCCAGGGCCACGCGGTGGACTACCCGATGATCGGCGACGACGACCTCGCGGTGGCGAAGCTCTACGACATGATCCATCCGAACGCGCTCGGCGGGAAGGGCCGCACCGCGATGGACAACATGACGGTGCGGTCGGTGTTCGTGGTCGGCCCCGACAAGCGGGTCAAGCTGATCCTCACCTACCCGATGACCACCGGCCGGAACTTCGACGAGGTGCTCCGGGTCCTCGACTCGATGCAGCTCACGGCGTCGCACCAGGTGGCCACGCCGGTGAACTGGCAGGACGGCAACGACGTGATCATCGTGCCCGCGGTCTCCGATGAGGCGGCCCGGGAGAAGTACCCGGAGGGCTGGCGGGCGCCGAAGCCCTATCTGCGCCTGGTTTCCCAGCCCGGCAAGTAGCCGTTTTCCCAAGCGCGCGGACGGTTGGCGGCGGGAGGCCCGTTTTCCCGGACCGGCGGCTGCTATCATTTTGATAACAACTCGCGAGGGGCGAACCAATGGCAACGATCAACGTTCGGCGGCTGGACGACGAGGTCGTCGAGCGGCTCAAGGCACGCGCCGCCACGAACAAGCGTTCCCTGGAGGGTGAGGTCCGCCAAATCCTGGAGACGGTCGCCCGCGATGACGTGCAGGCACGCTGGGCCGAGTTTCGGGTGGTCTCGGCCGAGTTACGGCGGCGGACGGCGGGCCGGCCCCAGACACCCGCGGAGGTGCTGATTCGCGAGGACCGCGACTCCGGGCACCGGTTCTGATGAGCTTGGTGGTGGACGCGAGCGTCGCCGTCAAGTGGTTCGTCGAAGAAGAGGATACGAAGCGCGCCTGCCTACTGGCGAACGGGGCCGTGGAGATTCACTGCCCCCATCTCCTGGCATCCGAAGTAGGAAGCGCCCTCTGGCGCAAGGTTCTTCAAGGGCAGATGGAGCTGGGTGACGCAAGAACCGGGATGGAGGCCCTTGCGCGTATGCCGATTACCTGGCACGCCGACGAGACGCTTGGCGCGGACTGCCTCCGGCTGGCGTTCGCCCATGACCGCACCGTGTACGACTGTATGTACCTCGCACTGGCCAACCGGCTGAACGCCCGGCTCGTGACGGCAGACCTCCGGTTCGCGAACGCGCTGGCCGCCACCGACGAAGGCGCGACGGTGTTGAGACTGCGGGACTATCCCGAGGGCCTCGCGGAGTCCTCCGGCGGTTGACTCCGGCCGAGTGCGGGCGCCGCTATTCGGTCCGCACCGGATTGCCGGGGTGGTAGCTCTGGTACGCGAACCAGTAGGCCACGTGTCCGGGCAACCGGGCCAACGTCTCGCCTTCCGGGCCGGTCAGGGCGTCTTCGCTCACGCTCCAGACCGCCCCGTCGCTCTCGACGTGGGCCGGATCGCCCGCCACCACGATGAACGTGCGTCCCCCCGAGTCGTAGGCGCGCACCGTCTCGAACTCGGCGTCGCCGATCAGCACCACGTCACGTCCGCCCACCCGGTCGTGAAGGGCGGCGCCGCCCTCAAAGAGGGACAGGGCCCAGGCCATCTCCGCCTTCCCGTCACGCAGCACGAAGATGCGGTCCTTGGGGTCCAGGCGACGGTCCCGGACCACCACCGGGAACATGAGTTCGGGGCTCGCGAAGTACTGCCCGTACGGCTGTCCCGGCCGGTAGTCGCGATCGAAGCCGGTGTCGAGCGACAGCGCCGTGGTTTCGGGGTGGGCGGTGAGCCAGTCCTTCCAGCTCGTGATCACCACCGGCAGGACCTTCAACTCGATCTCGGACTCGGTGAGTTCGCCGACCACCGGCTCCCCGGTGAACTGGTTCCAGAGCGACTCCGTCTCCGTGTCGTACATCAGCTTGTTGGACCGGTAGAGCAGCCCCGAGGAGCCGAACACGAAGGGTTCCCGGCGCCCGGGGACGCGGGTGTCGAACAGGATGCCCGACCCGCAGAGCGTGCAGTAGGCGAGCGACACCGGGACGCCGCCGACCACGTCGTTGAACATCTCGTGCCAGTCGAGGATGCGGAGCGGATAGGCGCGCGAGTCGCCGTTGATGCTCACCCCGAAGACCAGCTCGCGGTCGGTGAGATAGGCCGCCTCGGGCGCCGGGATCTGCTCGGCGTTGACGAGCGCCGGGATGCCGTCCTTCGTGACGCCGCCCCAGACGATCTCCTCGATCCGAATCCGGTGGCGCACCCCGCGGTAGAGGAAGTCGCGGAAGTTGGGATCGATCCCCGCGAGGATGTCCGCCTTGAAGGAGACGAACCCGCGGTAGGGACGGATCTCGGTGTGGTCCTCCTGCCATTCCGTCCAGGCCTTCCAGTCCCGGGGGATGTTCGCCCGGGCGAGGCGCTGGAGGGCGTCCAGCAGCCGTCCGTCTTCATCGGGCAACAGCCGCATCACGGCGATGAACGCCGGGATCACGTCCTTCTGGTCGCGTTCCACCAGGAAGCGGAGCGCGCGGGTCCGTTGGGCGCTGTTCCTCGAGAAGAAGGCGGTTCGCACCAGCGCGTCGACGTCGGCGTCCGGCTCCCCGAAACGGTTTCCGAAGGGATCTTCGCCGAAGGGATCCCCGGGATCGGGCGGCGGTTGGGCGGCGAGCGGCGCGGCCAGGGAGCAAAGGAGCAGTCCGGCGCGCGCCGCCGGGAACCTGGTCATTCGGAACATGATGGATCCCCGCCGTTCCGAGGCTTTCCGGCCTGGAATCAAGCGCCCGGAACGGCACCCCGCATCGTAGCGAAACCGCCCTCAGACTTCCTCCGCGACCGTCTGGAGATCGCCGAAGACGGCCGCCGCCTGGGTGCCTCCCGCCGGATGCTCCCGGAGCGCCTCCGCGGCGATGTCGGGATCCCCGGCGAGCGCGGCCTGCACGAACTCGCGTTCAGCGGCCTTCGCCCGCCGGAGCAGATCGCCGGCGGGAACCGGGAGCGGCGGCTGGGGAATCGGGGCGACGCCGCCCTTTCCGACGAGCGCCGCAACTTCCACGACGTCGTCCGCGGGGAGTTCGGGCACCGCGGGCCCTCCGAGCGGGGTGCGGTTCCGGGTGTTCACCACCATCTCCTCCGGCTGGTCCCCGAGGAGCGCCCCCATTGCCTGGAGGCCGATGCGGTCGTAACCGCTGGGGCCGCCGGCGCCGGGGCCGCCGCCGGGACCGGAGGCGTCCCCGCGGGCCTCGATCTGGAAGTAGGACGCGTCCCGGGCGTGGGTGAACTCCCGGTAGCCGGCGCGCGCCTCCTCCGGGTTTCGGGTCGCGGCGAGCGCCGCGAAGAGCGTTGCCTCCAGATCGAGGATGGACGCTCCGCGGGTGGTCCCGGAAGCGCGGGTGCGCTCCATCGCGCGGTCCGGATGGAGGTGGAGGAACACGTACTCGGAGGGGATGGCGCCCGCCATCTCGGAGGTCTCGAAGAGCCCGTCGCGGTGGACCCGCAGGAGGCGGTCCCGATCGCCGAACAGGTTCTCGAGGCGGTTTTCCGGAGGGAAGACGCCGGTGGGATCGGCCTCGTGGAGTGCGGTGAGCCAGCCGAGATGGTTGATGCCGGACCAGCCCACCGAGACGGCGTCGGGATCGAGGTAGAGGAGTGCGACGACCCGGTCCGCGAGTTCGGCGGGGGTGTCGCAGATGCCCACCACCTCCAGTGAGGTTTCGTTCAGGAGCGCCTCGGTGACCATCCCGGCGGGATTCGTGTAGTTGATCAGGGTGGCGTCCGGCGACTCCCGCTCCACGACGCGCGCGAGGCGGAGCATCGCCGGGATGTTCCGCATGGCGAGGGCGGCGCCGGCGGCTCCCACCGTCTCCTGGCCGAGCGCTCCCGCCTCGGTGCACACGCGTTCGTCGTGGGCGCGCGCTTCCTGCCCGCCGGCACGGATTGCCGCGAAGACGAAACGGCTGTCGCGAACGGCGGACGCGGCGGTTCCGCTCACCCGCACCCGGACGCCCGGCGCGCTGGCCTCGACGACCGGCGCGATCGCCCCAAGGCGTTCCCGGTCGGTGTCGTAGAGGACGAGCTCGTCGACTCCGAGGCCGCTTTCGGCGAGCGCCCCGGCGAGCAGGGGCGCGCGCAGGCCGCCCCCGCCGAGAAGAGCGACCTTCAAGGGCGCCAGGGCCGGCGCGGCAGCCCGCCGAGGTGCTGGACGGAGCGGGCCCCGCAGACGTTGCCGGCCGCGAGCTGTTCCGCGAGCGAGCCGCCCCGGAGCCTCCGCGCGAGGAAGCCGGCGGCGAAGGCGTCGCCCGCCCCCGTGGTGTCGCGGATCCCGCGGAGGGGGATCGGTGCGGCGACCCGCGTTTCGGGACGTCCGAAGACCTCGGCGCCGTCCGCGCCCCGCTTCACGATCACCAGCGTTCCGGCGTCGGCGGCGCGCCGGAGAAAGCCGTTCGGGCCGTCATAGAGGTTCGCCTCCTGGCCGTTCAGGAACACCCCGGCGGACTGCTCCAGGAGTTCGGGGAAGCCGTCGCGCCGCGGGAGGTCCTCGTCGTACCCGAAATCCCAGAAGATCCCGGCCGTCTCGCCCACCTGCCGCATGGCCGTCTGGAGTTCCGACCACGCCGGGCAGACGCGCGGCGGCATCGCCATGAGCACGGCGCCGAAGGGCGAGGTGGACCCCGCGCGCCGGAGGGCGACGTAGATGCGCTGCTCGAGTTCCCGGTTCATCCCGTTGAACGTCGCGAAGCTGCGCTCCGGCCCGAACGACATACAGGCCGTGACCGCGTGGGGTTCGCGGGGCCGGCGGAGATTGCGGTAGCCGATGCCCTCGGTCTCGAGGACCCGGCCGACCCGCGGGGGCAACGCCGAGAGGAGGTCCACCTCCAGGCCTTCCGCCCGCGCCCACGCCGCCGAAATGAGGGCCCCCCCGCCGAAGGTCCGCCGGAACTGGTCGGTGCGGATTTCCTCGCCGGGCCGGGGAAGGCGCGGCAGCTCCGCGAAGATGAGGTCCTCGAACGTCTCTCCGGCGATCAGGAGGCGGGGCGCGCCGGAGGGCATGAAGGGAGAGGCTATCCGTACCCCGCGCGTCAGCCGTTAGGCTTCGCTGGATGCTCGGAATCGGGTGGCGTTCCTGGCGGATGGGCCTTCTCCTCGCGGGCCTGATCGCTCACGGCGCGCCGGCCCCGGCGCAGCCGCCGGCCGGGCCGGACTTCCACGACGGGCACTACCACCCCACCGACTACATCCAGCAGGAGACGGCGCTTCCCGCGTTCCTCGCGATGATGGGCGGCCGCGTGGGGCGCGCGGCGCTGATGGGCATCCCCCTCCAG
>CAYUVU010000104.1:0-2998 GCA_964448205.1 uncultured Acidobacteriota bacterium
GCTCCGAAGCGACCAGGTCGAGGCGCCGGCCGGCCTCGGCCGCCGCGATCTCGAACTCGAGATGCGTCGCGCCGCCGTCGCCTGGCGACTCAGGCGGTGCGCCTTCGGAGGACAAGGAGCGAGATCACCGCCGCGGCGACGATCCAGATGCCGACGAACTGCGAGGTCGAGAGCAGTCCGTCCAGCACGAAGCCGCGCGGATCTCCGCGGAGGAACTCGATGACGAACCGGGACACCGGATAGGCGATGGCCCAGGTCAGGAAGAGCTGACCCTGGAACCTGCGGCGCGGCGCGAGCCACAGCAGGAAGAAGAAGAGCGCGAATTCGAGACCCGCCTCGTAGAGCTGGGTCGGGTGAAGGGGGACGTTCAGCGGCACGCCGGTGACCGAGTTCGCGTAGACATCGGTGAAGGTGATCGCCGGCAGGCCCTCGGCCGGGGTCCCGTAGCAGCACCCGGCGGCAAAGCAGCCGAGCCGGCCGATCCCGTGCCCGAGCGCGATCGAGGGCGCCATCAGGTCGCCGCCGTGCCAGACGGGAATCCCGCGCTTCCGGAAGAACCAGATGGTGGCTCCGACCGCCCCCAGCAGACCGCCGAAGAAGACGCCTCCGGCCGTGATGAAGCCGCCGGGATTCGCCAGGAACCGCGCCGGATCCAGCAGGATCAACAGCACCTTGGCGCCGACCAGCGCCCCGATCACCAGGTAGAGCCCGAGGTCGTAGATGTGCTGCGGCTGGATGCCGTAGCGGGGCGCGCGTTTCGCCGCCACGTAGAGCCCCCCGATGAACCCGGCGAACATGAGGATGCCGTAGGTGTGGAGGATGGGGTGGAAGGTCCGCCCGAAGAGCTCGAAGGACCCGAAGTCCGCGAGACGGGGGAACACCGGATCAGCCCTCCTGACCCGCCCTGCCGGCTTCTTGCCGGAGATCCCGGACGCTCTCCAGGATGAGCAGGCCGACGCCGGTGCAGATCATCGCGTCCGCAATGTTGAAGGCCGGCCAGTGGGCGCTGCCGACGTAGAAGTCGAAGAAATCCACCACGTACCCGTAGAGGAGCCGGTCGACGATGTTGCCGACGGCCCCCGACAGCATCGCGACGATCCCGACGGTGGTCATGGTCGTCAGCGGCCCCGCGCGCCACGCGAACCAGACGATCGCGACGAGGAGTCCGGTCGAAACGGCGGTCAGCAGCCACGCCTTCCCCGGAATCGAGGCACTCCCGAGCAGTCCGAAGGCCATCCCGGTGTTGTGGACCAGGGTGAGCTGGAAGAATCCGGGGATCACCTCAACCGGGCTCCCCATCGCGAGCGACCGCTCGGCGAGGATCTTGGTGACGCGGTCGGCGATCAGAACCCCCGCGAAGAGGGCGAACAGCAGGGGACGGCGCTCTCGGAGGAGGTCGGTCAACGGGCCCGGATTCTAGTGTGGTGTCCCGGCCCCGGGGGTGGAGACGTGGTCTGCGCCCGGGAATTCCAGGGCGCGTTCGCGGTCGCGCTTCCTTACACTTGCCGGCCCCTCGCAGCCGTATGACCCAGAGCTTCTCCATCCGCGACCTCGCCGGCATGGACGACATGAAGATGTGCGAGGCGATCCAGCAGGAAGTCTGGGGTTTCATCGAGCTGGACGTGGTCCCGGCCGGGCTCATGGCCGTCATGGGCCACTACGGCGCGATCACCGCCGGCGCCTTCGTCGGCGCGCGGATGGCCGGTTTCGTGTGCGGGTTTCCCGGGGGCGGCGAAGGAGAGCCGTTCCACCACTCGCACATGCTCGCGGTGCGTCCCGAATACCAGGGATCCGGCATCGGCCTGGCGCTCAAGTGGGCGCAGGCGGACCGGGTCCTGGCCCAGGGCGTCCGGCGGGTGAACTGGACGTTCGATCCGCTCCAGGCGCGGAACGCGAACCTGAACATCAACCACCTGGGCTGCGTCTCGTCGGTGTACCGCCTGAACGTCTACGGCAACAGCAACAGCCCCCTCCACGGCGGGTTGCCGACCGACCGGCTGGAACCGGATTGGCAGCTCGATTCCGAACGGGTCGCGCGCGCCCGCCGCCGCGAGTTGATTCCGCCGCCCGGGATCCCGGATCTGCCGGCGGTCAACGCCGTCGCGTTCCGCGAGGATGGACTCCCGGTGAGCGGTGACGGGGCGGGGCTCGCCGGCGGGGATGGCGATGTCCTCTACCTGATTCCCGCCGATTTCAACGACGTTCTGAAGCACGACATCGGGCTCGCCATGGACTGGAGAGTGAAGAGCCGAACCACCCTCACCGCGCTCTTCGACCGGGGATACGAGGTCGTCCGCTTCCACCGGGACGGACGGCACGCGGCCTACCGGCTGCGCCGGCGGGACGGTTAGCCGGGGAGGCCAGCGCTCCGAGCCGGCGCTCCTAACCCGGGGTCTGTGTCCAGCGGGGTCGCCGCTTTTCGAGGAAGGCCTTCATGCCCTCCTGGGCGTCGGGTTCGACCGCATTCCCGCACATCACTTCCGACATTGCCGCGTAGGCGTCTTCGACGCTGAGGCCGGTCTGGCGATGGAACGCGCGTTTCCCGAGCGCCACCACGAAGGGGCTCGCTTCGGTGATGCGCTCCACGAACGACTGGCTCTCGTCCTCGAGCCGATCTTCCGGCACCACCCGGTTCACGAGCCCCCACTCGAGGGCGGTCTTCGCGTCCACGAAGTCCCCGGTGAGGAGCATCTCCATGGCGCGCTTCCTTCCCACGGCCCGGCTCACCGGGACCATGGGCGTGGAGCAGAAGAGTCCGATCCGGACCCCGGGGGTGGCGAAGCGGGCGGTGTCAGCGGCCACCGCCAGATCACACGCCGCGACGAGTTGACAGCCGGCCGCGGTGGCGATGCCCCGCACCTCCGCGATCACTGGAAGTGGCAGGGACCGGATCGTGTCCATGAGGGCCGAACAGGCGGCGAAGACCCGGCGCTGTTCCTTCGGGCTCGCCATGGACTGGAGAGTGAAGAGCCGAACCACCCTCACCGCGCTCTTCGAC
>CAYUVU010000105.1:0-3883 GCA_964448205.1 uncultured Acidobacteriota bacterium
TCCCAGAATCCGTCCGGAATCCCGTGCTCGGATCCGAACGACGATGGGATCTCGATCGCCTCGAGCACCTCGACGAGATCGGTGCGCGCGAACACGGGAGCGAGCCTCGTCGCCGTATCGGGGACCGCGGTGGTGGAACGCTCGGGTTCGGGTTCCGCGGTGGGATCCCCCAGGCGGAGCGCCGCCGCGGGAGGCGCAAAGAGGTGGACCCGGTACGCCTCGAACGCGGGAAACTGGTCGCTGCGGACCTCGAAGGAGGGGGACAGGAGCGCCGCCAGCAGAGCGCCGTGCAGTGTTATTCCGAGCGGCAGGGAAATGCTGAAACCGGGCGAGGGCGTATGAGGCATCCCGAGGCCGATCCGCGTTCTTTCCCCAGGGCGTCCAGACGGCACTTGGTACGAGCCTCGCTCGCCGAGTCTAGCGGCCCGCCCCGCAGGGGTGCGCGAACCGACGCCGGGGCCGGGTCAACAGGCTGTGGTGAAGCCCGCGCGAGCGCCGGGAGCGGCGAGGCGCCCGGGGGTATTCCAATCGGAACGCAACGATGACGGTCGCGAAGCGGCCCGGTTCAGCCGGAATGCATGGCCGCTCGAGCCCCCACCGGGAGAACTGGGCCGCGCGGCTTTGCGGCGGCCGGCCGGAGTCAGACCCTGACCCGGGGCGCCTGCGGCCGCTGCTGCTCCGCGGTGGCGGCCGTCCCCCCGCGTACGGAACGCCACCACAGCACGATGGGCGAAGCGATCGCGATCGAGGAGTAGGTGCCCACGAACACCCCGGCCACCAGCACGAAGGAGAAGGCCCGGAGAACCTCGCCGCCCCAGGTCAGCAGCGCGCCGACGGCGACGAGCGTGAGTCCCGAAGTGAGCACGGTGCGCCGGAGGGTCTGATTGATCGACAGGTTGACGATCTCTCCAAGATCCAGACGTCGATGGATGTGGCGGTTTTCCCGCACCCGGTCGAAGATGACGATCGTGTCGTTCACCGAGTAGCCCACGAGGGTCATGAACGCGGCGATCACGTTCAGGCTGATCTCGTAGTTGAAGAGGGACACCAGGGCGAGCGTCACCAGCACGTCGTGGATGACCGCTACCGTGGCGCCGACTCCGTACACCGGCTCGAATCGGAACCCGATGTAGATGAGCATCGCGAACAGGGCCAGCAGGGTGGCGTTCCGGGCGCGCCGCCGGAGTTCCTCGCCCACTACCGGTCCCACGATCTCGGTGCTCGCGGAGACCAGTTCGCCGGCGGCCCCGCCCCTCAGGGCCGCGAGGATCCGGTTGGCCGTCTCGTCGATTCCGGCTTCCGGCGTCCGTCGGCCGGCATCCCCCGCCGTCCCCTCTTCCGCCGCCTTCTCGACCCGGATCATGACCTGGTTCATTTCGGGCCGGTCATAACTCTGGATGACCGCGCTTCCGTACCCCAGATCGGTGACGACCGCCCTCACTTCGTCGATTTCCGGCGCCTCGGCGAATTTGGCGACCACCATGGTGCCCTCCGAGAAATCGATCCCGTAGCGGAGCCCATCCTTGCGGACGACATCGAAGACGCCGGCGATGAGCACGGCGAGGGAGATGCCCGCGAACCACCACCGGTACTTGATCCAGTTGATCCGGGTGTCGCCGAGGATGTCCATCAGGTTCCCCGCAGGTTCGCTAGATGCTCAGCGCGGCGACCTGGCGCCGGCCGGAGAGCACCAGGTCGAAGATGTAGCGCGACACGAACATGGCGGTGAAGACGTTGCTCACCAGCCCGATGCTGAGGGTCACGGCGAATCCCTGGACGGGGCCGGTGCCGAACTGGAACAGGATGGCGGCGGCGACCAGGCTCGTCATGTTCGCGTCCACGATCGTCCAGAAGACACGCGAGAAACCCACCGAGATGGCCGTCCGGGGGGGCTTCCCGGTCCGCATTTCCTCCTTGATGCGCTCGAAGATGAGCACGTTTGCGTCCACCCCCATGCCGATCGTCAGGATGACGCCGGCAATGCCGGGAAGCGTGAGCGTGGCCGCGAAGTAGGCCATGGCACCTAGCAGGATCAGGAGGTTCAGGACCAACGCGACCACGGCGTTCACTCCCGAGAGCCGGTAGTAGAAGATGATGAAGAGCAGAACGCCCGCCAGGCCGGCGAGCGACGCGGTGACCCCGCTGC
The DNA here is from genome assembly GCA_964448205.1 of uncultured Acidobacteriota bacterium. GTDB lineage: Bacteria > Acidobacteriota > Vicinamibacteria > Marinacidobacterales > Marinacidobacteraceae > Marinacidobacterium. Next base: position 2,147 of record CAYUVU010000105.1, read on the forward strand.
GGATCGAGTCCGCGCCGAGCGAAGGTCCGACGGTGCGCTCCTCCTGGTACTCGAGCGACGCGGGGAGCGCCCCGGCGCGCAGCACGAGCGCCAGATCGACCGCCTCGTCCACCGTGAAGTTCCCGACGATCTGGCCCTGGTCGTAGATCGGACTCTGGATGACGGGGGCCGAAACCACCAGGTCATCGAGCACGATGGCCATCTGCCGGCCCACGTTGGCGCCCGTGAAGTCGCGGAACCGGGAAGCGCCCTCGGCATGGAGGCTGAACTCCACGTTGGGGGTGTTCGTCTGGAAGTCGATCGCCTGCCGGGCGTTCCGGAGATCGCGGCCGGTGATGGCGGCGACCCGGTTCACCTGGTAATAGCCGATCGCGCCGGTGGGCAGCTCCGTCGGAAAGTTCTCGAGCGAGCTGTTCAGCGGGGGCAGGGCCGCCTCGTCGAGGGCGGGCCCCGCCTGCACGAGCCGGAGTTCGAGCTGGGCCGTGGCCTGGATGATCTCCTTGGCCCGCGCCACGTCTTCGTAGCCGGGCAACTGGACGAGGATCTGGTCCCCGGTGTTCCCGTGGGTCGTGATGACCGGCTCCGCGACCCCGAGCTCGTCCACCCGGCGGCGGATGGTCTCCATCGCCTGGGTGACCGTCTGCTCGCGGACCACGATCTCCTCGCTCGGACGGAGGTTGAACGACCAGTCGCCGCCGCCGGCGCTCCGGAGGTCCCAGCCCGGCCAGCTGAAGGCGACGATGTCCCGGACTTCCCGGAGGCGGGAGTCGTCCAGGTTCAGGATGGTGAGCTGTCCCAGCCCCTCGGTTTCGATGTCCGCGAAGTCGATCTCCTCGTTGTCGAGGTGTTCGGCGAACTGCTCGGCGGTCTCGTCGGTCAGGACCCGCACCGCGTCCTCGGTGTGGACCCGCATGACGAGGTGAATGCCGCCCTGCAGGTCCAGCCCCAGGACGAGGGTGTCCCGCGGCGGGTTGACCACATAGAACAGCCCCGCGACCAGAAGCAGGAGCAGGACTCCCTTGAGGCGAAGGCGTCTGGCCATCGGTTGGCTGCGGTGGAACCCCGGAACTGCCGTCCCGCCGCTCAGTGCTTCCTGTCGATCACGCTGGCGACCGCGCTCTTCGAGATCTGGAGTTTGACCTGCTCGGTGACCTTGAGCTGCACGATGTCACCCTGAATGCCGGCGATGGTTCCGTGAATGCCGCCGGTCGTCACCACCCGGGCCCCGCGCTCGAGGCTCTGCAGCATTGCTTCCGTTTCCCGCTGGCGCTTGCGCATGGGACGGAAAACAATGAAGTAGAAGATGCCGAAAATGATGGCGAACAGCACGATCTGCATGCCGAACGCGCCGCCGGCCGGGTCCGCCTGGAGCAGTGTGGGAAGCATGGTCAGGATTCGGCTACCGGGAAAACTCTGATGCGAAAAAGCCCGCATCCCCCTCGGGAGAGCGGGCCGGGCGCCGAGTCAGGCAGGATACCACGTCGAGCGGTGCGTGGACGGGGCCACGGAGCGAAATCGGGATGCGCCAAGACCTCACTTGGCGTGGCTGGCCCCGTCCACGCACCGCCCGGCGCTGCGCGCCGCAAACCGAAACTCCCTCGCGCGCTGGCGCGCGCTTCGGCGAGTTCCGGTTTGTCGTTGTCTTTTTTGTGAAAGGGGGAGTGCCCCCTTTCACACTTTCCCCCGAACTCGCGGGGAGCGAACAGAGTTCGCTCCCGCTGTTGTTTTTCCTCGAGC
>CAYUVU010000106.1:0-5877 GCA_964448205.1 uncultured Acidobacteriota bacterium
GAACGAGAGCGCCGCCGACACGAAGGCGCTCGGCACCGTGGCCAGCTCGCTCACCGAGTAGCCCTCCGGCGCGGGCGCCACGAGCTCTTCCCTCGTGATCATCTGCGGCCCGAACGCGCCGAAGCCCAGTCCGACCACCCGGTCGCCGACCGAGACGCCGCGCACATCGGACCCCGTCTCGAGAATGCGGCCGCACATCTCCCGGCCGAGCAGCCCTTCCCGGATGAACCCGAGCGACCGGAACACGTCCCAGAAGTTGAGCCCGGCCGCGTCCACGCGCACGCGCACCTCCTGCGCTTCGAGGGCACGCACCGGGAGCGGCTGCACCGACGGGCGATCGAAGGTGCCGCCCTGGTCCGGAGCCAGCACCCAGTCCGCCTGCTCCGGCAGGACCAGCCGTCCCCGTCCATCGCCGGCCCTGACGAGCCGCGCAGCCTGACGGCGTCCCCTTCGGAGTGCGATGTGGCTCTCGGAGTCGGGATACAGCACTTCGTTGACGAGATCGGGCGCCGGCGCCATCGACGCCGGATCCAGATCAATCATCCTCGGACGCAGGTGGGCCGCTTCCCGGTCCACGGCCTTGCCGAATCCCCACAGTACCGCGCCCGCGAGCGACCCGCCGCGCTCGCGTTCGAGGATCTGCGCTCCGCGGGTCAGGAACCACACCCCCTTTTCCGGCGTCCGATCCGAATCGGACACCCCCTGGACCAAGGCCAGCGCGCTCGCCCCCGCGAGCCGCACGTCCTCCATGATCTCCCCGGTGGTCACCGCCGCGTCGTGGCCGTCCAGCGCAACGCAATGCACCACGCCGTGGAAGGGAAGGTCCCGGGGCAGTCCTTCCACGAGCGCTCGCCACGACTCCCGCCGATCTGCGTCCACCGACCTGTGGAAGACGCCCGGGCCGGCGGCTATGGGCTTCTCGTCTCCGGGAAGGGCGGCGCCGGCCAGGACGACGGCCTGGTTGCGCGCCGCCAGCTTCCCGGCGAGACCCGCGGCCACGCCGTCCGCGTCCGCCGCCAGGATCCAGGAACCCGAAAGCTCCCGCACCTCCGCCGGTCCCTTCGCCACGATGACGCCCTTGTCCATGGTCTCGGGCGGATCGGACTCGTCCACCCCGAGCACTTCGACTGCCTCGAAACCGGAGTTGGCGAGCGCCTGCCGCCACACGACGGGGCCGGCCAGCGCGTGATGAGGACGGAAGTCGTCGGCGAAGCGCCACCAGCCGTCGAGCTGCCCGAAGGTCAGATCCATCCAGCCCAGACCGCGAAGGTTCTCGAGCGCGACCAGGTGCCCGGATGGGGCAAGCAGTCTGCGGCAGTGCTCCAGGGTTTCCTCCAGGTAGCGGGTTGCGTGCAGTACGTTGGACGCGATGGCCAGGTCATAGCCGTGGAGGTCGAATCCCTGCTCGACGGGGTCCTTCTCGATGTCGAGCGGGCGGTACTCGATGCATCCCCCGCCATCTCCGAAGCGCGCCTCCGCTTCCGAGAAGAAGCCCGCCGAGATGTCGGTGTACATGTAGTCGAAGCGCCCTTCGGGAAGCTCCGGCAGCACGGCCGCGGTCGCGGATCCCGTACCCGCTCCGATCTCGACCACCCGGAGCCGCCGCCCCGGCGGGAGCGCGCCCACGAGCGTGCGGACCGCCTCCCTCAGCATCTGGTTCGCCGCTCGCGCCACCGGCGCCCGCAGGTAGAGATCGGCCGCAGTCGGCTCTCCGCTGCTGAAGAGGAGCGTCAGGGGATCGCTCTGCCCCCGAAGCACGTCGGACAGTGCGCCGCCGGAGCGCCGGAACAGCCCGATCTCGGTCAACCCGTGAGGATAGAGCTCCGCCATCCGCTCGGCATGGTTCTCCGGATCCGCAGGGATTGCCGCGGGCCACGGATCCCCTGATCCCGACTGCACCACGAAGGCGTCGTCCACCTCCTCCAGCACCCCTGCTCGGGCCGCCATCTCGAGCATCCGGCGGAAGAGGCGCTCGTGATCCGCGATGACGCTCAATTCCTTGCGCAGCTCTTCGGGCCTTACCCATTCCCCGACCTTTCGCACCCATCCCAGCCGGTCAAGGTTCGCGATCGCGAAGGACTGCGACCACCGCTCCAGGTCCGCCAGCAGGGCGTCCCGGCTCCGAGGCTCGACCCCGGCATCACGCAGGTAGTCGGGGAGAAGCCGGGCGCGGGCCTTGACTTCGGCAGGTTCGGGGAAGAAGTCCGCAGACTCCAGTCCCGGCGGCAGGGCGCGTTCCTGCCACTCCACTTCGTAGAGCAGTTCGTCGATGCCTTCTACCGACGAGAGCAGCGCCGCCCGCGTAGCCCGCTTGACGGCATAGCCGCTCAAGCCGCCGATCGGAACCCCGTTCGGATCGTAGAGACGCAAGTCTCCGCTCTGGACCTCGGGCGCAACGCTCGACTCCGACTCGGAATCCTGTGACGCCGCTCGCATGCGCACGTGGCAGAACATCGTTTCCGGAAGTCGCCCTTCCAGCCAGAAGCGTTCCCAGGCGAAAGGCAGATAGGTCGTCCGGCCCTGCGATCCGCCGAGTCCGCGGGCCGCTCCCACGACCTGGAAGCAGCCGTCGAGCAGGAGGGGATGAAGGTCCGGATCGCTCCGTCCCGCGACTTGCGGGAGAGATACTTCCGCGAGCGCCTCTCCGGGGCCGCACCAGATTCTCCCCAGAGTGCGGAATGACGGGCCCAGCTCGATGCCGGTGCCCGCCCGCGCGCGGTAGTAGGTCGATGCGTCCAACGGAGCAAGGCCCGACATCAGGCTCTCGAGGTCGATCCGCGATCCGCCCTCTGCGGCGGGGGCGCCGGTCGTCACGCGTCCCTCCACGTGGATCGTCCATTCCTCTCCACCGCCTCGGCTGAACACCCGAACAGGGCGGGCCATCGCCGAATCGGGAGCCCCGAGAAGCACCTGAATGGTCCGGCCCTCTTCCTCCGGTCCGTCCCCGCTTCCCGGCTCGGAGAACACCAGCGGGTTGTGGAGCTGCATGTCCTCCACCGCCACGCGGCCGCTTCCCTCGGCAAGCGACGCCGATGCCGCCATGGCGCCGTAGAGCGCGCCCGGCGCCACCACGCGGCCGAACACGCGATGGTCGCCCAGCCACGCCGGCTCGGTGGAGAACACTTCCGTCTCCCAGGAGACTTCACCGCCGGCGGACTCATGCCGCACTCCCAGCAGCGGATGACCGGCCGTCCGATGACGCCGTTTCGGCGCCTCCAGCCAGAAACGCTCTCTCTGGAAGGGATAGTCGGGTATCGAGATCCGACGACGGGACTCGCCCGCAAAGAGCCCGTCGAAACGGATCTGCAGCCCTGCCGCGTAGGCCTCCGCGACCGCGTCCACGAACGCCTTGTCCGGTCCGGGCGCCGCCTCGTCGACCGGCGGGCGCATACTCGCGATCACTCCAGGCGGCGGCGCCGAATCCGGCCAGGCCGAGACCGCCAACGGAGCCAGCACCGAACGAGGCCCGATCTCGATGACCAGGTCCACTCCGAGCTCGGCCATGGTCCGCGCCGCGTCGCCAAAGGACACCCGCTCCCGCGCGTGACGCCTCCAGTAGGCGCCGTCCAGCACCGTGCCGGGCTCGACGACGCGGCCGGTCAGGTTGCTGATGACATCGACGGACGGTGGGCTGATCGCCACGCGGTCGAGCGACGCTTCCAGGGCGTCGAGAGCCGGCTCCACGAGGGCGCTGTGGAAGGCGCGGGTCGTGTTCAGGCGCCGGACCCGGACTCCCTCGGACTCGAGCCGCTCCGAGATGGTCTCGATGGCCTCGACCGGACCGCTGACCACCTGGTGCAGCCCGTTGTCCGCCGAAACACTCAGTCCCACACCCGCAAGCTCCGAGTTCAGGCTCTCCACCGCGGACGCCACACGTGCCGGAGGCGCGAACACGGCAGCCATGGCGCCGCGCTCGGTGCCCGACAGCGCGGTGCCGCGTGCCTGCGAGAAGTGCATGCCGTCCTCGAGGCTGAACACCCCCGCTGCGTGCGCGGCCGCCAGCTCGCCGGCACTGTGTCCCAGCACGACGGAGGGCCGGACGCCTGCGCTCGACCACAGCGCGGTAAGCGCGCACCCGAGCGCGAAGAGAGCCGGCTGCTCCCAGGCCGTGTCGCCCAGCTCCCCGGCGGCGCCGGCGCGACCGAACATCAGGTCCAGCAGAGAGGCGCCCCTGCGGTCTTGGAACACCGCCTCGCAGCGGTCCAGGACCGCGCGGGCCACCGGCTCGCGCTCGTACAGCTCCCGTCCCATGCCCGCCCACTGGCTGCCCTGTCCGGTGTAGGCGAAAGCGACCCGGGTGGCCCGGCCCCGCGCCACGGCGCCGTCGGCCGAATCCGCTACCTCCGTCAGCCGCTCACGCAGGGAATCGACATCGCGGAACACGATGCCCGTGCGGTGCTCGAAGTGGCTTCGCCCCACGCCCGCCGTCCACGCCATGTCGGACAGCAGCGCTTCCGGCGCGACACCGGCGGGCGATGCCGCGCGCAAGCGTTCGTCGAGCCACGGCAGATAGCGGCGGGCGAGATCCCGGAGCGCAGGCTCCGTCTTTCCCGAGAGCGGCAGCACGCGGATCGCGCGGCGAACCGGTTCCGGGTCCGGCGATGACAGAACGGTAGATGGGACCGGCAGCGCAGTCGGCACCCTTCGTGCGGAGCCGACGGGCCGAAGCTCCCCGGCAGGTGCGGCGTGCGGTGCGCGGTGCTCCTCCAGCACGATGTGGGCGTTCGTCCCGGAAATTCCGAAGGAGTTCACGCCTGCCCGCCGTGGCAGCTCGCCACGGTACGGCCACTCGATGGCCTCGGTCGTCACCCGCACCGGCAGGCGTTCCCAGTCCAGGCTCGGATTGGGATCCCGGAAGTGCAAGTGCTTCGGAATCACCCCGGACTTCACGACCATCGCCGCCTTGATCAGCCCGGCCACCCCGGCCGCCGCCTCCAGGTGGCCGATGTTGGTCTTGACGGAGCCGACGAGCAGCGGGTGGTCGGGCTGACGCTCTCTTCCGTAAACCGCGACCGCGGCGTTCAGCTCGATGGGATCGCCCACGGTGGTGCCGGTCCCGTGCGCCTCGAGGTAGTCCACCTCCGACGGGGACAGGCCCGACCGGGACAACGCGGCTTCGATCACCTGCTCCAGTGCGGGGGTGTTGGGCACCGTCAGTCCCACGCTGGCCCCGCCGTGGTTGACCGCGGCGCCGCGGATCACCGCCCAGATCCGGTCGCCGTCGGCTTCCGCTTCGCTCAGGCGCTTCAGTACCACGACGGGGGCGCGGTGACCGGCATGTTCACGGTCCGGCGCGGGCGCTACAAGTACGTGCACTACCCTGGCTTCGCGCCGAAGTTGCTCGACCTCGAAGCCGATCCTGACGAGCTTGGCGATCTTGGTGGGCCCCGGAACCATGCGCGGGCCCGAGCCGAGTGCGAGTCGGCGGCGCGCGCGGGGAGACTTCGGCAACGAGTGGGCCCACACCCCGCCGTCCGGGCTCTGACCGACCGTGTCGGCTCGATGACCACGGACACCCGCCCAGGTCTCCTCTACGAGCCGGACGAGAGGGTCGCGCTCGGCGCCGTTGTCGGTCTGCAGCACGCCCTGTTGACGATCGCCGTTTCCCATTCTCTTTCCGACAGTGGTGAGGAGTTCCACGATGACTCAGGTTGACGCGCCGCGGGATGCCTCCGGACGAGACGAGACCACATCCGGAGCGCTGAGCCCGGAGCACTCCGGGGCCGACGAGCCGATAGCGATTGTGGGCATCGCCTGCCGCTTCCCGGGAGCCCGCAACCTGCCCGAATTCTGGGACCTTCTGGAGCGAGGCGGGAATGCGGTCAGCGAGGGCGTCCCGGGCTCCGATGTCGGGCGCGTCGGCGAGATGTTTCCCGA
>CAYUVU010000107.1:0-8044 GCA_964448205.1 uncultured Acidobacteriota bacterium
CCCCGCGATCCGCCGCCGAAGCCGCGCCCTGAGCGGCCCCACCGACCTCTTCCTCCTCGACACCATGGGCGAACTTGAGCTGGCGTACGCGCTGGCGGATGTCGCCATCGTGGGCCGGAGCTTCGCACCCATGGGCGGGTCGGATCCCATTCCCGCGGTCGCCGCCGGGTGCGCGACCATCATCGGCCCGCACCACGAGAACTTCACCGACGTGGTTTCGGCACTGGCCGCGGGCGGCGGCATTACCGTAACAGACACCCCCATGGCCGCCGCGGCCCGCCTCCTGGATGATCCGCACGCCCGCCGCCGCATGGCTCGCAACGGCCGGCGCGTCATCGAGGAACACCGCGGCGCCTCGGCGCACACTGCCGACCTGGTGTCAGGGCTGCTCCGCTTCTAAGGTGATCACGCAGAAATGCGAGACCGCCGAAGAGTTCCTCGCGCGGGCTGAGGAAGCCTGACAGGCGCCGAAGCCGTGGGCCTCAGCTCCCCCTCCACACCACGCCCACCTTCAGACCCGTCTCCCCCGCATCCAGGACGGTCGGGACCGTAACGCCCACCTCCGTGAACTGCGCGGTCCACTGCTCGTCGCAGTAGGGCGTGTGGCTGGCTTCGACGCGCAGTGCGAGCCCCTCCCCCAACCCCTTCTCCAAGCCGAGGCCGAAGGTGAAGGCCTGGTGGTTCAGGTCGCGCGCATCGGTTCCCGAAACGAAATCCGAGGGCCCGCAGCCCTCCGGCAACATGCAGCCGTTGAACCGATTCGTCAGCTCGACCTGCGCGAGGCGAATGCCCCCGAGCAGAAACAGCGTCGCATCCATAGACGCCAACGCGCCCGGACTGCCGCCGATCTCCATGGTCAGGCCGAAGCTTCTCTTTCTCTCGAACGTCCACTGATCCGGCCAGCTCTCGCCGAGCTGATTGCGTCCCGGCGACTCCCCGACCCCGGCCAACTGCCCGTCCACGGCGGCGAAATGGAGCGCGGCGTCGACACGCGCGCCCATGTGGAACCCGCTTCCGCCCAGCGGCGCCCGATAGCCGAGGAATGCGCCGACCCCGCTCCCCCACGTATCGGCGGAACCCTCGTCCATCACCAGCGTCCCGCGCCGCGGTGGGGGAACCAGGGTATTGGCCGCGGTATTGTCGACCGTCTTCGCGAGAGTGGCCTTGACGCGCTCCATCGGGACGAGGACGCCCGCACGGAAGCCTCCGTTCTGAGCCGAAACCGCCTCCGGAACCAGAAGCACCGCAAGAAGGAGGCACACCATCCCGACGCCCGCCAGTCCCATCTTCACATTCCGGCGCCCGGGGGCGTCATCTTTCGTTTCTCGCACGCCCGGCAGTCCCATCTTCACATCCCCTCGCCCGGCAGCGTCGGCTCGCACTCGAAGGAGTCGAGGATGTACCGGAGCTGCAGCATGTACTCGTACTTGTCCCTGCCCGGAGCATAGAGCCAGGAATCGATGAGGTACAGTCGATCCTGAGCGGGACACGCCTTCCGGCGCGTCAGGAACGGGCCCGCCGCCGGCCACGCGCCCGGGGCGCTCTCCCAGATTCCGTGGATCTCGTACGCCGCGTCATCGAAGGCCAGGCCAGGCTCGACATCCTCCGTCACCAGTTGCTCGTCCGCGTAGTATTCGCGCGACAGCGCCAGTCGCCAATCGAGCATGTCGTCATCCGTCGGCGTCTCCGCGATCGGCGAACGCCACGTGACCGCGATTTCGCGAATGAGTTCCGACGGATCGGGATTGTCGTTGCGAAAGATGAAGACCGAATCCTCGCGGCTCCATCGATAGATGACCGGCAGCTCCAGCGCAAAGCCGCCCGTGGCCCGCAGCGTGTCCGCGAGCAGGGAGTCGAGCCCGGAGACGAACATGCGCGCGTGGACATAGTCGCGATACTGCCCGTCAAAGAGCGCGAGCAAATCGTCCACATGCGCTTCCGTCTCGTCCGGTCCGCCGCCCGGCGACAGCAGGAGAACCGTCACCAACTGTCCGATCGCCCACACGTCGTACAACTGGAAGATCTCCGGCGGGTTCGGCGATTCGGGCTCCGGTCCGGCCTCCAGAGCCTCCGCGATCCAGGGATCCTCTGCGCTTCCGATCAGCAGCACCTGCCTGAACTCCCGCAGCAGCCCCCAGTCGGATGCGAGGGGATCCTGGTGCGTGATCCTGAAGGTGCGCTCGTCGCGAACCGTGAAGATGGTGGGCTGAAGACCTTCGGTGATCGCATCGCCCGACGCCTCCCAGAGTTCGGCCGACGCGCCGACGATGATGCTGTTGACCTCCCCCCACGCCACGGTTTTGTCGCATCCCGGCAGGGCAAGGGCGCACAGGCTCAGAACGGCCAACCGGTATCGTCCCATCGCTACATCGCCGCGACCGGCACCTCGGCTTCGCATGCGAAGGAGTCGAGGATGTACTCGAGCTGCAGCATGTACTCGTACTTGTCCTTGCCCGGCGCGTAGAGCCACGAGTCGAGCAGGTACACGCGATCCTGGCCGGGACACACCTTCGTCCGGGTCAGGAACGGCCCCGCGGCCGGCCACGCGTCCGGGGGGCTCTCCCAGATGCCTCGAAGCTCGTACGCATCGTCGCTCAGGTCACGCCCCGGCGCGAGTTCTTCCGTCACTACCTGCTCGTCGGTGTAGTATGCCCGCGTCAACGACAGGCGCCAGTCCAGAATGGCCGAGTCCGCCAGCGGGCCGGCGACCGGCGTGCGCCACGTCACCGCGATTTCCCGGATGAGTTCGGCAGGATCGGGATTGTCGTTGCGGAATATGAAGACCGAATCCTGATAGTCCCATCGATAGACGCGGGGCAGATCGAGCGCGAAGCCGCCCACGGCACGCAGCGTGTCGGCCAGCAGGGAGTCGCGTCCTGATACGAACATGCGCGTGCGCGCGTAGGTGCGGTACTGCCCGTCGAAGAGCGCGAGCAGCTCGCCCACATGCGCCTCCACCTCGGCCGCCCCGCCACCGGGCGAAAGCAGGAGGGCGGTCACCAACTGGCCCCGCGCCCAGACGTCGATCAACTGGATGACGCCGGGCGCGCCGAACGGCTCCGTATTCGTGATGTCGCTCTCCTCCATCGCCTCCGCGATCCACGGGTCCTCCACCGTCCCGATCAGCAGCACCTGCTTGAACTCGCGCAGGACCTCCCAGTCGGGCGCCAGCGGGTCCTGGTAGGTGATCTTGAAGGTCCGCTCGTCGCGCACGGTGAAGATGGTGGGCTCGAGTCCGGTCGTGACCGCCTCTCCCACCTCGTCCCAGAGTTCCATCGATGTGCCCACGATGATGCTGTTGACATCGCCGTACGCGCCGGTTTTGTCGCAGCCTGCGAGGGCGAGAACGCTCACGCCCAGCATCGCCGGGCCAGATAGACGCATCATGCCAGCTCACTCCGGATCATGTGGGGCCTCCTTGCTACGATCGGGACGCTGCAAATTCTACGCCGCGGCGGCAAGGGTGGGCAAACCCGTCGACCCTGGGCTCATCGATCGGCCCCAGACGGGATGTTGGCACGGCCAGACCTCAGGAGACCCCGGAAGCTTGCTTGCGCCACAGGTAGCTGGCGAAGGACGCGCATGCCCCTAACATGAAGACGGCTTCATCCACGCTTACGTTGGACTGGTCCTCTTCCAGCAGCGCATGACGGACTCCCTGTTCATCACAGGTGTAGCCATAGAGCTTCTCGAGTCCAGCGCGAAGGGCAGGGTGCAGCGTTCGGTCTGCTTTGAGTGGCTTTAGCGCTTGTCCCAGCGTTCGTGCTGCGGGATCAAGCTGTCTCGCCACGGCCTCCACCGCATGGATGCTCTCCCGGATGCTCCCCGCCCAATCGCGCATGTTGATGCCTTCGGATGCCTTGTGCAGGTGGGCGACGCTGCCCTCCAGGCTTCCGGCGCGGAGCACCCGTAGCGACTCGACGATCATCGTTCCTTCTTCGCGCGTGACCGCCGGAACTATGGTTGGAGGCGGTCCCTCATCGATCGTGTAGGCGAGTTGAGAGTCAGCAAATACCTTCTTCATCTCCCCGACCAGAGACCTGGGACACTTGGGATGGCGCAGAATGAACTGAATCAGGTCGAATGCCTTGTTGAATGGCAACTCTTCCAGATCGCTGCGGAGGTCCGTAGGCTTCAAGAAATAGTAGCGGTCGTCGGGCCAGTCATCCACGGCGCGAACGAAGTGGTCCGTGTGCACGGAAAAGAGAATGGCCGGCCATGGGTTGGCATCGAAGCGTGGGATCCCATCGGGGTCGAGCCGCACCTCCTCCCAAATGAAGGAATGCAGCGAGTTCCATACTCGCGTGCGCGCCTCTCGAGGCAACTCCTCCAGCGCCAGGGGCTTGGGAAGTTCTTCGTAGCTCTGGGCCTGCGAGAATGTCAGCACACCAGGATCGCGGTCAACGGCCTGCGCGGGGCCGCTTGCTCTCATGCCGGCCGGACCGTCTTGCCGCGGCATCGCGTCCGCCCTGGCAACCCTTTCGGCGCGCAGTCTCGCCCGTAGCGCAGCCCGGCGCATCGCCGCTTCCGCACCGATGAGATCCGGATCACGCAACCCTCTCGCGTCTGTCGGCCTGTGCGAACTCATTCCCGGCTTCCTTCCGCTAGCAATTCTGGCTCATCGCCGGAATTGTCGTACAACGCCCACTCGTCGACAAGGTCCCGGTAGAGGTGCTCGAAATTGTACCATCCCGCCGCGAATCGGCGCCTGATGACCTGCTCCGGCACGTCGTGACCGCCCTCCGCCACCCGCTGGGCGACGCGTCCGATAGCGCGCTCGGGCGTGATGAGATCGGCATTCACGAAGAGCGGGCAGTCGGCTTCCCGAGGGAGGAATTCCGTCGCGAATGTGGTCTTTCCCGCACCGTTGGGCCCCGCGATCACGAGAATCCTCTTATCTGCCATGGGGCAATCCCGGGCGTTTCATTCTGCTCCTCTCCAAAGCTGCACGATGAATCGCGGGGCTGAATTCTACCACGTCGCTCCGGTGTCTGGAACGTCGTCCCCGGGACCACCATGCCTGGTTGGGTGCCGGGCGCATTCTTCGTATCGACCGCGCGACGGGGAGTGTGTAGGTTTCGCCACTGCTCAAAACCCTCCCGGCCCGCGGTTTCTGCTCGCATGCGCGACAACCTGCCTCGATCAAGGATCTCCCTGGCCGCCCTGCTCCTCGGGGCGGCCCTCTGGGTCGTTTCGTGCGAGAGCCCGCTGGCGCCCGAACTGTGCGGGCCCCTCCCCGATCAGACGATCGCGGTGGGCGGAACGGTCGATGTCGCCCTGTGCTTCCGCGACCCCAACGGGGAGGCGCTCGACTTCGACGCGTTCAGCTCCAACCCCGACATCGCCACCGTCCAGCTCCGGGGCACCACGCTGACGATCACCGCGGTCTCTCCCGGCACAGCGGTCGTGACCGTGGTCGCTACCGATCCGACGGGCCTGGAGGCGCGCCAGACCTTCCAGGTCATCGTCCCGGACCGGCCCCCGACGGCGGTGGGCACGATCGACGACCGGGAGCTGATGGTGGGCGACTCGGCGGTCATCGACGTTCGCGGACACTTCGCCGAGCCCGACGGCCAGCCGCTCCGGTACTCGGCGGCGGCGTCCGACCCGAACCGCGTCGCGGTCTCGGTGGACGGCACGATCGCAACGGTGGTGGCGCTGGCGAAAGGCACGGTGGTGGTGACCGTCACCGCGACCGACCCCGGCGGCCTGACCGCCACGCAGAGCTTCGAGGTGACGGTGCCCAACCGGCCGCCGGTCGCGGTCGACTCGATCGCGGCCCGCGAGGTCATGGTCGATCATGCGCACACGCTGGACGTGTCACCCTTCTTCGCCGACCCGGACGGCGACCCGCTGACCTACGCGGCGGCCGTGTCGGACGAGACGGTGGTCGGGGCATCCGTGGCCGACTCCACGCTCACGCTCACGGGACTCGCCAAGGGCGAGGCGGTGGTGACCGTCACGGCCACCGACGACGAGGGCCTGACGGCCGAGCAGAGCTTCACGGTCACCGTGCCCAACCGGCCGCCGGCCGCAACCGATACGATCCCGTCGCGGATGATCTACAAGAGCGAGGCCGACACGCTCGATCTGGCGGCCTACTTTGCCGACCCGGACGGCGACCCGCTGGCCTGGGCCGCCGAGGCGTCGGATACCCGCGTGGTCGCGCTGGACCTCGCCGCCGCCGCCGGCACGCTGGTCGTCACGCCGCTGGCCACGGGCGAGACGCTGGTCACGGTAACCGCGGCCGACCCGGACGGCCTGACGGCCTCCCAGAGCTTCACGGTCACCGTCCCCAACCGGCCGCCGGTCGCGACCGACACCATTCCATCGCGGACGCTCTACAAGAGCGAGGCCGACACGGTCGATCTGACGGACCATTTCTCCGACCCGGACGGCGACCCGCTGACCTGGGCGGCGGCGTCCTCCAACGGGGACATCGTCGCGCTCGAAGTCTCCTCCAGCGACGCCACGCTCATCCTGACGCCCCTTTCCCAGGGCGAAGCCGCGGTCACCGTGACCGCGACCGACCTCGACGGCCTGTCGGCCTCCCAGGGCTTCACCGTCACCGTCCCCAACCGGCCGCCGGTCGCGACGGACCCCATTCCCGCGCAGACCCTCCACAAGCGCGAGACGGCGGCGCTCGACCTCACCCGCCACTTCAGCGACCCCGACGGCGATGCGCTGCGGGTCGAGATCGCGTCGAGCGACAGCCTGGTGGCCACGGCGGCCGCCAGCGGCACCACGCTTACGCTGCGGGCCGGGGTCACCGGCGAAGCCACCCTTACCGTGACCGTCATCGACTCCGGCGGCCTGTCGGCCCGGCAGAGCTTCGCGGTGACCGTGCTCAACCGCGCGCCGACCACCACCACCCCGATCCCCGCGCAGACGCTCTCCCGCGGACCGGCCCGAAGGCTGGACATGGGCGCCCACTTCTCCGACCCCGACGGCGACGCGCTCCACTACGCCGCATCGTCGTCCGACCCCTGGGTCGTGCGGGTCCGCGTCGACGGGAGCGACCTCGTCCTCACCGCATGGTCGGCCGGCACGGCCACCATCACCGTCACCGCGACCGACCCCGACGGCCTCTCGGCCACCCAGTCCGCCGAGATGACGGTCCTCGCGCCACCACCGGAACCGGAGCCCGGATTCGAGATCCAACTCGGCTTCGGGTCCGGCGTGAGCGCCGACGTGCGTTCGGCGATGCGTTCCGCCGCGGCGACCTGGGAGGCGATCCTCAGGGAGACCGATTTCCCGGACGTCGCGGTCAACGACACCTTCTCCTGCAAGATCGACGAGACGGAATTCGAAGTGGAGCTCGGTTACGTGGACGACCTGGTGATCGCCGTTGGCGCGGGAACCGCGGAAGCGGGCGGCGTGGTGGCCCAGGCAAGCCTGTGCGCGATACGCGTTGCCGACGAGACCCCGGCGTTGGGCGTGATCCTGTTCGACGACGCCGACGTGGGCCGGCTGGCCCAGGCGGGCAATCTGGTTGAGGTGGCAATGCACGAGATCGCGCATATCCTGGGGATAGGCCTGGGTCCGAAATGGCACTCCCTGCTTGCGAATCCGTCGGATGCACTTCCCGACGCCGACACGCATTTCCGCGGATCCCGGGCCGTCGAGGCGTTCGACGCCGCCGGTGGCGCCAGCTACACCGGTGGCAAGGTGCCGGTCCAGAACGGGGGCGACGGCGCGCACTGGCGCGAATCGGTCATGGGCCCGGAGAACATGACGCCGCAGTTCACGGTGGGAGAAGCGAATCCCGTGAGCGCGATCACCATCCAGGCGCTGGCGGACCTGGGCTACCGCGTCAACGCCCGTCTCGCCGAGCCGTACTTCGTATCCCCGGCCGCCGCGGCTGCGGTCGCCGAAGATGCCCCGGCCATCAACCTCCACAACGATGTCTACAGGGGACCGATCACCGAGATCGACGGCGCAGGCAACATCATCGGCACCAGGAGACCCCCATGATCTCCGACCCCACCCGCTTCCAGAACCGTTTCCTGCTCGTGCTGGCGCTGGGGATCTCGCTCCTCTTCCT
>CAYUVU010000108.1:0-2382 GCA_964448205.1 uncultured Acidobacteriota bacterium
CATGAGCCCCATCTGGTAGGCGCCCGCATGCACGGCCGGGCCGGCGCCTACCAGATGGGGCTCATGAACATCCAGACCGGCGAAGCGTCGGACGTGGACTACGAGGGCACGAACTTCAGCGCCTTCCGGGTGAAGCGCGACCTCTTCGCGCGGTCCAACATCGGGGTGATCGCCACCCACCGGAACCATGCGGCCGACGGTTCCGGCTCCAACTCCCTCTACGGCGTGGACGGCAACTTCGCTCCCACGGAGAACATGCAGATCAACACGTTCTACATGGCGACCAGCGAGCCCGGGGTGGAGACCGGGCACCAGGCGGCCAGCTACATGGGCCAGTTCCGCTACGACACCGACCTGATCGACGTCGAGGTCCAGCGCCTCTACCTGGGCGAGGACTTCAATCCCGGCATGGGCTTCGTCCGCCGCCGGGACTTCACCAAGAACGGCGGGTCCTTCCTGTTCGGGCCGCGCCCCCGGAGCATCGAGGCGGTCCGCCAGTTCGAATTCGAGGTCGAGGCGAACCGCTACGACCGGCCCGACGGTGAAATGGAGACGCAGGAGTACACGCTCAACGCGCGCGCCATCTTCGAGAGCAGCGACCGCCTCATGTTCGACCACACGGTGACCGAAGAGCGCCTCCTCGAGGGCTTCGACCTCTCCGACGAGGTCGCCGTGCCCGCGGGCAACTACAAGTTCTCGCGGACCGGGGTGCGGATCCGGATGGGGTCCCACCGCAAGGTCTCGGGCATGTTCCGCTACGAGTTCGGGGACTTCTTCGGCGGCACCCGGCAGGAAATGAGCTACTGGGGACGCGCCGAGGTGAACCAGCGCTTCTCCCTGGAGCCGAACATCAGCCTGAACTGGATCACGGTGCCCGGGGGCGACGTGACCGCGCAGGTGAGCCGGCTCCGCGCGACCTACACCGTCTCGCCGCGCAGCTTCCTCGGCGCGCTCGTCCAGTACAACTCGGCCGCGCAACTGATTTCCGCGAATGTGCGTTTCCGCTGGGAGTACTCGCCCGGAAGCGATCTCTTCGTGGTCTTCAGCTCGAACCGCGACGGCGACGACGGCCTCTCCGGGCTCAGCGACCGTGCGGTCGTCGTGAAATTCACCCGTCTCTTCCGGTTCTGACGGGGTTCCGGATCGTCTCCGCCCCCGCTCCCCCGGGCCGTGCGCGCCGCGTTCGCAAGGGCGGCTCCGGAGGGCTATAGTCCGCGCCGGTTCTCACCACTGGTGCGGAAGGAAATCGTGTCCCGCCGCTTGCGGGCTGCCGTCTACGTGAGGGGCCTTGCCGCCGCCGGCCTCCTGACGCTGGCCGCCGGCGTGTCGTTCGCCCGCACCGCTCCGGACGGACCGGTTCCTCCGTCTGCCGACCGCCGCCTCCAGGACGGCCAGGACGACCTCGGAATCCCGGGCCGCGGCGCCGGCCGGCTCGCCGAGGGCCAGCAGGACCTCGGTTCGGGAATGGAGAGCCGCATCCTCGGTCCGCCCGCTCCCGCGCTCGGAGAAGCGGTCAGCCGCGGCGCCGACGGCCGGGTAACCCTTCGAGCCTTCCGGCTGGCCGAGCCGCTCACCGTGGACGGAGTGCTCGACGATCCGGTGTACGACCAGGTGCCGGCGGCGGAAGGCTTCGTGCAGCAGGAGCCCGCCGAGGGCGCCCCGGTTTCGGAATCGACGCGCGTCTGGGTGCTCTACGACGCGGAGAACCTCTACATCGCCGCCGACCTCGAAGAGCATCATCCCGAGCTGCTGATGGCCAACGAGATGCGCCGCGACCAGCGGAACATCGACTGGGGCGACAGCTTCTCGGTGATCATCGACACCTTCTACGACCGGCGGAACGGCTTCCTGTTCCACACGAACGCGCTCGGCGCGCTCTTCGACGCGCAGGTCACCGACGAGCGAAACACGAACAGCGACTGGAACACGGTCTGGTGGGTGAAGAGCCGGCTCGTGGAAGACGGATACACCCTGGAGATCCGGATTCCCTTCCGCTCGCTCCGCTACGCGGCCGGCGGGCCCCAGCTCTGGGGAATCAACTTCCGGCGCCGCATCAAGCACAAGAACGAACAGGCGTTCCTCACCCCGACGCCCCAGGCGTACGGCTACAGCAGTCTGGAACGGCTCTCCAACGCGGCGACGCTCGTGGGACTCGAAGCGCCCGCCGGATCGCGGCGGATGGAACTGAAGCCCTACGCCATCGGCTCCCAGACCCACGTCCCGCTGAACGACCGGCTGAACGAGTGGTCCGGCGACGTGGGCGCCGACTTCAAGTTCGGCGTCACCGACGGGCTCACCGCCGACGTCACCTGGAACACCGACTTCGCGCAGGTGGAGGACGACGAGACGCAGGTCAACCTGAGCCGCTTCAGCCTCTTCTAC
>CAYUVU010000109.1:0-3762 GCA_964448205.1 uncultured Acidobacteriota bacterium
GCACGGGCCTTCGAGGAGGCCGAGGCGGGCCGCGACTGGTTCGCCATGACCGCGGCGCTCCGCCGCGTCGAGGACGCGGTGCGGGCCGTCTGGTACGCCTCCAGGGTACGCGACGATGCCCGGCGCTGAGCGCCCCATCGGCCCGCGCGCGGCGACCGCGCTGCTGCTCGTCGAGGGGTACTGCGCCCTCGCCGTCGAGATGATCGCGCTCCGGGCGCTCGTGCCGGTGGCAGGCCACTCGGTCGCGGTGACGAGCCTCGTCGTCACCGCGTTCCTCGCCGCGCTCGCCCTCGGCTACCGGGGGGGCGGCGGGTTCGCGGGCGATGCGCGCGAGAAGGTGGCGCGAAACCTCGCCGCCGCGGCCGCGTGGTCGGCGTTCTGGCTCTCGCGCTTCGGGGTGGCGCTTATCTTCGAGGCGACGGGCGGCCTCCCGCTCCTCGCGCAGGTCGCGGTGTACGCGGTGGCGGGCGTCGGGCCGGTGGCCTACCTGCTGGCTGAAGCCGTGGTGGTGCTGGTCGGGAGCGCCGGTCCGGAGACCGCGCCCGGCAAGGCCGGCGCCGCGTTCGCCGCGAGCACCCTCGGCAACGTCGCGGGCGGGCTCGCGACCGCGCTCGTGGTGATG
The DNA here is from genome assembly GCA_964448205.1 of uncultured Acidobacteriota bacterium. GTDB lineage: Bacteria > Acidobacteriota > Vicinamibacteria > Marinacidobacterales > Marinacidobacteraceae > Marinacidobacterium. The sequence continues at coordinate 623 of CAYUVU010000109.1, forward strand.
CAGCACGTCGGGGTCGCCGGGTCGGTGGCGCTCGTCTCGGGGCTCCTGGTGCTTGCCGCGCTCGCGGTCTGGGAGCGTGTCGGCTTCCGGATGTGGGCCGCGGGCGTCGTGGTCGCAGGCGTCGCCGGCGCGAACCTCGCGGTGGAGCGCGACGCCTACGTCCGGACCACGACGCACGCGGACTACGCGATCGAGGCGGACGCGGACGGCGCCCGCGCGCTTCGCGTCAACGGCCAGAACGCGAGCCGCGAGGACGGCGCCGGGACCGGCCACCCGTACGTCGAGTGGATCGAGGATCGGGTGTACGCGGCCGCGTCCGACGGAAACCCGGTGCGGGTGCTCGTGATCGGCGCAGGGGGATTCACCTTCGGGCGCGGGAGGCCGCAACACGGGGCCGACATCGTGTTCGTCGACGTGGACGCGCGCTTGGCGAAGGTGGCGGACGCGTTCCTCGCGCCCTTCCTGCGGCGCGGGCGCTACGCAGCGATGGACGGCCGGGCGTACCTGCTGCGCCACGAGGCGGCGTTCGACGCGATCGTGCTCGATGCGTACGCCAACCGCAGGGCGCTTCCCGCCCACCTCCTCACGCGCGAGTTCTTCACCCTCGCGCGCTCGCGGCTTAGCCAAAACGGCACGCTCTACGTGAACCTCATCGTCGCCCCGGAGCCCGACCGGCTCTCCACGCGCGCCGACCGGACGCTGCGCTCGGTGTTCGCGGGGTGCTGGACGCAGGAGCTCGGAGAGCCATCCCGGTGGCGCAATCGCGTGTACGCGTGCCCGCGGACCGCGCTCGACGGCGACGCCACGGTGTACTCGGACGCGACAGGACGCGCGGACACGGACGCCGCGCGGGTGGGTCGGTGATCGGGGTCGAAGCGGGCGTCGCCGCTATCCGGATTCGACCCGAATGGGCACTTCCCTGACCTCGCCGGCTCGTACCGCCGCTATCGCTTCGCGAATGGCCCCTGCACGCAGGCGAACCGCGGGCCACGCCGTGCTCAGCAAAACGACGATTCCGATTCGCCTGCCTGCGAGATTCTGCTGGTGACGCAGATTCTGATCGGTCGTCACGAGGACTTCGTACCCCTCTCGTTCCGCAAGGTCGAGCAGCTCGCCGTTGTCCTTGTCCGACCAGCCCTTCGCCGCGAGCGTATCCACGCGGTGCTCCGGAAGGTGGTCGCGCAGCGGTGCGGGCGTGCCCTGGTCGAACAGCACCTTCAAGGTGCCGCCGCCTCGCTCAGCGTCTTCGCCTCGTGTTCGAGCACGGCGCGGATCTGCCGCTCGTCAACGCCGGGGAACCACTCGACGAACTCCTCGACCGTGGCCCCGCTGGCGAGGTTCTCGTAGAGTGCGGCGAGTGGAATCCGCGTGCCGGCGAAGACCCACGCCCCGCTGACCTTCCCCGGCTTGCGCTCAACGGCCGGGCATGTGCTCCAGTCGGTCATCGTGGTTGCCTCGCTCTGGATTGCTGGTCGAGCGTCGCCCGTTCCAGCAGGGCGACGGCCTGGCGCCTCGACACCGTCGGGTAGTCCACCAGGAAATCGTCAAGGCGGTCGCCCGCCTCCAGGTGCTCCATCAGGATCCGCACCGGTACCCGGGTGCCCGCGAACACGGGCGTTCCTCCAAGGATTTCCGGATTGCGATCAATCAGCGTGTCGGTCATCGGGAATCCCCATGCTGAAGGCATTGCTTCGCCTTCGTCGAGCCGGAGGGGTAAGCATACCCCGGGATCGAACGCGGCCGGTGAACCGCCGCGGGATGCGTCACCGGGGAGGTCCGACGGTGCCGGGAAGGGCAGGCGCGGGAGAAGCGCCGAGGCGCGGTGACGGGTTTGTGTGCGGGACAGGCGGGAGACGGAGCGGGTACGCCGGGCGGGCGAAGCGGGAAGGATCGGCGGTCCAGAAAGTGGAAGGGGGCATTGCTGCCCCCTCCCGGCGTCACGGCATCGACGCGCTGGGCTCAACCGGCCTGGCTCTCCTCGCGCGGACGCGGGGGGAGGGCGACGAGCTGCCCGCTGACCGAGATACCTTCGGTGATCTCGATGTTGAAGCCGCATCCCTTCTTGTGCGGGAACGCGGCGCCGACGCGGGTGTAGCTCGTGCGGTCTTCGCCGTTGCTCTGGTAGTCCTCGGTGACGAAGACGCCCAGGTACTTCGGCGCGGCCGGAGCCTGTTCGGACTTCTGATTCCGTCGTGCGGCCATTGGTCTTCTCCTCTGAACGAATGAAAAGGAAGACCCGTCGTTGCCAACCGACCCTTCGGGGCGGTGAGCCCCTCGGGGTCGGTTTGACGCGCTCACACGCCGCGGTTTCTCTCCACGGCAACGTCGGCGAAGCCGACACGCAAGCGCGGACTATGGAAAGGGGTTCAGGAAGCGGAGTCAAGCGCCGCGTGCTTATCGGTGGGGTAAGGCGTAACGGGGCCCCGAGCGGCGCGCGGACGAGGACGCGGGGCGCGGTGATAAGGTGTCTATCGGGACCGCACTGACCGAGACGGAAACGATCGGCCTCATGGGAGGCGCATGATGTTCGAGCGATATGTCAACCTGACCGAGAACATCCGCGTCGAGCGGCTGTGGTGGGTGGTGTTGAAGTACGGGGTCGGCGCGTCGCTGCTCGGGATCGTACCCACCGTGATCGTGTTCTGGCTCTGGATCCTCTGACAGGGTAGCGGTGCTCCGCGCCGGCGCGCGGAGGACCGCCGCCCGCTTCGGTGCGCGTGCGGTGAAGCGCGATGTCGGTGCGGAGGCGCCGGTGTTCGAGCCCGACGACAAAGAAACGGGCCGCGACGCGGGAGAGCGACGCGACCCGTTGGGGGCGATGCGCGTCAGGCGTCGACGCGAAAGACCGGGATGCCGAGCTCGCGCGCCTTGTCGACGAGGTTCTCGGTGATCCCCGCGCCGGGGAAGGCGACGAGACCGGTCGGGAGGAGCTTGAGGAGCTGGTCGTTGCGCCGGAAGGGAGCGGCGCGGCCGTGGGCGTCCCAGTCGGGCCTGAACACCACCTGGTGGACCGCGTTGTTGTCGGCCCATCGGGCGGCGATGCGCTCCGCGCCCGGTCCGCCGCCGTGCACCAGCACCATGTCGGGGTGGCGCTCCTTGACGCGGTCGAGCGCGCTGCAGATCGCGTTGACGTTGCCCGC
>CAYUVU010000110.1:0-3569 GCA_964448205.1 uncultured Acidobacteriota bacterium
GTAGGCGGCCGGCCCCAGCGCCTCCGTGTACACCACGCCGTGGTAGCTCGGCTCCGGCGTCGTGAACATCGGATAGCGCGCCTCGAACTCCGTCCAGGGGAACTGCCCCGAATCCACGATGGCGCCGCCGAGCGAACTGCCGTGTCCGCCCATGTACTTGGTCAGGGAGTGGACGACGATGTCGAAGCCGTGCTCGACCGGTTTGAGGAGCGCCGGCGTCGCCACCGTGTTGTCCACGATGGTGGCGATCCCGTGGGCGCGCGCCATCGCCGAGACCGCGGCGAGATCCACGATGTTGCCCGCCGGGTTCCCGATGCTCTCGCAGAAGATGGCCTTCGTACGGCCGTCCACGAGCTTCGCCAGGTCGTCCGGGCCGTCTCCCTCGGCGAACCGCACCTCGATTCCCTGCTGCGGCAGCATGTGGGCGAACAGGGTGTAGGTGCCGCCGTAGAGCTGCGGGACGGAGACCACGTTGTCGCCCGCGACGGCGAGGTTGAGGATCGAGTAGTTGACCGCGGCGCTGCCCGAGGACAGCGCCAGCGCGGCGACGCCCCGCTCGAGCTGCGCCACCCGCTCCTCCAGCACCGCCTGGGTGGGGTTCATGATGCGGGTGTAGATGTTCCCGGGCACGGCGAGATCGAAGAGGTCGGCGCCGTGCCGGGCGTCGTCGAACTCGTAGGCGACCGTCTGGTAGAGGGGCACGGCGACCGCGTGCGTCGTGGGTTCGGACTCGTATCCGATATGGATGGCGATGGTTTCGTCACGCATGGGATCTCTCCTGGGGATGTGCGGGTTCCCGGTCCGGAGCGGACCCGGGAGGCAAGGCGGCGCGAGGCCGCGAAGGACTGTGGGAGTGAAGGGGCACCGCCGCGGCGCTCAGACAAAGCTCCGCGTTCGCGAGGCAGGCGCCCGCCGCGCCCCGCACGCCGTTGTGCGCGACGACGGCCAGGGCGAGATCGTGGGGCGGGCCGGCCCTGCGGACCCTGCCGACGCTCACCGCCATGCCGCCGCCCGCGTCCCGGTCGAGGCGGGGTTGCGGGCGGTCGGGCTCGCTGCGCACCACCAGGGGCCGAGCGGGCGTCGTGGGGAGCGCCGATGCTGCGGCGGGTGCACGGAAGTCGCGGAGCACCCGCGCCGCATCGCGGGGCGAAGCGGGGTGGCGCAGCGAGGCGAAGACGTGCGCCAGGTGGCCGTCGAGGACGGGGACCCGGTTCACGGCGGCGGTGACCGCAAAGTCGCAATCGAGGACCTTGCGAAGCTCCGGTCCCAGCTTCTCCTCTTCGCCCGGGATCCATGGGATCGCGTTGCCGACGACGGCCACCGCGCCCACGCCGTTGCGTCCCGCCCCGGAGACCGCCTGCAGGGTGACGACGGTCACCGCCTCGATCCCGAAGGCCCGGTGCAGCGGTGCGAGCGCCAGCGCCAGTCCGGCGACGACGCAGTTGGGATTGGCGATGAGGGCGCCGCCGGTCCCGGCCCAGGGCTGGCGCCGCGCCGCGTCCACCGCCTCCGGGTTCACCTCCGGGACGACGAGCGGCACCGCCCCGTCCAGCCGGTGGGCCGACGCGTTGGTACAGACGACGTGCCCCGACCGCGCGAGGGCCGGCTCCGTTTCCCTCGCCACGCTCGCCGGAAGCGCCGACAGGACGAGCGGGCTCCGCAGCGTGGCGTCGAGACCCAGGACCTCGAGGTCGGCCGCGCCCGCCGCGGCGCGCTCGCCGGCGGACCACGCGACCGCCTCCCCGTACCGCCGTCCCGCCGAGCGGCCGGATGCGGCCACCTCCGCGAGCCGGAACCACGGGTGCGCCTCCAGCAGGTTCGCGAGGCGCTGCCCGACGATGCCGGTCGCCCCGACGACGGCGGTGGGGATCCGGCCGCCGGCCCGCTCCCCCGTTGCCGCCGGCGCCCCGGTCATCGTCCTGCCGCCTTCGGGCCCGGTTCCGCGGCCGCCGGCCAGCACCCGGCCGGCGCGGCGTCGGCCCCTGGCGCTCCGACCCAGGTCCCCGCGCCTCCCGGTCCGGTGACCCGGAAGCGCACCTGCCGCCGCTCCGCGTAGTCGATCGCCTTGGGCTGCACGACCCCGCCGCCGAGCCGGCGCACCGAGTCCCAGGTCAGTGCCGCATAGGGCGACAGGTCGTCGCGGCCGTCCGGATCTTCGGGGAAGATGCCGTCCACGTCCTTGACGAGGCGGACCTCGGAGGCCCCCAGCGCATCGCCGAGGAAGAGTGCGGTCAGGTCCGAGCCTCCCCGTCCCAGCAGGGAGGGAGCCCCGGAGGCGTCCCTCCCGACGAAGCCCGGGAACACCAGCGCGTCCCGTGTCCGGAGCGCCCGCTGGATCCGGCCGGCATCCACGTGGACCGGCTCGGCGTCGTCGAGGGCGCCGCGCGTCCGCACCGGCACCCGCGAGGCGCCGACTCCCGCCGCGCGGACCCCGCGGGCGACGAGCGCCATGGTGAGGAGCGCCACCGACGCCTCCTCGCCGGTCGCGAGCAGCGCCCCGATCTGCGTCTCCGGCGGCGCCGCGGTGACCGAGCGGGCCGCGGCGAGCAGCGTGTCGGTCGTCCGGCCCATCGCGGAGACCACGGCCACGACCTTCCGGCCGCGGGCGACTTCGGCCGCGATCACCACCGCCGCTTCGCGGTAGTCGTCCGGTCTCGCCAGGACCGAGGAGCCGAATTTCAGGACGGCCAGCGGGGCTGGCGCCGACGGGGCCGGCGCCGGGTTCCCGGTGGCGGCCGGTTCGTGGAATCCGACGGGACGGAAGCCGTTCACCGGAGGCTCCAGCCCGCCGGCGAGCGGCCGTTCCGGGCGTCCGCGGCGGCCGGGAACGCGTCTTCCAGCAGCCCGCGGGTCGCGGCGGTAGCGCCGTCGAGCGCCCAGCGGACGGATTCGAGCCGCGCGGCCAGCAGCGCCGCCGCCTGCCGTCCCTCCGGCCCGACAGTCCGCGGACCGTTCACCTCGAGCGCGAGCCGCAGGTCCCGGAGCAGGTCGCCGAGGTCGCTGATCGCCGCGCCGCAGGCGACGAAGCTCACGGACGCGGCGGACACGGACCCGGTCAGCCGGTCCTGCGCGGATTCCTCGGGTGGACCCGGGAATCTCACGGGCCCGGCGGCGAGGTTGTGATGTCGGGGCATGGCGTCTCTCCTTGGATGACATCCGAGGAGGGCCGAAGCCCGGTGGGTCCGCTTGGTTGCCTGGCGGCCACATCCCCTGATTGGGCGCCACCTTGCCCGGACCGGGCAGGTTGGCGGGGGTACGCAGGTGCGTTGCCCCCTCTGGATGCTGCCCGGCAGGTTAGCCCGGGACGCACCCCGCCGCCACCTCCGGCTGCCGTCCCGCTATTGCGGCCTCCGGGAGGGGCCGCCAACGCCCCGGCACGGCCGGGCCGGGCTCAATCCCCGTTCAGGCTCGGTCGCGCGGCGGCCCGCACCAGGGCGTCGAAGATGCGCTGGTCCAGGTCGTGCCCCATGCGCTCGGGGTGCCACTGCACGGCGAGCGCCCCCCAGCGGCCTCGGGGCGAAGCCCCGTTGTATTCGATGCCTTCGATGGTGCCGTCCGGCGCGTGCGCC
>CAYUVU010000111.1:0-28616 GCA_964448205.1 uncultured Acidobacteriota bacterium
GATGCTCCTCGTCCTCTTCGCGCTCACCACCCAGGGCCGCGCTTGAACCTCTCGTCGCCGCGCTTCATAGCGCGCCTCCTGCTCCACGCGGCCCGCGAGTTCATCCGTTCGCCGCGCTTCCTCTTCTCGGTGGTCGCCGGGCTCTTCGCGCTCCTCCTGGTCGTCCTCTACCGCCGGTTTCCGGCCGAGGGCACGATCCCGGTCCTCGACCTCATCGCGCTCGAGGATCCGGCCGGCTACCAGGTCCTCCTGGCCTGGCACTACGCCGGCCCCGCCCTCGGAGCCTTCTCCCTCGCCCTGCTCGCATTCTGGCTCGCGCCGGACCTCCGGCACGCGCTGAGACGCCTTCTCTCGTGGGCGCTTTTGCGCCTACGCAACTCCGAAGTGTCCCTCGGGAGGGGACTTTCCTGGCGAACCGTCATCGCCATCGTCCTCGGCCTCGTTGGCCTCACCTGGTCCGTGCTCTCCCGGTCCTTTCCCGCGCCCGGTGAGGTCCCCATCCTCGACCTCATCGCCCTTGAGGACCCCGTCTTCTACAACATCATCCGCGGGTGGTTTCTCATGGCCCCCGCCGTCGTCGCCGGCGGAGCGCTGTTCATCGCCACCAGCATGCGCCGCCTCTGGCTCGACTCCCCAGCGGGCCGCCGGCTGCCCGGGCGCGGCGTCCTGCCGCCCTGGCCCGCAAGCCCGACGGATCCGACCCCCTCTCTCGTGGTCGGGGAGGTCCACCACCCCACCGACGCCCGGGAGACCACCCGGCCCGAATGGCTCACCCTCCCCGAACGCGGCCTCTTCACCGGCATCGCCATTTTCGGGGCCGTCGGCACCGGCAAGACCTCCGCCTGCATGCGCCCCTTCGCCACCCAGCTCCTCTCCTGGCAGGCGGACGACCCCGCCCGCCGGGCGTCCGGCCTCGTCCTCGAAGTCAAGGGCGACTTCTGCCATGACATCCGCGCCGTCCTGGAGGAGGCGGGACGGCCCGACGACTACCTCGAACTCGGGATCGGCGGCCGCTGGCAGTGGAACCCCCTGGCGTCGGAAATGGATAGCTACTCCCTAGCCTACACGGTGGCGAGCCTCCTCAACCAGCTCTTCGGCAAGTCGAAGGAGCCCTTCTGGCAGCAGGCCTACACCAACCTCATCCGCTGGCTCATCGAGCTGCACCGCGCACTCCCGGAGCGCTGGTGCACCTTCCGCGACCTCTACCACTGCGCGATCTCTCCCCAACTCATCGGGGAGAAGCTCGCGCGGGCGCGGTCCTTCAGCGACCCGCCGCCCGTCAACGACGTCGTCGTCAAGACCGAGCACTTTCTCGACGAAGCGGCACCACCCAGTCCATCAGCTCCCTCAAGTCCGTCCTCCCCGGACAGGACGCCTGGCGCACCCTCCTCCAGACGCTCCGGACCAAGATCTTCCTCTCCCTCAGCGACGACTCCAGCGCCGAACTCGCCTCCAACATGTGCGGCAAGGTCCTGCGGCTCTCCCCCTCCTACTCCTTCACGGAGTCCGCCAAGCCCGGGTTCTCGCTCATCACCGCCCGCGCCGGCGGCGCGAAGGGCACGCTCGGGACCTCGAAGTCCTACCGGGAGCAGCGCGAGCCAATGTTCCACGGCCGCCAGTTCACGCTCCTCGAGAACTGCCAGGCCATCGTGCTCGCCTACGACGGCGCCCAGGCGCTCCCCGCCACCCGGGTCTACCTCAAGCCCCACTACCTCCCCCGGAACCTCCCCTACTGGCGGGCCCGCGGCGCCGGGCGGATATGAGCACCGCCATCGACCGGCTCAGCCCGTTCCTGCCCGGGCTGGAGGACGTCCTCGCCGACATGGCCGTCTCCGAGCTCATGATCAACGGCCCGCACAACGTCTGGGTCGAGCGGACAGGGGAGGGGCTGCGGCCCGCCGACGCGCCGAAGCTCGACAAGGACACCCTGCACCGGGCCGCTATCCACATCGCCCGGCCGCTCGGGCTGGACCCGACCGTCTCGCCGACCATCGACGCGCGTCTCGAGGACGGCTCCCGGGTCGCCATCTGCGTCCCGCCGGCGTCGCCCCACGTGGCGATCACCATCCGCCGCTTCGGCAAGCGCGCCTTCACCGCCGAGGACCTCGTCGCCGCCGGCTCGCTGCCCCGGCCCCTCTTCGAAGCCGCCCGGCGGACCCTGGCGGCGCGGCGCAACATTCTGGTCTCCGGAGGGACCGGCACGGGCAAGACCACCGTCGTCAACGCCCTCATCGGCCTGCTCCCTCCAGACGAGCGCATCGTGTCGATCGAGGACACCCTGGAGCTGCGCATTGAGCAGCCCAACACGGTGCGCTTCGAAGCCCGCGAGGCCGACACGCAGGACACGCACACCCGGCCGGTCACCGTCCGGAGCCTGGTGAAGCACTCGCTCCGGCACCGGCCCGACCACATCGTGGTCGGCGAGATCCGGGGGGCCGAGGCCGCCGACCTGCTGCAGGCGCTGAACACCGGGCACGGGGGCAGCCTCACGACCATCCACGCGAACACCGCCGTCTCCGCGCTCTCGCGGCTCGCGAGCTGCGCCATGGCCGCCCGGGACGCCCTCCCGTGGGAGGTCGTGTGCCGGAGCGTCGTGGACGGCATCGCGCTGGTCCTCCACACCGCCCGCGTCCGGGGCCGCCGCGTCATCGAGAACGGGATCTACGTCCGCGGCTGGCGGGTCGAGGACAACGGCTGGCTCACCCAAGACGCTGCCACGGGCGCGCCGCCTTGGCACTGAACCGCCCCGCACTGAGCCTGCTCGCGGTCTCGGCCGCGTGCGTCTTCCTCGGCCTGGGCGCCCTGGTTACCGCCTGGGGCGATCCGGACTCGGACCTGGCCAGCGTGCTCGCGAGCGCCGCCGGCTGGCCCTGGCTCATCGCCGCGCTCCTGGGCGCGCGGGTCTGGTACCGCGGTGAAGGGCGCACCGGCGAGACCTTCGACCACTTCCTGGCGGTCTACGCCGCCGGCACGGCGGTGGCGCTCCTCGTCGGCACCGCCGCACTGCTAGTCGGCGGCTGGGATCTCTCCGCGCCGCCCTGCCCGGGCGGGACGCTCGCCCCGCCGTGCACCGTCCTCTTGTCCATGGCCCTGGCGGCCGTGTTCGCCGGGCTCACGCTCGGCTTCGCCTTCCCCGCCCTGCTCCCCGTCGTCGCGGCGGCGATCAGCGCCGCCACCCTCCAGGGGCGTCCCCCTTCGCGCCGGCGCCTGCGCGCCGGAATCGCCGCGGTCGCCTTCTGCTGGCTCCTCGCCGCCGCCGGCGGACTGGTCCTGGCGCACGGCTGACGGCCGAGCGGCGCGCGGATCCGCGCTGCGGCTGCCCAAATGCTCGCGGTATGAACGATACATACCGTATGACTGCATACCGTAAATACGCATACGGTATGCACGGTAAACACGCCTCTCGATCGACAACCCCTCCTCTCCTCCCTCGCTGCCCGTTCTCTGCCCGTCCCGGACCTCTCCGGTCGTGGGCGTGGCCGCCTTCGCCTGCCGAGCCGCCACCTGGTGGCTTCCATCCATCGCCCGCCGTTGTGCCGGTGCCCCCTGTCCGTCCTGCCCTCCCGCCTCCTTGCCGATTCTTCAGCGCCCGGGTCCCTTGCTGCCATAGCCGCGTCCGCCCGCTTCCTCCGGGGGGCGGCGCAAGGAGCCGCCAGGACGCTCCGCTCGGCTTCGCCGCCTGTCATCCCCCCGCGCTAGCCGCCTATTCCCCCGGAGCCGCGGCCGGCCTGCGCGCTCTCCCGGCGGGGTTTCTGACGGTTGCCGCCGTCTCCCGGTGAGCGGCAACGCTCCCGAAACCCAAACCGCCAGGAGGAACCTCACATGGCATCAAAGAACACCCCGGTCGCCGAGATCCGAATCGGCCTCGTCGTCGCCTCGATCTGGCAGAACGACACTGACAGCGGCACCCGCTACAACGTCACCTTCTCGCGGCTTTACCGCGACGGCGACTCCTGGAAGAACACCAGGAGCTTCGGCCGGAACGACCTCCTCGTCCTGGCGAAGGTGGCCGACCGCGCCCACGACCGCATCCTCGAGCTCCAGGACTCGGCCGCCTCCGGCGCCGAGAACGGCCCGACGAACTCCTCCGCTTCGCCGGAGGTCTCGCGGGACGACGAGGATCCCGAGGACGTTCCCTTCTAGCGAAGGCTCGCCGCTGGCGGCGGCCCTCCGGGGCCGCCGCCAGTTCCTCGTACGCTCAGCGAACCGGCGGCCGCGCCGTCTGCACGACCACCCGCGCCGGCCCGGTGATCCGCGCCACGTGATTCCCGCGGGGGCCGCCCGGCACCCGCAACTCGTAGCTCCCTGTCGCCTCGTACCAGGCGACGGCCCACACCGCCGCTTCCACCGCCTCGTCCGGGCCCAGGTGAATCCGAAGCGCATCACCCGACGTCGCGAGCAGCGCCAACCCCTCACCGGTGAGCCGATACATCACCAGCGTTCGCCGTTCTCCCCCGTCGCGGACCTTCTCCACCAGCGCGACGTCGACCTGGACGCCGGCGGCCGCCGCAAGGAACGCCGGCGCGGCAACCACCAGGTTGTCTCCTTTCACGAGTTCCATGGCTTCGACCTTCGACGGGACACCTGCGGCAAGCGCAACCTCGCCGGGCCCCTCGTAGCGGCTCATCCGGCCCGCCAGGCCCGCCGCCCGCCGCTGGATCCGGTTCACCCATCCTCGGATCCGGCCGGCGCCTGACCCCGCCAGGGACCAAGTCACCCCGTCATCCCAATACAGCAGCCGGTCAGCCTCCGCCACCATCGCCTGTCCCTCGGGGATGCCCACCCGGATGCCGCCGCCTTCCATGCGGTAGCGGATCCCTGCCGATGCGGGGGTCCAATCTTCCATCCGTCCTTCGTTCCCCTGCCGCGCCGGTCAGCCCTCCAGCACGCTGCCGCGGCGCTCGCGCGCCTCGCGCCGCTTCGCGTGACGGCGGCGCACCTGCCCCAGCACGTTCGCGAGCTCGCGCGCCTGGCGATGGAGTTGTCCGATGTCCAACGCTGCCTCACCTCCTCCCACAGACGGGTGACTGGATTCATACCAGTCGTCGAGATCCCGCCGGAGACCCTCCATGATCGCCTCCGCCCGGGCGATGTCCTGGCGGTCCGTCTCCGACGCGCTCAGGCCATCTTCCATGTAGGCGATTCTATGCCTACCTCGGCCGGAGAGCCCACGGCATCCACCGCACCCCGTAAATACCGTATGCACCGTATGCTTGCATACGGTATGCTTATTTACGGTATTTACCGTGCATACGCCGAGGGCCTCAACACCGCGCCCCCCCGTGCCTGCCCGCATCGTCGTCCTGGCCAACCAGAAGGGCGGCCCCGGCAAGACCACGCTGGCCATGTGCGTGGCGGGCGAGCTCGCCCGCCGCGGCCACCGTGTCCTGGTCGCCGACGCGGATCCCCAGGGGACGGCCACCCGCTGGGCCGCGTCGGCGCCGGCGTCCAAGCCGTTCCCCGCCCGTGTTGTCGCGACGAGCGGCGCCGCCGACCGGCTCCGCGACGAGCTGCGGTCGCGGCTTCCGGACTACGATTTCATCGTCGTCGACTGCCCGCCCTCGGCCGAGTCCCCCGTCTCGCGCAGCGCGCTCCTCGTGGCCGACCTGGCCATCGTCCCGGTCGTCCCGTCGCCGCCCGACCTCTGGGCCGGCCTCGCCATCCGCCAGGTGATCGCCGGCGTCGTCCAGGTCCGGCCCGGCCTGAAGGCGCGGATCGTCGTCAACCAGCGGAAGGCCGGCACCCGCCTCGCATTGAAGACCCGCGAACTACTGCCCGAATACGGGATCCCCGTCCTCAACACCCAGGTCGGGGACCGCGAGGCCTTCCGCCACGCCGCCGCTGGCGGCCTCACGGTCGCCGACGTTCCCCGGGCCCAGCTCGCCCAGGCCGAAGTCTTCGGCCTCACCCACGAAATCCTCAACCTCCTCGAGGAGGATCCGCCGCCATGACCCCAAAAGACCCCCTCGGCAACCTCGGCAACAGCCTGGCGGCCGAGAGCGCGGCGCTCGAGCGGCGCTTCGACACCGCCGATCGGCTCGCCGGCGCGCCACCGCCTGCGGAGACCGCCGTCCGCGCCACCTTTTCCTTCCCCCGCAGCGACCACGCGCTACTGGCGGACCTCCAGGGGCGCTGCCTTGCCGCCTCGGTTCAGGCCAGCAAGAGCGAACTCGTCCGGGCCGGCCTCCATGCCCTCGCCGCGCTTCCTCCGGAGGCCCTCCGCGAGGCCGTAGGCACCCTCAAGAAATACCAGCCCGGGCGCTCCCGCTGGACCGCGCCCGACACCCCCTCACCGCGCCCATGACTCCTTCCGACCTCCCCCTCCCCGACGGCCTCGCGGAGGTCGCCCGCCCGGGCGACGCCCACCTTCGCCAACTCCTTCTCGAGAACAGCCAGGATGTCCGCGCCGTGCTGAACGAGATCGTCCAGGCCACGGCAGATCTTCGCGGCGAACTCCGCCGGCACCGGCGAACCGTGTACCGCCGCTGGATCTTCCGCTTCGTCTTCGGCCTCGCCATCGGGATCGGCATCGGCGTCCAGATCGGCCTCCTCGCCGCCCGGTGACCGAGGACCACCCCCGGTGTTTGCCCCGGGGATGCTTCCGGCCGGTCTAGTTCGATTCCGGATTCCGTCGGTCGAACACGCCAGTGGCGGACAGCTCATCTACCAGACATTCCACCCGCCGCCTTTCCTCCGGGTGAGGCTGCCGTCGCCTCAGCGGTCGCCCCTCCGCTTCGCTTTCTCTCCACTCCACCAGCGCCAGCACCACTCCGACCAGGAACGCCCGGAAGCTCCCCGGATCACGCTCCCGTTGCGTGGCGATGAGCACGTTGCCCTGTCGGGGGTTCTCCTCGAACCATTCCCAGGGAATGACGGCACTGCAGGTTGCGCACTCGAACCCCGAGTCGCCCGGCGCCGGCGTCTTCCATACCCGCGCGGCGCATCCGCACACACGCGGCTCAGCACCGGGCCAACGCCCTCTGCTCATCCGCCGATCCTACTCCCCAGCGCCGGGCGGGTCCGGACCAACCGGCCTCCCAACGGCTCACTGAAGACATGACCGCGCTCACCCTCCCCGTCGGACCCGCCGTGCTCCTGGAGCGTACGCGGCTCCACCTTGCCGCGCATCTCGGCGGCGAACACCACCTCGTTCTTGGCGGCGGAACGGCGCTCATCGCCCGATGGGCCCACCGCTGGACCCACGATCTGGACTTCTTCATCGAGCCTGCTTCCTATAGCCGCCTCCACGACAACCGCATCGCCTTCGAGCGCGACGTCCGGACCGCCGGAGCGGTCCGGCAACTGGACGTGCGCCCCCACAACGCCTTGATCGTGTTCGAGGACGGAGGTGAAGTCAGCATCAACACCACCCGCCCCTACACCCACAACCCCCGATCCTCGGAGATCGTGCGGGGAACGGCGGTGGCGCTGGAAACGACCACCGAGATCCTCGCCCGCAAGATCGGCGGCCGCATCCTCGGCAACAACACCTTCGTTCCCCGGGATCTGTACGACATCGCGGTCGCGCGTGAGCTCGATCCGGACGGCCTCGACCGGACGCTCCGATGCTTCACCCCCGACCGCCTTCAGGAGATCGCCGACGAACTACGCGGCCTCCCTCCGGACTGGATCACGACGCACCCGGCTCCCCTTGTCGCCCCCACGCATCCGGACCCCGCGAACCGGGCCGTCTACCTCGTGCGCTCCATCCTCCGTCAACCGGGGCGCCGGTGCACGCCCAGGTGAGGGCGCAGCTTTGTCAGCCCGTCATTCTGACCCCGCGTCCGACTTCTCGACGCTTGACGCCAGCAGGTCGCGGATGTTGATGAGCACCGCCAGCGCGCCGCACACGATCACTGCAGACGCCACCCCTACCAGGGGGCCTACGATGATCCCCAATCCACCAAGCAAGAACATCGCGCCCGCGGTACACGTTACGACGATCAATACGGCCGCGACGGCGTTGAGCCAGCCGATGGACGAAGCCAGGAATTGGTTGATTCTCGAAGTCATGGTCGGTCTTCCTCCGAGCGTATCTCAACACAGCTTCGGCGGCGCGCACCCCCGAACCCCCGGATGAACTGTCGCAGGGACCGCTTCAGGCCCGCAGCAGCAGCCACACCCCAACGAATACCGAGGCGGGGACCAGCACGACGAGGCTCGAAGCGAACACCCAGCACGTGGCCAGGAACAGCAGGAGCGGCCAGACCAGGACGCGGGGGACGGAACGCATCTTGACACCTCGAGGGGAGAGACGGGGTTCGGATAAAAAGGATTATCACACCCCCTCCGTTACACTCCACGACAGGAGTTCCTCAATGGCATACACCCTCGATACTGCGGCGGCTACCGAGCGGATCACCGCTGCCGGAGCGGATCCCGCCCTGGCCCGCGCCATCGTCGCCGAAGTCGCCCGGGCTGACGACCGCCAACGCGCCGACCTTGCCACCAAGGGCGACCTGGCCGACCTCCGGGGCGAACTCACCGCCGCCATTTCCTCCCTCGAAGTCCGCCTGGTGAAATGGGGGATCGGGTTCGGCCTCGCGATCGCCGGGCTGCTATTCGCCGCCCTGCGGCTCACCTGATTGCCTACACCATCGACACCGCCGCCGCCACCGACCGCCTCACCGCCGCCGGACTGGACGCCAGCGCCGCCCGCGCCATCGTCACCGAAATGACCAGCGTCGAAGCCGATCTCGTCACGAAAGCCGACCTCACCGCCGCCATCGCTGCCCTCGAAATCCGTCTGGTCCGCTGGGGAATCGCCCTTGCCGCCGCCAGCGTCGGAATCCTGTTCGCCGCCCTTCGCCTCACCGGATGACGCCCAGCGGAAACTCCCTAACGCCCGCCGCCGGGCGCCTCGCCGATCGGCTTGTCGTCTCGTTCCTCAGCTTCGTTTCCTGCCGCCTCTTGCGTTTCGGTCCCATCGGCCTCCGGATGTTCCTGCTTCGCGCCGCGGTCCGCTTGACGTGGCGCATCCGCCCCAACGTCTTCTAGGCACCCCCGTGACCGTCCTTCGCGGCCCGGCTCTCGCGCTCGTCCCGTTCGAAAGTCCGGCTCGACTCGATGTCCTCCGTCAAGCCGGCCCCCAGGCGTGCTTTGCGGCCGAGGAGTTCTTCACCGCCCGGATCCGCAACCCGCACACCCGCAAGGCCTACTCGGTCCCCGTCCGGCGCTTCCTCCACTGGCTAGCAGCCCAGGACATCCCCCTCGTCAACGCCACCCCCGGCCAGGCCGCCCGCTTCCTGGACGCCTACGGCGGATCCATCCCCACCCAGAAGCTCGCCCTCTCTGCCCTGCGCCACTTCTTCGACCTCCTCGTCACTCGCCATGCGGTCGTCATCAACCCCTTCCAGTCAGTCCGGCCCCCGCGGTCCGAGTCGCGCGAAGGCAAGACGCCCGAGATCACCGTCGCCCAAACACGCGACCTGCTCGCATCCATAGACCCGGCCACCCGGGGGGGCGTGCGCGATCGCGCTGTCCTCGGCACCCTCGTCTACACCGGCGCCCGCGCCGGCGCCGTCGCCGCGCTCCGCCTCCAGGACCTCCGGGACTACGGCGACCACCGCAAGCTCCGAATGCGCGAGAAGAGAGGGAAGGAACGCGAAATCCCCGTGCGCATCGACCTCGACGCCTGGATCGCCGCCTACCTGGGCGCGGCCGAGCTTCGCGGCCAGCCGCCGGACACGCCCCTCTTCCGCGTCATCTCTCCTGATTCGCCGAGCGGGTTCGGTGCCGCCCGCATCGAACCCTGGACCCTGCGCGCCATGCTCAAGCGCCGCCTCCGCCGCGCCGGCCTTCCGGCCTTCATCAGGGTCCACAGCTTCCGGGCCATGGTCATCACCGACCTCCTCGACCAGGGCGTCCCCATGGAGGACGTCCAGTACCTGGCCGGCCATTCCGATCCCTCCACCACCCAGCTCTACGACCGCCGCAGCCGATCCGTGAGCCGTAACATCGTGGAGCGGATCTCCGTCTGATGGCCGAATATGACCTTCCCTCCGGCCCCGCCGAACTCTTCGAAGCCGTCCGCCACACCCTGGGCGTACACGTGGGCGGCCAACGCAACATGCGGCTCGGCGGCGGGACGGCCCTCGCTGCCAGGTGGGCGCACCGTCACAGCACGGATGTCGATCTCTTCATTTCGGCTGACCACTACCAGCGCCTATTCGACAACCGCGATTCGTTCCAACGCGATGCAGAACGGCACCTCTCGGCATCTGCCGTGGTGATCGAGGAAGGACTCGTCGCGCTCTTCGTTCGCCAGCCGGATCAACTCGGAGAGATCACCCTGGCAACGACCCCTGCCATGACCCCTGTCCCCCACTCCTTTGACACCGTCCGAGGGACCGATGTCGCACTGGAGACCAACGCCGAGATTCTCGCGAAGAAACTGCGCTACCGCATGGTCTTGCGCCAGCAACTCGTGCCTCGCGACCTTTATGACATCGCCGTCGCGCGCGACCGGGACCCCGCTGCACTCCGCCAGGCGCTCGGAGTCATCGATTCGTTCAGTCTTCAAGAGATGTATACCCACCTGGACTCTCTCCCGGAGCGCTGGATGGCCAACCACCGGCAGAGACTCATCAGACCCACCTTCCGGCGCGCCGCCTCTAGCCCAGTCTCCATCGTCAAACACATCGTCGCCGACCATATCCACGCCCGGCCCCCGGCTGGGCGTCCCCGAACTGACATCTCCTGGGATCGCTGATGCTCGACCACCACGCACTCCGTGCGGCCTTCTTCAATCCCTCACCGGACGACCCGGAGCGAGAGCCAACCCGCGAGGAGCTTTGGGCCCGAGCCGAACGCCGCGCCGTCGAGGCCTGCGTTCGCTGGGGCGGTGACCCCAAAGCCCAAGGGCTCGGTGAACACGGCTCCCTAATCGGTGGCCCGGGCAAGCCTTTGCGGTGCCTCACCTCGCGCCCAGAGCAGTCGCTCCTCCGGAGTCCTCTCCCTCTGACCTGGTTCGACACCCCCCTTGCCAGGCGCCGGCCACCGACACTGCCCAAGGATCCCACGATCTTCTTCGAGCACCTCTCCGCCGCTCACCTCGCCGGCTATCCGAACCGCCCCTCCGGGCCTGCGCTTGCCCGTATCTTCCGCTCGCCGCAGCTCTCCGCCGTCCAGCGCGACCAGCTCTGGCACATCTTTGCCTGCATCCGTCCCCACGATCTTGGCCATCTTCTCGGCTGGGGCGGTCTCTCCGTCCACGAGGCCGCGCGGGCCATCCACCTCTCCGGAACCCAATGCGGGGAAGTGATCACCTGGATCAACCAGTTCGCGGTGCGCCCCGAATCCAAGAAACACTCGAAGTCTGTACCCCGCCTGGCCGCGTCTCAGCCGCCGTTGCATACCGTATGAACCGTATGCCTACATACGATGCATATCGTGCATACGGTACGGAGCTCCACTTCGTCTACTACCCTTGACGGCCCCGCCCGACTCGGCTAGTACGCTCCCCGTGGTCTGGCTCCCGCTAACCGATCCCAGATCGGCTGATGACAACTCCACCGAAGGATTGCCCCGACTGCGGCGACACGTGTTGGGTGGACTCCACCCGCCCCGACGGTTCGCCCTGTGTCGCCCCCTGCCCGGCTTGCGTCCCTGACACGCCGCAGTCGCGGCCACGACACAAGCGCCGCGAACGCCTCCCTCTCGCCGCCGATCCAGTGCGCCTTGCCGCCCTCTTCGGGCTCCCGGAAAACGCTGCCACTGCCTCCGCCCCT
The DNA here is from genome assembly GCA_964448205.1 of uncultured Acidobacteriota bacterium. Lineage (GTDB taxonomy): Bacteria > Acidobacteriota > Vicinamibacteria > Marinacidobacterales > Marinacidobacteraceae > Marinacidobacterium. The sequence goes on from CAYUVU010000111.1 coordinate 11,730, forward strand.
CCCGTTCCGCGGCCCTCCAAACCAGCGACGGCAGCTAAACCGTACTCATCCTTATCGGAAGCCACGAAAGCGGCTTTCGATAAGGATCGGCCCTCCATTCGGAAATCAAGGCACGCCTTTCGCGGCATCCGATAAGGGGGCCGTGCTTATCCGAAGTTGCTGCCGCAACTTCCGATAAGCGGGCCCGGACACCCAATGCGTTCTCTGCTGACGCGATCTCCCGACGGATCTGTATGGCGCACGGCCAAGGCCAGTCCCACCCGATGTCGGCGCGCCGACATTGCCGCCGAACCGCCCCGTCCGCGGTCTGTCAGCGGTCCGGTGAACCGAAGCGTTCCCTGAGCCTCGCCGTCCGATGCCGGAAGATTCGCTCGAGGTCGGGCGCCACCGGGAAGCGGTCGATCAGCCAGCCTCCCGGCGCCTGGTAGCGCACCTCGTCGGAAGCCATCACCACGGGTCCCCTGCCCGGGCGTTCCTTCAATTCGAACCGATGTTCGTGAACCCAGCTTCGGTAGGGGCCGATCACCTGTTCGTCCACGAAGCGATGCGGTGGTTCCCAGGCGGTGATTTCGCTGCGCCAGCGAAGCGGTAGACCGTGAAGACGCAGCCGGTAGTCGATCTGCGTGCCGCGGGTCATCCGGATCTCGCCTTCCGTCAGGACCCGGAAGCGCAGCCAGGGCGGGGTGAGCGCCTCCAGGTTCCCGGCATTCGAGAAGAACGAAAAGACCGTATCCAGCGGCGCCGCCAGCGCTACGGAACATCGGAAGACCGGCATCCGTTCCTGATGCTAACCTTCCCCGGTTACTCCTCTTTTGACGCGCTGAGCGGGCGGCGCCAGACCGGTGGCCTACCCACCCGCCGTCCTCGGAAACGAAGTCCCGGCCGAGAGTGGCGGGCACGAGGCAACATTCGGCATGGCGGACAACGTAGCGGCCCCCGAGGCCCGAATTCCCGGCATCGACTACGAACCGAAGCCGGGCGGGAACGAAAACGCCAAGCAGAAGGCGAACGGCTCGGCTCCGGCCTCCTATTCGATGCTCGAGCCCCGGATGAAAGCCATCTACGGCCAGTTCTACAAGGAGACCTACTTTTCCGAGAACAAGCATCTCGAGCCGAAGGTCCAGGAACTGATCGCCCTTGCCTGCTCGCTGATCGCCCAGTGCGAGGGCTGCCTCGACGGCCACGTGAAGAAGGCCCTCAAGCTGGGCGCCACCAAGGAAGAGATCAGCGAGGCCATCGTGATCGCGATCGGCATCAACGCCGCCGCGATCGTCGACCAGACGGACCGGACCGCGGCCCGGCTCGGGCTCAACCACTTCCCGGCCAAGACCCGGCTCTAGCAGCCTAGGGGCCGAAGACCCCCTCCCCCGCCCCGTCCGGGTCGGGCCGGCGGGTGCGCTGCGAGGACAATGCCTGGCGCTCGGCGTCCGCGACGTCCGCCTCGACCCGCGCTTCGATCTCCTGGAGCACGCCGTCGGCCACCGGTTCCCCTCCGGCGCCGCCGCGCCGTAGAAACGCGCGATAGGTGCGGAGGGGGTCTCGCCGGCCGTAGTGAACGAACAGCTCGGCCGGGAGGATCCTCCGGCTCTCACCTTCGTCGTGGGTGGCGTGCCCGCCCATCCGGAAGGTGTCGGCGACCACGAATACGGGCCGGGAAGCGGCCAGGGCTTCCTGCCGGGCGAGCGTCGTGGCCGCGAACACGTCGAGCACGTTGTTGCCATCGGCGCGCAGGCTCGAGATCCCGTATCCGCCGCCGAGTCGCGCCAGCCGCTCCTCCCCGTCTTCCGGCAGCGGGGTCCCGAGCGCGATCCGGTTGTTCTGGATCACCACGATGAGCGGCGCCCGGAGCGCGACCGCGGACACCGTTCCCTCGTGGAACGCGGCCGTTCCCGTGGTGCCGTCCCCTGCCCAGGTCAGGGCCACGCGGGATTCCCCGCGGAGCCGGAAAGCGAGCGCCATCCCGGCGCACACCGGCACCAGGGAACCGACCATGCTGATGGGAGCGAGGATGCCCCGCTCGAGGTCGCCGAAGTGGAGGTCCCTGCCCCGGGCCGGTCCGTCCTCGGTACCGAGGGCGCCCCGAAACATGGAGGTGAGGCTCATCCCCCGCTCGTGGCAGGCGCCGACGTTGCGGATCATCGGTCCGACGGCGTCGCCCGGTTGCAGCGCGTGGCACGCCCCCACCGTCACCGCTTCCTCCCCGGGGCCCAGCCAGGCCTTGGATAGCACGCCGGACCGGACCCACCGCTTCAACTGCAGGTCGTGGAGCCGGTTGCGGACGAGACCTTCGTAGAGCCGGAGCCTTGCCGGCTCCGCAAGTCCCCGAACGATGGGAGAGCGCCGGGGGTCCTCCAGGGCGGTCGCCCCGAATTGACGGACGAGGGCCGGGTCCTCGGTCCAGTCGAGGTATTCGGGAGGATCGAGTCCGGGGACAGCCCTCACGCCGACCGGGAAACGCCGTTCCAGCGGACGAGTTCCCCCGCGATCAGGTTTTCGACGGCGTCGGCGTTCCACGAATTGCGGAGGCCGTTCGTCAGCACCGAAAAACCGAGCGCCCGGTTCTCGGCGGCAAGGGGGAAAGCGACGCCCGAGAGCGAGCTGACCCCGCTGAGGGTCCCCGTTTTCGCCATCACCCGGCCGAGCGTTTCCTCTCCCCAGAGGCGCCGGGCAAGGGTGCCGTCGACGCCGGAAACAGCGAGCGAACAGAGGAAGTCGGTCCGGAGTTCCGGTTGGCCGTAGAGGTCGCGAACGACGGCGACGAGGAGGCGGGCGCTCAGGCTGTTCTTCCGCGAGAGCCCGGAGCCGTCGTCGATCGTGAAGCTGTCGGCGGGAGACCCGAGCCCCACGAGGTATTCCTCGATGGCCCGCACGCCCTTCTCCCGCGTTCCGGGCGGCCCCCAGCGATGGGCCCCGACCGCGAAGAAGAGCTGTTCGGCGGACCAGTTGTTGCTGTACTTGCCGAGCGCCTCCACGACCTGGGTCAGCGGGGCGGACTCGTGGCGGTAGAGCAGGAGCTTCTCGCCGGCGGCGGGAACGGCGCCGCGCCGCGGTTCGCCGGTTACCCGCACCCCCCGCTCGCCGAGCTTGCCCTTGAGGGCGTAGCCGAAATAGAGGGCTGGTTCCGTCGCCGTGAAGCGGGCGACGCGTTCGTTGCCGCCCCTGAGGATGCGGCCCTGGAGCCGGATCCGGCGCTCGCCCCGGCGCTGGGCGAGGATGTAGGGACGCCCGGAGTTGCGCAGCACCATCCGGTTCTGAACCGCGTAGTACCCGTACCCCTCATCGCGAACGACCGGCTGCTGGCCGTCTCCGGGCACGCCGGCGACCTCCACCCGATTCCAGTGATAGCCGAGGGCGCTCTGGATGGGTTCCTTGTACCGGATCCGGCGCCTCACGAGGCCCGGGTCGGTTTCCTGGACCTCGAGGAACGTGTCATCCAGGACAATGTCGCCCCGGATCTCGGTGAGCCCGTACGCCGCCAGCGAGTCCGCGATGAAGTCCATGTCGTGCCGCTGGAGACTGGGGTCCCCGGAGCCGACGACGTGGACCGGACCCTCGATGACTCCGTCCGCCGTGGGCGGCGCGTCCACCAGCAGGCGCGTCGGAAAGCGGTAGCTCGGTCCCAGATAGTGGAGACACGCGCCCATGATCGGGAGCTTCATCCCGGAGGCCGGCACGTAGCCGCGCTCCGCGTTATGACTGAAGAGCGAGGCCCCGGTGGCCAGATCCTCCACGTGGATGCCGATGGCCCGGTTGAGGCCGAAGCGCCTCCGAACCGCGTGGAGGCGCCGGTCCAGGTCGGCGAGCGAGTCCTCGGAGAAGGGCGCCGCCCTTTCTCCCGCGAAGGCGGGCGCCCCCATGGCGGCCGCCGCGCCGCCGGAGAGGACGCGCAGGGCCCGGCGCCGGTCCACCCGCCAGTCGGCGCCGGGATACCGGGGACGCTGACCGCTCACGATCCCGGCTCCTGATCCGCATTGGCGACGGCGCCCACCTCGGCCACCGCCGAGAGGAACGCTTCCTCTCCCTGGGCCCCCAGTACCGAGGTTCCCTGCCCCACGAGTCCGGTGCCGTCCTCCAGCGGTTCGACCACGGTCAGCGGCACCGAAGAAACGGAATAGGTCCGGGCCAGGTCCGGGAACTCCTGGACCATGACGATGTCGGTCGTCACTTCGGGGCTCACCACCGCGAACTGGACGGCCAGACTGGCCGCCGGCGCGCACCAGGGTCACGGGGGGGTCGTGAAGACCTTCACGTGGACCGGACGCCGGAGCGTCGACAACTGCTCGGCGGCGTCTTCGGAAAGGGTCAGCGGCGCTCCGGAGACCCAGGTGGCCGCCGTGATCAGCGAGCCGAACTCGTGGCCGTCGGGCAGCCCCAGAAAACGTACCCGCCCCCGGGCGGCGCCGGTGAGTTCGATCGCCGGCAGCCGGACGATTCCCGCGTCGCGCGCCACCTCCGGGACCTTGTCCACATCCCGGATCTCGACGGTGAACCGGTCCGAGAGGTCTTCCACCTCCCGCAGCAGCGCCTCGGCCGTCGGACACGTCTGGCAGGGAGTCCGTCCCGGGACCACCAGAGGACTGTCCCGCTGCGAATAGACGGTGGCGGAGACGGGGCCGGCAAGGTCCTCGAAATGTTTCCGGACCGCCGTGCGATCGGCTTCGCGAAGCAGCACGGGGCATAAGGATACCCCGGCCGCGCCGGGGATTCCCCAGGTCCCGCTCCCCGGGCCGCGCCGGTAGAATCGGAGCCCGGTCCACCAGGGCGGAGGTTGCTCATGGCCAGACGCGCTCCGAAACCCATCACTCGCCGGAGGCTGCTCGGCAGCGCCGCCGCGGCGCCGGTCGTGGCGCCCCTGATGCTCGCCGGGTGCGGGACCGGACCGGACCCGGGCGCCGGCCCCACGGTTACCGCGCTTGAGTACGCGAACGGTCTGCTCGACCACCCGCTGCCCGCGGACCGGCTACCCGCGATTCTCCCGGCAGTGCGAATGAATCACGCCTTCTTTCGCGCCGTTCGGGAACTCGACATCCCGGACCCGGTGGAGCCCGCCGTGACCTTCGTCGCCCGTGGACCGGGTGCGGCGGATTCCGGGGAGTGATCCGATGATCCCGGAACTCTGCAGGCTCAGCGGCCGCGCCCTCTCCGGACGCATCCGCAACCGCGAACTCTCACCGGTAGAGGTCGTGGACGCCCACCTCGCGCACATCGAGACCGTGGACCCGGCCATCAACTCCTTCATCACGGTCACCGCCGATCACGCCCGCGAGCGGGCACGGGCGGCCGAGGCCGAGATCGCGGCGGGCGACTGGCGCGGACCGCTGCACGGAATCCCGTACGCCCCGAAGGACATTCTTGCGACCGCCGGCATCCTGACGACCAACGGCTCGAAGGCCACCGCGGACTGGGTGCCCGACTACGAGTCCACCATCACCGCGCGGCTGAATGCGGCGGGAGCCGTCCTGGTCGGCAAGCTGAACCTCCTCGAGTTCGCGATGGGCAGCGGAGTGCTCTCCGGATTCGGTCCGGCGCGGAACCCCTGGGCGACCGACTACACGCCCTCCGGGTCCTCCTCGGGTTCCGGCGCCGCCCTGGCCGCCCGCCTGGTTCCGCTCTCGATCGGGACCGACACCGGCGGTTCCATTCGGGGGCCCGCGGCGGCCTGCGGCATCGTCGGCCTCAAGCAGACCTACGGCCGGATCAGCCGCTTCGGAGTCACCACGCTCAGTTGGACGCTCGACCACGCGGGGCCCATGACGCGCACCGCCTGGGACGCCGCCGCGATGCTCGCCGCGATCGCCGGCGCCGATTCCCGGGACCCGACGGCGGCCGACGTGGCGGTTCCGGACTATCTCGCGGGGCTCACGCCCGAGGTCTCCGGTCTGCGCATCGGCGTACCGGTCTCGGGGTTCTTCGAGGGTGCGACCGAGGAGATGCAGCAGGCGGTCCACACCGCCATCTCGCTCCTCACGGCGGACGGGGCCGAAATCGTGGATGTCGAAGTGCCCCATGCCCACCTGGCCGGGGGCGCCGGTTGGATCGTCGCCATGGCGGAGGCCACGACGTTTCACGAAAGACGCCTTGCCGAGCAGCCCGAGGATCTCGATCCGCTGGTGCGTGAACGTCTGGAGGTGGCCAGGTTCTATCCCGCCACCGACTACATCAAGGCCCTTCGGTTGCGCACCATCCTGCAGCAGGAGATGGCCGGCGTCTTCCGCAACTGCGACGTGATGATCGTTCCCAGCTCCCTCTCTCCGGCCGATCCGCTCCGGTCGGAGGCGGCCGCCTCGAGCGATGTCCGCGCCGGAACCGATCCCGACCAACTGGACAGCCGTCCGGGGAACACCTTCATCGGCAACATGACCGGCTACCCGGGCCTCACGATGGGGTGCGGGTTCACGTCGGAGGCGCCGAAGCGGCCCCTCGCCCTCCAGATCTACGGGCCGCCGTTCTCGGAGGGCCGGCTGCTCCAGGTCGCCCACGCCTACCAGGAGCGAACGTCCTGGCACGAGGAACTGCCGCCCATCTAGCCGCCGGCCGCGCTGCGGGAAGAGCTAGGGGACGATCTCGCAGCCCGCGCTGGTGCACGAGGCGACCGGGTCGCCGGAGCACGCGCCGCCCAGGAACGCGAGGTCGAGACTCTTTTCCGCCCCCTCCTCGAACCACGCCTCGCCGGACCAGTTGACGTCCAGCTCGTGCACGATCGCGCCGGAGCCGGTGCGGACGCGCCAGCCGTTGATTCCGAACGCCGACACGGATTCCGCGATCCGGCCGCTCGTGCCGAGATCGAAGTACGGCCCCAGGATCTCCAGCCGGGCGCCGGCGCTGCCCACCCCGATCTCGAGGTTCAGGGTGGTGGCGAGCATGTTCGCCAGGTCCTCGTCCGGCGACTCCTCTTCGCGCCAGGGGAGCCCGATGACCGTGATGCCCGGACACGGCGAGGCGCCCGCCTCAAGGATCGAGATCTCGACCGGATCCCCCAGATCGGCCGGTCCGCCGGAATAGGCGAACGCGAGCGGCAGGACTTCGGCGCCCTCGGTGAAGAAGAGGTCGGCCACGGCGGAAAGCTCGAAGCTCCCCTCGCCGGCGAGGTCCTGGCCCGCCGGGATCTCCACGGAATCCACCTCGAGCTCGTAGTCGCCCTCCGACGCGCCGTCGTGGGTGGCGCTCAGGCGGACGTGCACCGGGCCGGGGAGGTCCCGGACCTCGTATCGCACGCCCACCGCGAGAGTCTCCCCCTCGCGGACCTCGAGCGCCGTCTCCGCGAACGAAATCCCGAACGCCGGAGGCGGGGGAGGAGGCGGCGGCGGCGCGACGGGAGCGCTCTCGCCTCCGCCACAGGCGAAAAGCGCCGGCGCGGCCAGCAGGGCGGCGAGCAGCAGCGTACGGGTCATTCGCGCCGGAAGGGAGACGCCTCGCGTCCCGCCCGCAGGGGAACCGGAGGAACCCGGGTCTCCTGTCCCGCCACGACGCGCACCGGTTCCAGCAGGTACTGGTCGGTCGAGCCGAGCGTGGCGCCCCGGTCCACCAGCGACGAGTTCCCGCTGATGTCGCCCATCGCGCCGGCGGCCAGCAGGTAGCCGCCGGGCGAAAGCCCCTCGATGGCGAAGAAGCCCTCGCCGTTCGTGAACGTGTTCGCCGAGGCGACGACATCCTCCCCTGAAATCCGCGTCGCGAACACCGGGACGTAGCGGGCGGGGCGGCCGTCCACGGTCACCTGCCCCGCGATGCTGCCGACCCGGCCCAGCCAGCCGGGCGCGGGCCGGAGCAGCGAAGCGCCGATGAGGTCGTCCGGGGTCAAGCCGGGTTCGGGCAGGTAGCCGTAGGACATCACCGGATCCGTATCCCAGAGGGCCGGCCGGAAGCCGTGACGCCATCCCCAGGTGTCCCACGTCGGAAACATTGCCGAGTGCGCGAGGCCGAGGCAGTGACCGAACTCGTGAATCAGCACTTCCAGGGCCCGGCCCTCGAGGTCCTGGGTGTGCCGCGGATTCAGCGACACGTCGCACTCCACGATCTCGCCGTTCCGGTCCCAGATGTGGGCATAGGACGCTCCGTGGCCGAACGGGTGCATCCGGATGGCGTTGACATGGTCACGCTCGGCGTGGAGTTCGCCGCCCACCCCGGCAACGGTCCAGTGGATGTCCGTACTGGGGGGCGCCGACCAGACGGCGAGCGCCTTCCGGGCGAACGGGACCACGTCTTCCAGGCTCTCGAACGGCGGATCCTGCTCTTCCCCGCGGGCATCCTCCCAAGGCTCCGTCCACCGCGGCGAATCGCCAACGACGAACTGCAGCGTCCTTCCCGGCCCCCAGACCGCCGGGTCCCAGCGGGCGGCATCCGCCGCGACCGGCAACGGCGAGTCGTCCACGGTTCGCCAGAAGAACCGGTAGCCGAACGCGTCGCCACCCGGCACGAGGACGGCGGCGAGTGCCAGGAGGACTCCCGTCGCGACAGGCCGGGTACCGCGCAGCGCGGCTCGGGGGGGACAGGCTACCGGTGGCACGACGAACTCGGGAACGCCGGAATCTTGACACCCTTCCGCCCGCTCGGCGAAGCCCGCAAGAGGTTCGAACGGCAGATGGTTGGCGCCCGCCCGGACGGGATGGATATGCTTGAAGCATGCCTGGAGCCGAGATACCGGACCTTCCGGCCGGCCGGGTTGCCGCTCTCGCGCTACTGATCTCCGGCAGCCTCCTGGCCGTCGGGTCGCCCGCGATGGCGCAGCGCCGCCAGCCGCCGGAGAACGAGCGGTTCCGGAATCCCTACGCCTGGCCGGGGCTTGCCGAGCTGGTCGAGAACTCGGACACGATCGTCGCGGGCGAGGTGCTCGACATGCGCTCCGCGTGGACGGCCGACCGGCGCGAGATCTTCACGACCGTGACCCTCCGCACGGAGCGGCGCTTCAAGGGCGCCGGCCGCGACCTGGTCCGCTTCCGGGTGCCCGGCGGCACCGTGGGGGACACCCGGATGACGGCGACGCATTCGGCGCAGTTCATGGTGGGAGAAAGAGCGCTCGTGTTCCTCACCGGAGCGAGCGGACGGCTTCCCCGTGTGACGTCCGGCGAGGCGGGGAAGCGGCACCTCCGCGCCGGCGAGGACGGTACCGACCGCATCCTTCCGGGGTTCGCGCTGGCGGAATCGGATCCGGGAGGCGCGGGGTTCGACACGCTCGACGACCTGGCCGACGCCCTCTCCGGCCCGTTGGCCGCGTTGTCCCGTTAGTCCGGGCGCGATAATCGCCGCCTGATGTTCTCCGCACGCCGCCACGCCGCTGTCTCCCGCGCTCTCCTGGGCCTGTCGATTCCGCTACTCGCCACCGGTGGGTGCGGGGGAGGCGGCGACGGCGCCGCTCCCGCGTTTCTCAGCCTGGGTACCGCCCCTCCCGGCGGAGCGTTCTTCGTGGTCGGCGGAGCCCTGGCCGAGGTGCTCGGGGAGGCAGGGCTCCGCGTCACGCCGGAAGCGACCAAGGGATCGGGGGAGAACATCCGCCGGCTGGCTTCCGGTGAGCTCGACTTCGCGATCTCGAATTCCGCGGTGACCTATTTCGCGGCCCGCGGCGAGGATGGCTGGGGCCGGGCGTATCCGGTCCAGGCCGTCATGACCCTGGCGCCCAACGTGGCCACGTTCGTGTCGCCCCGGCGGCACGAGGTGAGCCGGATCCAGGATCTCGCCGGGAAAAGGGTCGTCGTGGGCGTGGCCGGCGCCGGCTTCGAGCACTTCATCCGGCCGATCGTGGAGGCGCACGGGGTCACCTACGAGGACTTCATTCCGCTCTACAACACCCAGGCGGGCGCGGTGGACATGCTGAGCGACGACTCGGCGGCGGCCGCTTTCCTCGGGGGCGCGGTTCCCACCGCTTCCATCGTCCAGGCGACCGCCGGGATGGACACCCTGCTCGTCCCGTTGGACCCGGAGATCCGCAGCCAGCTGCCCGAGCAGTATCCGTTCTACCGGGAGGCAGTCATCCCCGCGGGGACCTATCGCGGGCAGGACGAGGAATACCTCGGGCTCGACGTGGGATCGATGCACCTCATCACGCGGGCGGACGCCGATGAGGAGACCGTCTACCAGGCGACGCGCGCGCTCTGGGAACGGCGTGAGTCCGTGATCGAGAAGCACCCCGCCGGCCGGGCGATCAACCAGAACAACGCCTCCCGCAACACCGGCGTCACCTTCCATCCCGGCGCCGTGCGTTTCTACCGGGAAGCCGGAATCTGGCCGGATCCCTGACCGGCCTCCGGACGCGCCGCCGCAGTGAGTGAATCGGCCCCGCGGGAGGCCTCCGGCGTTCGCGGCGCCGTCGTCGCGATTCTCACGCTCCTCCTGACGGCCTTCGTTCTGGTCGAGGTCAATCGGCCGGCGCTGACCCCCCAGGCCCAACTGGCCGCCTTCGCGCTTTTTGGCCTGCCGCTGTGCTTCCTGATCCGGATGAGGCCCGGCGATCCCTGGTGGCGGCGCGGGATCGACCTGCTGGGTCTCCTGTCCGCCGTGGCGGGTTGCGCCTACGTCCTCTACTGGAGCGGATTCGGCCCCAGCACCCTCGGCGAGCGTGCCGGCGGGGAGACGGGTCTCGACATCGCGCTCGGACTCCTCGGCCTGTTCGGCGTGCTCGCGGCCACCGCGCGGGTGATCGGGCCCGCCCTGCCGATCCTGGCGGGCCTCTTCCTCCTGTACGCCGCCGTCGGCCCGTACCTCCCGGAACTCCTCTTCCCCCACCGGGGCTATTCCCTGGCCCGCGTCGCTTCTCAGGGCTTCCTGCAGAGTCAGGGGGTCTTCGGGATCGCGATGAAGGTCATGTTCGCCTACGTGTTCCTGTTCGTGGTCTTCGGGGCGATGCTGCAGGCGACCGGAGCCATCCGGTTCATCACCACTTCGGCCCGCCGCCTTTTCCTCGGCACGGTGGGAGGAGCGGCCAAGGTGTCGGTGGTCGCGAACGCCATGATGGGATCGCTTTCCGGAAGCGCCGTCGCCGACGCCGCCACCACCGGCACGGTGACCATCCCGCTGATGCGGAGCACCGGTTTCACCGCGCGCGCCGCGGCCGGGATCACCGCGGCGGCGAGTTCCGGGGCGGCCCTCGTTCCCCCGGTGATGGGCGCCGCCGCCTACATGATGCTCGAACTGGTGGACCCGCCGGTGAGCTATCTCCAGGTGGTGCAGGCGGCGATCCTCCCCGCCCTTCTCTACTACGTCGCGCTGATCGCGATGGTCCACCTGCACGCCCGCCGCCACCTGGTGACGGCCGCGGACGAGAGCGGGCCGGAGGAGGCGGGCGAGAAGGTCCCCCTGCAGGCGGGCATCGTGTTCGGGGTCGGCCTCGTTTCGCTGGTCGTGGCCCTCATCGCGGGGCGAACCGTGTTCCGGGCGGTCAGCGTCGCCCTGCTGATCGTGGTCCTGGCCTCCCTCTGGCACCGCAGCACCCGTCCCGATCTGCGAAAGCTGCTGGATGCGCTGGGCCGCATCGCACAGGGGGCCGCCCCCCTGGTCGCGGCCGCGGGGGCCGTCGGAATCATCCTGGGAATGGTCACCCTGACCGGTCTCGGCACCCGTTTTCCCGCGGCCGTCCTGTCCGTCGCCGGCGAAGGACTGCTCCCGGCCCTTCTCCTCATCATGGTGGGGTCGATCGTCCTGGGCATGGGGCTTCCCTCCGCCGTCTGTTACCTCCTGATGGCGATCCTCATCGGGCCGGTGATCGGCCAGCTCGGTGTCCCACCCCTGTCGGTCCACTTCTTCATCTTCTACTTCGGGATGATGTCCATGGTGACGCCGCCGGTAGCGCTCGCCGCCTACACCACCGCGGGCATCGCCAACACTCCGATCATCCCCGCCGCGCTCACCGCGTTCCGCTACGCGCTCGCCGGGTTCGCCCTGCCCTATTTCTTCGTGTTCCGGCCGGAACTGCTGTTGATCCTGGACACGGGCCGCGGTGTCCCCGGGGCAGTCGTCGCCGTCCTTCTGGGCAGCGCGGTCGTCCTGCTCCTCTCCGCGGGGATCGTGGGCTGGTTGTTCGGCCCGCTCACGGCGCCCGTTCGGGCCGCCGCCCTGACCGCGGCCGCGCTCCTGCTATGGCCGCCGGCGGCCGGCGAACTGTTCGCTCTGCCCAACCTTCTGGGGATCGCGGCTTCGGCGGCGCTTCTCCTCTTCGCGTACCTCGGCACGCGCCGCAGCCGGGCGGCGGCCTGATCCCGGCGGCCCGACCCGGCCGCTCAGTCGCCGATGCAGTAGAGCGCTTCGGCAGTCCTCAGGTAGATCCGGCCCCCGGACATCGCCATGGAGCTGAGGGTGTAGGCCTCCATGTCGTTGGTGGCGAGGATCTCGAGGGCATCCGGACCCAGCCCCACCACCGTGGCGACTCCGTCCTCGTTGATGATGTAGATGCGATCCTCGGCCAGCACCGGCGAGGCGCTGTAGGTGCCGGACGGCAGGCGGGTCGGCCCCAGCAGGACCTCGCCGGTCTTGGCGTCGAGCGCGTACATCACCCCGTTGTCGGTCACCACGTAGAAGCGCTCGCCGTCGGTCACCGGGCTCGGGACGTCGGGCCCCCGGTCGAAGGACCAGATGCGGTGCGAGTCGGTGATGTCCCCTTCCCCGCCGGTACGCAGGGCGAGCAGCGGCTTCACGCGGGTCGGGGCGTAAATGATCCCGTCCTTGACCACGGGTGACGCCACGATCCGGTAGGCGCCGTTGTTCTCCGGGTTCAGGCCGTCGGAGCGCCAGCGCTCCCGGCCGGTGTCGAGGTCATGTCCCGTGACGACGTCGCCCCCGGTGATCACCAGCTCGAAGCGCCCGTCCACGTCGTGCACGAAGGGCGTCGTGTAGGAATCGGGAGATTCCCGAATCGCCTCGGTCGGCCGCTCCACGCGCCACTCGGTCTCTCCGGTCGCCTTGTCGATGCGCAGGAGGTAGGACGGGTCGTCGGTCTTCATCCCGTGCAGCACCTGCACGTAGAGCGCGTCCTCGAACAGGAGCGGGCTGCTCGCGTAACCCCAGTTCAGTCCGAAATCGCCGTAGTCGGCCGGGATGTTGCGCGACCAGAGCTCCGTTCCCGCGAAGTCGAACGCCTTCAGGATGCCGGTCCCCGTCAGCACGAAGACGTGGGTGCCGTCGGTTACCGGCGAGGGCGAGGACATGTTCTGTTTGCGGCCGCGCGTGTCCCGGTCGCTCAGGTGCCGCTTCCAGCGCGGCGTCCCGTCGGCCTTGTCGAGCGCCCAGAGTTCGATGTGCCCGGAATAGGCCACGTTGCCGCGTCCCTCGACCGCTCCGCGCCGGCGGCGGTTACTCTCGGAGGGGTTGGCGGGGACTCCGGCGGCGTCCTCCGGAATGGAGACGTTCAGGAAGATCGTGTCTCCCGAGATGATGGGCGTCGCGCCGCTCCAGGCGGGCATCGGCAACTTCCACACGATCCCGTTCTCGGTGTCCCATTCCACCGGCAAGCCGGTTTCACCGCTGACCCCGTCGTGCGACGGACCCCGCCAGTGGGGCCAATCCTCGGCGAAGAGGACTCCCGCGGTCAGAAGACCGGGAATCAACAGGACCAGCAGAGTGCGAGATGAGATTCGGAGCACGAGGCAACCTCCGGGAGTGCGGCCAATTGTAGAGGGGCGGGCGGGCCGGCGCAGGAACGGAGGCCTGCTAGCGGGTAATCCCGAAGAGCCGGTCGATCGCCCGGATGACGAGCACGCCGCCGCTCGCCGCCGGCGACGCCATCACGATCCGGTCCACGCTGTTCTTTGCGAGGAGCTCGTATTCGCGTCCCGCCCGCACCACGAAGGTGTCCCCTTCCTCGGTGGTGAAGTAGAGTCGGCCGTCGGCGGCGAACGGCGAAGCCGCGTAGGAGCCTCCGATGCCCCCGATCCGGGCGCGGTAGAGACGCTCTCCGGTCTCGCCGTCGTAGGCCGAGAGACGGCCGTTGTTCGCGCCCAGGTAGAGGACGCCGCGGTAGAAGATCGGCGAGGGGATGTACACCCCGCCACGGCTCTTGCTCCAGGCGATCGCTTCGCTCGAGTCCTCCCCGGGAGCGAGGCTCAGGTCGCCCTCCATTCCGGGACGGATGGCGTAGATGGGACGGATGGGTGGATAGCCGGCCTGGACGAACAGCAGGCCGTCACCGAGCAGCGGCACGCTGATGGGGATCTCCGAGTTGGGGCCGAGCCGCCAGCGCTCGGCGCCGGTGGCGGCGTCGTACCCCCGGATCACGGTGCCGTTCACGACGACCTCGGCGTCTCCTCCCAAGTCGTGCACGAACGGCGTGGAGAACGTGGAGACCTCGTCGCGGGGGGTCCGCCAGAGGGGTTCGCCGTCCTCGAGATCGAAGGCGCCGAGAAAGGCGTCGCCGTGGACGTCCGCCAGGACGATGACGGCGCCGCCGTGAATCACCGGCGAGGAAGCGTGGCCCCACTGGTAGTCGGGGTCGTAGAACCAGCCGCTGTTCAGGACCCCGACTTCACGCTCCCAGAGGAGGTTGCCCTCGAGGTCGTGGCAGAGCAGCACGCCCATGCTCCCGAGCAGGGTGACGATCCGCTCGCCGTCGGTCACCGGGGTGGCGTTGGCCTGGCTCGACTTCGTGTGCCGGCGCGTCTTCGGTACGCCGCGGCGCAGTTCGGTCGCCCACGCGGGAGCGCCGCTGGCCAGGTCGTAGGCGCGCAGCTCGAAGCGGTGGGCGCTGTCGTTCTGGACCGGCGCCACGTCGCCGTAGAGGCCGATCCGAAACTCGGAGTCCTCGGTGAGGCTCGCGGCGATCACCACGTACACGCGGTCCTCCCACACGATCGGACTCGACACCCCGAGACCCGGGAGGGCGGCTTCCCAGGCGATCCCCTCGCCGTCGGCCGCGTTCCAGCGGAGCGGCACGCCCTGCTCGTCGGCGATTCCCGAGCCCCGGGGGCCTCGGAACTGCGGCCAGGGGCGCGGCCGGATGGGCGCCAGGTCCCCGGGCGCGGAAGCCGCTTCCGACACCACGGGCGCCTCGGCAACCTCCCGGGCCGCAGCGCGGCTCTCGGCCTCACCCTCGGGCCCGTAGGCCACCGTCTCGCCACCGGTTTCCACGATCAGCCGCTCGACCATGCCGCCTCGTCCCGGGAAGCCGTAACGGGCTCCGCTCTCCGTCACGAAGGACCGCGGGCCACCGCGCGGCGCGAGGGCGACCGGGGGACCGGTGAAGCGCTCGTTCCCCGAATCGGCATCGCGCTCGAAGTTGCGCGCCCGGAGCATCCCGTCCTCGGACGCGACCCGTACCCCCCGCTCCGCCGTCTCGTTCCAGTAGCTCCCGGCGAGTTGCTGCCGGGCCTCCTCGGTGAGTTCGGGCGCCGCCACCGCCCGCGCGCTCCCCTCCCGGAGGAGAGCCGCGATGTCTGCCGAGTCCGCCGCCTCCCGCGCGGCCGCGAGCGCGTCCTCGTCGAAGTTTCCGTTCTCGAGGATGGCCCGCAGCAGCTCCTCGTCGCCCTGCCGCGACGCCCGCACCAGCAGCCCGCCGGCGCCCGGCGCCCCTCGGGCGAGCAGGAAGAAGACGACCTCCCGGTGGCCGGAACCCGCGGCCCGGCTGAGGGCCGTCATCTGGTAGAAGCGGTCCTCGATGTCGAGGGCGGCCCCGGCATCGGCCAGGCGCCGGACGACGTCCAGGTGTCCCCGGTCGGCGGCGAAGAACAGCGCGGTGGCGCCGTAGCGGTTGGGAGCGTCCACGTCGGCGCCGGCCGCGAGCAGTTCTTCGATGCGGTCGACGTCACCCTCCCGGGCGGCGCCGCGGAGCGCTTCGCCCTGATCCTCCTGAGCGGTTGCGGAAGGTGCGAGAAGCAGCGCGAGCGCCGCCAAGAGGACAGAGAGTGTTTTCACGTCGGCTCCTCCGCTCGCCTGGCTTCGCCTCCGTGAGCCGTCCGGCTCGCCGCGGTAGCGAAAGTCCATGGTGGCGAGCCCATTATCCCGCGCGCCGCCGGATATGCTCGATGGGCGTGGCCCAGTACGACGCGATCGCCGCCGCCTATCAGGATTCGAAGCAGCTTCTATTCCGGAGGCACGTCGAGCGCCACACGCTCTTCGAGGCCCTCGGCGACGTCCGCGGGCTGCGCGTGCTGGACCTCGCGTGCGGGGAGGGGTTCTACACCCGGCTGCTCCGGATCGCGGGCGCGGCCGAGGTGACGGGGGTCGATGTCTCGGGAGAGATGATCCGGCTGGCCGAGCGGCAGGAACGCGAGAACCCTCTCGGATGCCGCTATGTCTGCTCCGACGCCGCGGAGTACCGGCCCGAAGCCACGGTGGACCTGGTCGTCGCCATGTACCTCCTGCACTACGCCGGGAGCGCCGGGAAGCTGGTCCGCTTCCTGGAGGTCGCGCGAGCCGCGCTCCGCCCCGGCGGCCGCCTCGTCGGGTTCAACGACAACGTGCTGAACCCGCCGCGGGGAACCGTCTCCTGGAGCAAGTACGGGATCGTCAAGACGGGGCCGGCCGTCCCCATCGCGGGGGCGCCGATCCGTTACCGCCTCACGAACCCGGACGGCGCGAGTTTCGAGTTCGACAACTACTACGAGAGCCCGGAGACCTATCGGCGCGCCTTCGACGAAGCGGGATTCCGCGAGTTCCGCTGGCTGGGGGTTTCGCTCGACCCCGCTGAGCGCGGGAACCCCTTCTGGGACGCTTTCCTCGAGAACCCCCCGGTCATCGCCTTCACGGCGGCCCGGTGAAGACCGGGCGCTCCTCCGGTACGCGGAGCGGTGCTACTCCGGACCGAAGGCGTAGAGCGCTTCGACGGTCCGGATGTAGAGGCGCGAGGGCGCGATCGCCGGGGTGGCGTAGACCGCTTCCCCGAGCGGATTGACCTGGACGACGTCGAGTTCCGGGGATTCCTCTCCGGGATCGAGGGGCCGCACCACCGCCGCGAGCCCCAGTTCGCTCACG
>CAYUVU010000112.1:0-6049 GCA_964448205.1 uncultured Acidobacteriota bacterium
GTCCGCATCGCCCGTGCTTCGCGCCGGGCGGCTGAAGTCGGAGCGCAAACCGGGTCCGTCGCGCACGGAACGGCCGGCCGCGTGAGCGAGGCCGACATCCTGGCTCTGTTTGCGAACCTTCCGCCCCAAGCCGCGACGCGCGCGCTGGAGGACCACCGCCGCGCCCGCGAGGCCGCCGACCGGCGGCGCGTGCTCGACTACGCGGCGCTGGATGCGGCGGCCACGCTCGCGGAGACGGTCGAGAGCGCGCGGGGTTCGTTCGCCGGCCTCACCGCGAACCGGAACCTGTCGAACACGGCGCTCCAGCAGGCCCGGGTGGCCGCCGCGCTCAGCCAAGGCAGGATCGACGCGGCCGCAGGCCAGGTGCTCGCCCACGAAGCCGCCCGCGAGGCGAGCCGGGCGAGGCAGGCCGAACTTGCCCGCCTCGAATGGCTCGGCCGCTGGCATGACGGCCGAGCTCGGGCGAACGCGCTGGCGGTGACGATGCGGGACGCGGCTTCGCTGAACCGGTCCGCGCTCCGCGATGGGCTGCTGTTCCGCATCCCGTCGTTCTACCGGTAGGGGCGTGCCGACCATGCAACTGCCCCCGCAGTCCATCGACCCGAACGTTCCCACGCAGATCCCGCCGGACCGGCTTCAGGACTTCAAGAGCTTCCTGGACATCGTGCTCGACTCCGTCGTCGGCGGGGCCGCGCCCGACATTCAGGCCGTCGGGCTCCAGCTGTGGGGCGGACTCGCCGCCGTCATGGTCGCCTGGACCGGACTCAAGATCGCGTTCAGCGGCACGTTCCACCCCTGGGAGATCGTGCGCCTCGTGATCGGGATCGCGATCCCCCGCACGCTGCTCCACTACTACGCCGTCCCGATCCCCGGCGTCGGGTTCACGTTCCCGGCGATGATCGCCGGGGGCGGGATCTGGCTCCAGAACCTGTTCCTCTCCGACGTGGTGTCGGCCGGGTATTCGGAGATGACCGCGCTCGTCCAGGCCTACGGCGCGCACCTGGGCGCGGCGTGGTCGAGCGGCAACCTGCTGTCGGTCGTGACGGCGGGGGTCACCGTGCTCTTCTCCTCGCTCGTGTCGCTCGTGATGGGCGCGTCGCTGGTGCTGAGCCTGCTGGCGCTCTTCTGCGTCACCTACGCGCAGGTGATCTGGGCGCAGGTCGCGCTCGCCATCGCGATCCTTCTGGGTCCGGTCCTGATCCCGTTTCTGCTCTTCGAGCCGCTCGCGTTCCTGTTCTGGGGATGGTTCCGGACCATGATGGTCTACACGCTCTACGGCGTGGTGGCCGGTGCCATCCTCCGCGTCTTCATGGGCGTCGGCATGGGCTACATCACGACCTACGCCGATGCGCTGATGGGCACCGGCAGCGCCGATCCGCTCGAACTCTGGCTCTGGGCCGTCGTGCTCATGCCGCTGGTCGCCTGCGGCCTCATGGCCGGACTCAAGGTCGGGGAGCTCGCCTCGATGCTCGTCTCCGGTTCCGGCTCGTCCGGGTCCGGGTTCATGGCCCTCGTCATGCGCGGCGCGGGCGGCGCGGCCGTCCCCGCCAAGCCCCCCGTCTGAGCCTTCAAGGAGACCCCGATGATGAAACGAGACCGTGACGCGGGCCGCGAGTACGCCGAGATCTGGGGCGAGGCCGTCCAGGCGAACCGGAAGCTCCGGACGATCCTGATCCTGCTCTCGGCGAGCATGGTGCTCGGCGTCTTCGTGCTGCTCAGGATCGCGGGCGCGGAGCCGCCCAAGCCCATCGTCGTCCGGGTGGACGAAGTGGGCCGCGCCGAGGCGCTGGCCTACGAGGCGGCGACCGCGCAGGCGGACCCGCTCGATCCGACCACCAAATACTTCCTGAACCGGTTCGTCCACGACTTCCACTCGCGCCGCCGCGCGACGGTCCAGGAGCAATGGACCCGGAGCCTCCGGTTCCTCTCGACGGACTTGGCGAACGCCGCGTTCCAGAGGGACGGTGCCGAGGTCGCGAGCGTGGCGGCGGGGACCGCCGAGACCGAGACCGAGGTCGAGCAGGTCGTGCTCCGCATCCACCCCGCGCCGGAGCCGCCGCACGGCGCGACGGCCGACTTCGACGTGGTCCACCTCGACGGCGAGCGGGAGATCCGGCGCGAGCGCTGGTCGCTCACGCTCCGGTTCGAGTTCCTCGACTCGATCCCGAACGAGCTCGTCGTCCACAACCCGATGGGGCTCCTCGTCACCTATCTCCGGGCCGACCGGGCGCTCGTCACTGGGGAGGAGCGATGACCCTCCACCACCTCAAGGGACGGGAGAAGGTGCTCGAACCGTTCGGCTGGACGGGAGCCAAGGCCGAATGGATCGCGCTCGTCTGCCTCCACAGCGGCGTGTTCACCCGGAGGCAGGCCACGCGGTTCCTGGCCACGCACCACGACCGGGCTCGCCGCATGGTTCACGCCCTGATCGCGCAGGGACTGGCCGCCGAGGAGACGGTGCCCGGCATCCGGGGGATCGGGCGGGTCTGCCGGATCCATTCCCGGCGGCTCTACCGGGCGTTCGGGGCCGAGCACATCCGCCACCGCCGACCCGCGTCCCCCCGGGTTCTGATGCGGCGCCTGCTCTCGCTCGACTACGTGATCGAGCACACGGATCTCCCCTGGCTCCCGACCGAGGACGAGAAGGTCGCGGCGTTCGAGGCGCTCGGGATCGAGCGGAGGCTCCTGCCGTCCCGCCTCTACCGGGGCGCGGCGGGCGACACCCGCCGCTACTTCCCCGTCAAGCTGCCGGTCGCCGTCGAGCCGGACCGCGCCGTGTTCGTCTACGCCGAACCCGGCCACGACACCGTCAGCGGGGTCCGGTCCTGGGCGACGGCGCACCGGGGCCTCTGGAGCGCGCTCGCCCGGCGCGGCCACTCCGTCGAAGCCGTCGCCGTCGGACGCACGAGGGACGAGACGGAGCGCGCGCGTCGGGTGCTGGGCCGCTGGTCCGAGGACTCCGGCCGCGGCGAGGCGGACCCCGGCGTGGCCGACGAACTGGCCCGGATCGAGCGAGCGATCCACAGGGGCGCCGTGGAAGTCCTCGGCGAGTACGGCGGGCTGCAAGCCGCGCTGAAGCGCAGCGTCGCGCTTGAGAAGGAGGCCCGCCGGCAAGCCGGGCGGGGCGGACTGAGCCGCGCCCGCGCCTGGCGGACGACCCGTCTCGCGGGAGTCCTCTACCGATGATTTGCGCACCTCCCGCGCCGCGGGTCATGGCCGCTCCCGCCCCCGAAAACGACACGGGGCGCCGATGCGCACCCCGGCGCTCCGGACGTGCGCACCGGCGGGGCGGCGCAAGTCGCCGCGCCCGAACGTCTTGCGCCTCGACGGCCCGGACGGCCGGGGCCGCGCGGGCCGTTTCGGCGGGGCTGGGAGCGACCCCGCAGTCCGAGGGCCTGCTACGGGTTCGGGGCCGTGCGCGTTTGCGCACCCCGGGCCCCGCCCCCTCGGGTCGCTCCCAGCCATCGATCCTTTCAGGAAGGAGGCTACGCCGATGAAGTCCGGCACCCTCGCCATCATCGGGGCCGCCGCAGGCGCGGCCGGCGCCCGGGCGCTCAGGTCGCCGTTCCCGCCCGCGGACGCGAACCCTTATCTCGACCTGATCGCGGGGCACGATCCGGGCCTGCACGCCGCCGTCCGCGTCTGGCATTACGCGTGGCCCGCCGTCTCCGTCGTGCTCGCCGGATCGCTCGTCCTCTCGGTCTGGCGCGTCTGGTTCCAGCCGCTCTTCCGGTTCAGGCGGCGCGGCAGGTTGCCCGAGTGGCCCAACTCGCCCGCGGACGCCGCGCCCTCGGTCGTGGTCGGCGAACTGCACCATCCGACCGTGCCGGAAGAGAGCGAGCGGCCGTCGTGGCTCGTCATCCCCGAGAAGGGGCTCTACACCGGGCTGCTCGTCGTCGGGGCCGTCGGCACCGGCAAGACCACGGCCTGCATGTACCCGTTCGCCCGGCAGCTGCTCCACTGGCGGGCGGACGACCCCAAGCGCAGGGCGGGCGCGCTCGTGCTCGAAGTCAAGGGCGACTTCTGCGTTCAGGTGCGGAGCATCCTGGAAGACGCCGGACGCGCGGACGACTACCTCGAAATCGGGCTCGACGGATCGCTCCAATGGAACCCGCTCGACGACCCGCTCCTCGACTCCTACTCGATGGCCTACGGCGTAGCGTCGCTCATCAACCAGCTCTTCGGCAAGAGCAGGGAGCCGTTTTGGCAGCAGGCGTACACGAACCTCGTCCGGTGGATTGTCGAGCTCCACCGGCTCCGGCCGGGGGGCTGGGTCACGCTCCGCGACGTCTACCGCTGCACGGTCGACGCGGAGCTTCTGGCCGCGAAGATCGGCGAGGCGCGGGCGATGGCCGACGAGGTCCGTCCCCTCCGGGCGATGATCGCCGCGACGGACCTGACCGAACACAAGGGCGCGCTCGAAGACGGGGCATGGGAGGCCGTGCCCGGGACCGCGAGGGTCGGATGCAGGCTCGATCCGCCGCTGCGGGCGAAGCTCAAGGAACTGGGCGTTGCGTACGAGACGGAGCCCATCGGAGGCGATGCCGGGCAAGAGTTCGCCGAGAGCGTCGAAGCCATCGAGCGGTGGTACGACAAGGACTGGTCGGCGCTCGACGCCAAGCTCCGCACCTCGATCGTCGAGGGGATCAGCGTGTTCCTCTCGCTCTTCGACCAGCCCGACGTGGCGACCGTGTTCTGCCCGCCGCCGCCCGGTGAAGCCGCGCCCGCCGAGAACGCCGATGCCGAGGGTCCCGCCCATCCCGTGCCGGGGCTCCGCAGGCGGCTGCCGCCGCTCGCCGAGTTGATCGAGGGCGGCAAGGTGCTGGCGCTCAACATGCCCGCCGGGGCCAACCCCGCCCTGGCACGCGCCATCGGCGTCCTGCTCAAGAGCGCGTGGATGCAGGCGCTGCTCCGGAGGCCCGCCGAGGCCGCGCGGCGGCCCGACCGGTACATGCGGCCCGCCGTGTTCATCTGCGATGAGTATCAGGCCTTTGCGACCGTGGGCCAGGACGATCCGTCCGGAGACGAGAAGGCGTTCGCGCTCACGCGGCAGTGACGCTACATCCCCATCATCGCCACGCAGTCGCCCTCGTCGCTCCGCTCCGTGCTTCCCTCCGGAGAGGCATGGCGCACCCTCGTCCAGACCCTCCGCACCCGGATCTTCCTGTCGCTGTCCGACGAGGCGTCGGCCAAGGCCGCCTCCGAGATGTGCGGGAGCGTCATGAAGACGCGGGCCTCCTACACGTTCACCGAGACCACCGGCAGGCCCGAGTTCTCGCTCCTGTCGGGCCGCGCCGGAGGCGGGCGGGGCACCATCGGCGCGAGCAAGTCGTTCCGCCGGCAGAGCGAGCCGGTGTTCACGCCCCGCGAGTTCGCGCTGCTCGCCAACTACCAGGCCATATGCCTCCCCTACGACGGGGTCGAGTCGCTCCCGGCCCGCCGCGTCTACCTGAAGCCGCACTACCTGCCTCGCGAGACGGGCTACTGGCGGCTCCGGGAGGAGGGGCGGATATGAAGCGCGCAAGCGGTGTCGGCCACCTCGCCCCGTTCCTTCCGGGTCTGGGGAAGCTGCTCGAAGACGCGCAAGTCTCCGAGATCATGGTCAACGGACCCGGCAACGTCTGGGTCGAGCGGGCCGGGAAGCTGGAGCCCCACGAGGCACCCGGACTCACCGCCGCCTGGCTCCACCGCGCGGCGATCCACATCGCCCGGCCGCTCGGGCTCGATCCCGCCGCAAGGCCGGTCCTCGACGCCCGGTTGGGCGACGGATCGCGGGTCGCCATCTGCACGCCGCCTGCCGCGCCCGAGGTCGCGATAACGATCCGCCGGTTCGGGGGACGGGCGTTCACGGCCGACGACCTCGCGCGCATGGGTTCGCTGCCGGAGCCGGTGCTCGAAACCGCCCGGGCGACCCTGCTCGCCCGCCGCAACGTCCTCGTATCCGGCGGCACGGGGTCGGGCAAGACCACGCTCCTGAACGCGCTGATCGAACTCCTGCCCGAAGACGAGCGGATCGTCGCCATCGAGGACACGCTCGAACTCAGGATCG
>CAYUVU010000113.1:0-2128 GCA_964448205.1 uncultured Acidobacteriota bacterium
GCCCCAGATGCCGCGCAGCATCGAGGGCCAGGGCTTCGTGATGGCGAGCAGCCCGCCGCCGACCTCGACGCGCCCGCCCCGCCGGTCGAGGATCTCGAGCGAGATTCCGGGGAAGGCATGGGTCGCGGAACCCGGCTTCAGGGTGGTCACCCCGGGAAGCGCGGTCGCCATGATGGATCCCGTTTCCGTCTGCCACCAGGTGTCCACCACGGGGCAGCGGCCGCCGCCGATCTCCCGGTGGTACCAGACCCAGGCCTCGGGGTTGATCGGCTCCCCCACCGTTCCCAGGAGGCGCAGCGAGCCGAGATCGTGAGCCGCCGGATGCTCGGTTCCCCACTTCATGAAGGCGCGGATTGCCGTCGGCGCGGTGTAGAAGCAGGTCACCCGGTAGCGCTCCACGATGGACCAGAGGCGGGCGCGGTTTGGGGTGTCGGGCGCGCCCTCGTACATGACCTGGGTCACCCCGAGCGCGAGCGGGCCGTAGACGATGTAGGAGTGGCCGGTCACCCAGCCGATGTCCGCCGCCGCCCACCAGACGTCCGAGTCCTTCAGGTCGAAGACCGCGCGGGCGGTGGCGGTGACCTGGGTCAGATAGCCGCCGGTGGTGTGCACGATCCCCTTGGGCTTCCCGGTGGTGCCCGAGGTGTAGAGGATGTAGAGGATGTCCTCGGCGTCCATCTCTTCGGGTTCCGCCGTGCCGGCGGCTCCCGCCATGAGTTCCGCCCAGTCGTGGTCGCGGCCGGCCACCATGGGGACGTCCTCGCCGGTGCGGCGCACCATCACCACCCCGGTGATCGAGGGGGTGTCCTCGAGCGCCTCGTCGGAGATCGCCTTCAGCGGCACGATCCCGCCGCGCCGGTGGCCGCCGTCGGCGGTGATCAGCACCCTGGCCTCGGCGTCGTTGATCCGGTCCCGGAGCGACTGCGCCGAGAACCCGGCGAAGACCACGCTGTGGGGGGCCCCGATCCGGGCGCAGGCAAGCATGGCGACCGGGAGCTCCGGGATCATGGGCAGGTAGATCGCGACCCGGTCGCCCTTCCGCACGCCGAGGCCGCGCAGGACGTTCGTGAAGCGGCAGACCTCCCGGTGGAGGTCCGCGTAGGTCAGGGTCTTCCGGTCGCCCGGCTCCCCCTCCCAGAGGATCGCGGGCCGATCGCCGCGGCCGTTCGCGAGGTGCCGGTCGAGGCAGTTGACGCTCGCGTTCAGCTTGCCGCCGACGAACCAGCGCGCGAAGGGCGGCTTCCAGTCGAGGACCCGGTCCCAACGGCGGCTCCACTCGAGCCGCTCGGCCTGGGCGGCCCAGAAGGCCTCAGGATCGGCGGCGGCCTCGCGGTAGATCGAGTCGTCCTGAATCCAGGCCTGCCGGCGGAAATCCTCCGGCGGCGGATACGCTCGCTGCTCGTCGAGCAGGACCTCGATCTCCTGCTCGGGGGTTTCCGGTTGGGGTTGTTCGGCCATCGGACGATTCTAGGAGGCTTCCCCGCCGGCGGGAACGCCAACACGGTCTGATTGCTCGGCCGGAACCCGAATCACGGCGACGGATTCGCCGGACGACGCAGGTGTAGCGACAATAGGGCTACATTCACCCAATGAGAGCTGATTCCGTCGTCCGCGCCGGCCTCGATCGCGACACCAAGGACCGCGCGACGGAAGCGCTTCGGGAAATGGGCCTCTCGGTGTCGGAAGCGATTCGCCTGCTGCTCCGCCGGGTAGCGGAGGAAAAGCGGCTGCCGTTCGCAGTCCAGGTTCCGAACGCCGCTACGGTCAGAGCGATGAACGAATTGAACGAAGGGCGCGGCCGCCGCTTCGAAAATGTGGAGGAACTCTTTCAGGATCTCGAGAACGAGCACCCTGTCGACGAAGTGACGTGAGCGTTGCCGGGTGCTGACACCGCCTTGAGACGCCGGGGGCGCCATCAGAGCGACGCAGCGTTGTGACGTGCGCGGCGCGGAGCGCCGCGCGTGCCGGTCTTGAGACCGGCGTTCAAAGCCGTTTCCGCCATCGTCGCGATGGGCCGGGTGTGCAGGACCACCCCGTCATGGGAGTTTCTCCACATTTTCGAAGCGGCGGCCGCGCCCTTCGTTCAATTCGTTCATCGCTCTGACCGTAGCGGCGTTCGGAACCTGGA
>CAYUVU010000114.1:0-7823 GCA_964448205.1 uncultured Acidobacteriota bacterium
GGTCTGGACCTCGAGTTCGGGCCCGCGTTCTGGGGACTGCTGCCGGCGTTCCTGTTCGTGACGCTGGTCGGCTCGACCAAGTCGGTCGCCGTCGCGGTCGGCGCGCAGCGGGTGGCGTGGCGCCGGTCCCGCGCGGTCGACTACCGGGCGGTGCAGCGCGCCCTGACTGCGGAAAGCGCCGGCAACCTTCTGGCGGGCGTGGCGGGAACGATGCCCGCCACCTCGTATCCGGGAGCGGTGGCCGCGGTCGAAGTCACGGGCGCCGCAGCGCGCAGTATCGGCGTGGTGGCCGGATCGGCTTTCGTCGTCCTGGCCTTCCTGCCGAAGGCGCTCGCTCTCGTCCTCGCGATCCCGGGCGCCGTCGTGGCCGCCGCCATCGCCGTGGTCATGGCGACGCTGTTCACGGTCGGCATGCGGGAAGTCGTGACGAGCATGGGCGCGAACCCGCGCAACGGCCTGATCGCGGGCGTCTCGTTCTGGACGGGCCTCGCTTTCGAGTTCGACATGATCTTTCCCGACTTCTTCGCGGTGTTTGCGGGCGGTCTGCTGGCCAACGGGCTGGTCACCGGGGGCGTGGTCGCGGTGCTGCTGACCGGCCTCATGGCGCGCCGGAAGACGCGGTTCAGGGGCAGGCTCGACGCCGCCGAGCTGCCCCGGATCACGGAGTTCGTTCAGGCGTTTGCCGCCGCGAACGGCCTGGGGGCAGCGCGGGCGCGGCTGGAAGCGGCCACCGAGGAGGCGCTGCTGACGCTCGTGCAGTCGCGCCGGGAAGCGGAGGAGGCGGAGGAAACGGCGGACGCCGGGGGACGCGAACTGCTCGTGACCGCTTGCCGGGAGGACGACGAAGCCGTTCTGGAGTTCAGGGTCGGGGCGGGAAGCGGCGACGATTTCAATCTCCAGGACCGTCTCGCCTGGCTGGGCACGCCGACCAGGGCGGAACGTCTGGATCAGGAGATCTCCCTGCGGCTCCTCCGGCACTTCGCGTCCTCGGTGCGACACCAGCAGTTTCACAACACGGACGTCCTCACTCTCCGTGTTTCGGCCACCTCGCCGCGTGCGTCCTGAAGCGGCGTCCGCGAGGCGGACTCTCGTTCTCGCGGCCGGATGGCTCGCCGTTTCCGGATGCGGAGGCGTGACGGATACCAGGGAGTTGTCGCTGGCGCATTTCCTGGCAGCGGATCACCCCCTGAACGAGGCCGTGTTCACGCCGCTGGCCCGGGAACTCGCAGAGCTGTCGGACGGCAGGCTGACGGTCAGGCAGTTCCCGGCGGGCGCTCTGAACTCGTCGCCACCGGCGCAGTACTCGATTCTGGTCGGCGGGGTGGCCGACATCGCGCTCGCCGTGCCTTCCTACACCGCCGACCTCTTTCCGAAGACCGACCTGATCGGCTATCCGGGTATCTGCAAGACCACCAGGGACTGCACCGAGGCTCTCCTCCGCGCCCTGCCGGTTCTGGAGCGGGAATACGAAGCGAAGGTCCTCGGAATCTGGTCCAATGACGCCCCGGTGCTGCTCACCCGCGACACACCGGTGCGGACGCTGGAAGACATGCGCGGTCTCAAGATCCGTGTCTCCTCACGGAGCTTCATCCCTTTCATCGAGGCGCTCGGCGCCAGCGCCGTCATGCAGCCGGGTACCGTGGTCCACCAGAGTCTCACCACCGGGGTCATCGACGGCGTCGCCATCTCCCCTTCGGGGATCTCCACCTTTCAGTTGCACGAACCGGCCGCCTACCTGACCGACTGGCTTCCCGGGTCCGGGTTGCCGTTCGTGCTCCTGATGAATCGAGACGTGTACGCGTCCCTGGCCCCCGAGCAGCAGCGGTGGATCGATGAGGCCGCCGACGCCTCGCTGTCCGCGGCCGGGGCCGAAGCGTTTGGACGCGCCGGCGCCGAGGCCCTGCGGATGGCCGAGGCAGCCGGCGTCGAGTTCATCCGTCTCGCGGAAAGTGAAAGGCGCCGCTTCGAGCGGGCGGTCGCCTCCGTCCGCGAGGCGGGGTTGGCGCGGCCCGTGGGCGACATGACCGCCGGCGAGGTCATCCGCCTGTTCGGCGCGCAACCCTGAGCCGGCCGCGCTCGTCCCCCGGTGGGGCGGTGCTCGCTCCTACATCGCCGGGGTCTTGTGATTCACGGCCCAGCCTGGATCAGGGTCGCCGGCCATGACCCTCCGGATTCCGGCGCCGGCGGGTCCGGCCGTGCCCCAGCGATCCGCACTCTCGGGCGTCTGTTTCCACACCGCGGGTTCGTGGGTTGCTTCGTCGACGTGCTCCATGTCGCTCGTGTACTCGCACACGTAGCCTGCCGGGTCCCGGAAGTAGGCGAAGACGTTGTTGCCCGGTCCGTGACGCCCGGGTCCCCAGTCGGTCTCGCGCCCATGGGCGCGAAGGTTGGCGAGACCCGTCATCACGCCGTCCACATTCGCCACCATGTACGCCACGTGGTTCACGGAT
Source organism: uncultured Acidobacteriota bacterium (assembly GCA_964448205.1). Taxonomy (GTDB): domain Bacteria; phylum Acidobacteriota; class Vicinamibacteria; order Marinacidobacterales; family Marinacidobacteraceae; genus Marinacidobacterium. The sequence continues at coordinate 2,451 of CAYUVU010000114.1, forward strand.
GGGTGATCCGCGCGGCTGAACGCGAGAACGTGATGTTTCCGGCTGCAGCGCAGGAACGCCATCCGGTTCTCGATCCAGTCCGAAACCCGGAACCCCAGAACGCCGGTGTAGAACTCGACGACCTGATCGAACCGCGCGGTGTTCAGGACCACGTGGCAGAGCCGGCGGGGCTCGACCCGGCTGGCGGACCAGCCGTTCGCGTGGCCCACCACCCCGGCCGACAGCTCGATGCAGCGGTTTTCCGGGTCCAGCAGGTGCAGCCCGTAGCCGCCGCCGGGTTTCTCCAGTTCGTGCGGCGGCGCCGCGATGCGGACGCCGCGCCGCCCGAGTTCGGTGGCTGCGGCGTCGACGGCCTCACGGCTATCGACGCGGAAGGCCAGGTGGTGCAGCCCGCGCCGGTCGGCCGCATGCAGGCTGAGGATGTGATGCTCCGGTGACGAACCGCGGAAGTAGCGCGCGTGACGGTCCTTTCCCGCCCCTTGCAGTCCCCAGGTCTCGAGATAGAACCCGGCCTGCGCCGCGATCGCGGGCGACAGCAGCCCCACGTGGCGGAGGTCCCGGACCTTCATCGGAAGGGGACCCCCTCGGGTTGCACGGCGCTACCGAGCATCAGACATCTCCCCGCGGGTCAGCTCGATTCTCAAGTCCCGTCGGATGTAGACCTCGAAGAACTCACGCAGCCGAGCCTCCCCGGCAAGTGTGAACCGGTCGATCAGTTCCTGCTTCGGCCTCCCGGTGAGATAGACGATACGCCACCGGTTGAGCGGCCGGAATTCCTCTCCGCCAGCCGAGTGCTCGACGTGAAACAGGGGCTGTCCCGTGCTGGCTCGAAGCAGGTTCCCGTCCTCGTCAAGGAGTTCCGGCGCCCCGATGAAGGTCGCGCTCTGGCGCGCGGGGTTGAGGAAGACCCGTTCCAGGACCAACCCGCGCCTCGACGGCTCCAGCCGGAAGCGCTGCTCGGAACATCGCATGAAGGATTCGGCGCCGCCGGTGGCCGCCCGCCGGCCCCAGGTCCGGGCGCTGCCTTCGGCTACGACGGACGGAATGTAGAGGTCGGGCCGGAACGCCTTCTTCACCTCCATGTCCCACATCATGGTCCGGGTGAACGTGAGCGGTTCCCTGGTCCGGTAGTGCCCGGCGAGCACCCGGTTGACGTCGACCGGAGGCAATTCGATGCACGTGTTGCTCCGATCGGTCCAGGCCCGCTCGAACTCTCCTTCATGATTCAGGCCCTCGCTTGACTTCATCGTCATCCCCACCCCGTTCGTCACCCTGCGGCAACGTTCAATGCGCCGGCACGCAGCGCTCCCCCTCGCTACCTGCTCTTCCTGCTCCCCAGGATCGCGGCGCGGCGCGCCTTCGATTCCTCCGAAAACCAGGTGTCCAGGAAGCGCTCGCGCTTCCCGGCGGCCTGGCTCAGGGCCCGCTCGGCGAACCCGCCGCGAAGTTCCCGCTTGGTGTGGGCGTAGGCCTCGCGGGGGAGGGCGCCCAGTTCGTCGGCCCATTCCGCCGCGCGCGCCGCCAGCGCTTCCGGTTCGGCCAGTTCGTGCAGGAAACCGTTCGCGAGGGCGTCCTCGGGTCCCGTGAGCCGGCCGCGCAGGAGGACTTCCGCGGTCCGCTCCGGCGGAATGGCGGCCCGCAGGACCTCGAAGGCCGCCGCCGGGAAGATGACCCCGAGCTGCACTTCGGACACCCCGATCCGGTAGCTCCCGGTGGCGCCGATCCGAACGTCGCAGGCGGTCGCCAGGATCGCGCCGCCCGCCACCGCGTGGCCGTTCACCGCGGCGACCGTGGGGCGGGGGAAGAGAAAGAGCCGGCGGACGAACTCGTCGAAGGCGTCGACGAACTCGCCCATTTCGTCCCGGTCCTCGGGCAGTCCCGCGAGATCGAGACCTGCCGAGAAGAAACGATCGTTCCCGGTCAGGACCAGCGGCCGGCCACTCGCCTCGGCCTCGTCGAGGCTCGCTCCCAGCTCTGTGACGAGTGCCGGGTCGAGGGCGTTCGCCGGCCCGTGGCGCATGGCGACCACGAGGGCCGACGGCGCGGACGACACGGACCGGGGAGCCGTACTCGCGTGCTACTCCAGCCCGGCCAGGACTTCCATCAACGGCTCGTAATCCTCACGGATCTGGTAGTCGTAGTTGACGTACTGGAGGATGCCCTCACGATCGATCACGAAGGTCGCGCGGGACGCGTAGGTCGCTCCGTTGATCTCGAGCGGCGTCACGCCGTAGGCCCCCACCACTTCCGCCTGGCGGTCCGAGAGCAAGACCAGCCCCGGCAGTTCTCCGTCGGCGGCCGGCGCCACCATCATGCCCGAGTCCTTGCCGACGTCCTCCAGCCAGTTCCACTGGGAGAAGGGGGTGTCCACGCTGATTCCGAAGACCTGGGTGTCCGCATCCAGAAACTTCTGGATGTCGTCCTTGTAGGACGAGAACTGGAGCGTTCAACCACCCGTCCAGTCGGCGACGTAGAAGGCCAGCACGATGTTCTTCTTGCCGAGGGCGGCGCTCAGGTCGAGCTTCGCCGCGCCCGGCGATTCGCCCGCGGTGGAAGGCAGCGGATTCGGGAACATGGGCGCCTTGTCTCCCACCCTGAGCGAGACGTCCTGCGCCACGGCGTCAGGAGGGCCCCAGGCCGCCGCCAGCCCGGCGACGAGCCCGAGAGCCACGACACCGGACAACCGGCGGCTCTTGATTTGTTGCATGGAGAACCTCCCTCGGTTGCGCCATTTGGTTCGGAGTGCGGATCATGCCCGCTGGCCGTGCCTCCCGCAAGGGCGGCGCTCGGACCGCTGTCCCTGGGTGGCGCCGGCCCTCGTCGGCCGCGCGAACGAAGCCCCGGCGGTGCTATTCTGATTTTGATCGCTTCTCGTTCCAGAAAGGCTTCCCACTACCCGTGACACTGTCCTTCCGCGCCCGCCTCGAGGCGGAGGTCCGCGAACTTGAGGAAGAGCTGCACCTGCGGCTTCCCAAACAGATCAAGGAGGCCCGCGAGCACGGCGACCTGTCCGAAAACGCGGAGTACGAAGCCGCGAAGGAGCGCCAGACCTACGTCGCCGTCCGCCTCGCGCAACTCAAGGGCCGGCTCGCGGACCTCTCGATGGTGAGCCTGGACAACATCCCGGCGGACCGGGTTTCGCTCGGCAGCCAGGTCGCGGTCGTGGATCTCGACACCGACAAGGAGTTCCGCTACGAACTGGTGGTCAGCGAGGACGTGGACGCCGCGGCGGGCAAGGTCTCCACCGGCTCTCCCATCGGGAGGGCGCTCATGGGGGCCCGGGTGGGCGACGAGGTGAGCGTGCACACGCCACTCGGCGAGCGGGAGTTCGAGATCCGCGAACTCCGCACGATCCACGATCGGGATTCCTCTTGACAACGCCTGACCGACGCCGCCGGACCATCACCGCAGTCGGGCTCGCTCTCGCGGTCGCGGGACCGCCGTCCGCCGCGGCGGCCCCGGACGTCCATCAGGTGGACGTGGTGGACATCATTCACTCGGTATCCGCCCGCCGGGTGCTGACGACGATCGCCGCGGCGGAAGAGGCGGGCGCCGGGCTCGTCCTGGTCCGCCTCGACACTCCGGGAGGCCTCGACACCGCGATGCGGGAGATCATCGAGGCGATCCTGAACAGCGCGGTGCCGGTCGCCGTCTTCGTGGGGCCCTCCGGCTCCCGGGCCGCCTCCGCCGGCTACCTGATCACCCTGGCGGCCGACGTCTCGGGGATGGCGCCGGGGACCAACATGGGCGCGGCGACTCCCATCGCCGGGACGGGCGGCGAGATGCCCGAGACGCTGAGCCGGAAGGTCGAATCCGATGCCGCGGCCTACCTCAGGTCCATCGCCGAGCGACGGGGGCGCGACGTCGCCCTCGCCGAGCAGGGCGTCACGGAGGCGCGAAGCTGGACGGCCTCGGAAGCGCTCGAGGCCGGCCTCATCGACCTCATGGCCGACAACACCGAGGAGTTCCTGGCGGCCGTCCACGGCCGGACGGTGACCCGGATCGACGGGACCGAGGTCACGCTCGATACCGCCGACGCGCTCATCGTCGAGACCGAGATGAGCTTCCGGGACCGGGCCCTCTCGGTGATCGCCAACCCGAACCTGGCGGTGCTGCTCGGGATGATCGGCCTGCTCGGGCTCTACCTCGAGTTCTCGAACCCCGGCCTGCTCATTCCGGGCATTCTCGGAGGCATCGCCCTCCTGCTGGCCGCCTTCGGCCTCAACTTCCTGCCGGTCAGCCTGCTCGGAGTGCTGCTCCTGCTCGCGGGAATCGGCCTCCTGACCGCCGAGGCGCTCACACCGTCGTTCGGCATAATGGGGCTGTCGGGAGCGGTAGCACTGGTGATTGGCCTTCTCTTCTTCTTCGAGGAGCAATCCCTGCCCACGCCCGCACTGAACCTGACCTGGGGACTCGTCCTTCCGTCCGTCCTCGTATTTGCGGTACTCGTGTTCTTCCTGGGTCAACTGGTGCTTCGCGCCCAGCGCCGCCCCCCGGTGACCGGGCGGGAGGGCATGATCGGCCTCGTCGCCACCGTCCGCAGCGACATTCCGCCGGGCGGCGAGGGCAAGGTGTTCGTCCACGGCGAGTTCTGGGACGCCGTCGCCGCGGCGCCGGTGAGCGCCGGCGAGCGCGTGAAGGTGCTGGAGGTGGAGGGGTTGATCCTCCGCGTCGGCCCGGCCTCCGAAGACCCTCCCCACAAGCAAGGAGCTGACTCATGACTTTCGGACTTCCCCTGGGAGCCCTGGTAGCCATCGCTTTCGCGGTGATCTTCGTTCTCAACTGGATCAAGGTCCTGAACGAATACGAGCGGGGGGTGATCTTCCGGTTCGGCAAGCTGTTGCCCTTGCCCCGGGGACCGGGACTGGTGCTGGTCTTCGCCCCCATTGACCGGCTGGTGCGCATCAGCCTGCGGCTGGTGGCCTTCGACGTCCCGCCGCAGGACATCATCACCCGCGACAACGTGTCCGTGAAGGTGAACGCGGTGGTCTTCTTCCGGGTGGTGGATCCGACGAAGGCGGTCATCGAGGTCGAGGACTACCTGTATGCCACCTCGCAGCTCGCGCAGACCACGCTCCGGAGCGTCCTCGGGCAGGTGGAGCTCGACGACCTGCTCTCGCAGCGCGACTCGTTGAACGTGCAGTTGCAGGGCATCCTCGACAAGAGCACCGATCCCTGGGGGATCAAGGTGGCGTCCGTCGAGGTCAAGCACGTGGACCTGCCGGGCGAAATGACCCGGGCGCTGGCGCGCCAGGCCGAGGCGGAACGCGAGAAGCGCGCCAAGGTCATCCACGCCGAGGGCGAGTTGCAGGCATCGGAAAAGTTGCTGGAGGCAGCCACGGTGCTGGGACGCAATCCCAGCAGCATACAACT
>CAYUVU010000115.1:0-1611 GCA_964448205.1 uncultured Acidobacteriota bacterium
CCGGCCGGTCCCAGGGCACCTTCGCGATCTCCGGCATCATGAAGATCCCGATCAGGATCAGGATCGGAGCCGCGACGGGATAGAGGGTGACCCCCTCTCCGAACGGCACCCCGCCGATCACCGACAGCAGCGGATGGAAGAACATCGAGGCGAGGAGCAGCCCGGCGGTCGTCAGCGCCGTCAGTCCGGTCCTGCCGCCCGCGGCGACGCCCGCGGCGCTCTCGATGTAGGTGGTGATGGTCGAGGTGCCGAGGAGGCTTCCCACCATCGTGCCTCCGGCGTCGGAGGCGAAGGCCGCTTCCGCCCGGGGGAGCCGGCCATCCTTCATCAGCCCGGCCCGGCTCGTGACCCCGAGCAGCGTCCCGATGGTGTCGAACATGTCCACGATCAGCAGGACAACCACCGCGACGATCCACGTCGGCGCCGCGAACAGGCCGCCGAAGTCCACCGCGAAGAGGGTGGGAAGGACCGAGGGAGGCGCCGAGACCACGCCGGTGAACTCGGTGAGGCCGAAGGCCAGGCTGAGGAGTTCGGACGCTCCGGCGCCGATCAGCAGGGCTCCCGGCATGCGCCGGACCACCAGGATGGCGGTGACCGCCAGACCCACGAGCGCCACCTGGACGGGGCGGGCCCCGATGTCGCCCGGCCCGATGTAGGTGCTCGGGGCGGCGACGAGGAGGCCGCCCCAGCGGAGTCCGATCACCGCGATCATCAGCCCGATCCCGGCCACGATCCCGTGCCGGAGCGGCTCCGGAACCATGTCCATGAGCCTCGAGCGGACCCGGAACAGCGCGCTCGCCAGGAAGAGGACGCCGGCGATGAAGGTGGCGCCGAGCGCCTGCTGCCAGGTCAGTCCGAAGCCCCCCGCCGCGGCGGCCCCGCAGAGGGTGAAGGCGAAGAAGAAGTTAAGGCCCATTCCCGGCGCCAGAGCGACCGGCAGCCGCGCGAAGATGCCCGCGGAGGCGGTGGCGAGCGCCGCGCCGATGCAGGTGGCCACCATCACCGCCCCGCTGTCCATCCCCGCGGCCCCGAGCACGATGGGGTTGACGAGCACGATGTAGGCGAGGGTCAGCCAGGTGGTGGCCCCCGCCAGCACCTCGCGCCGGGGCGTGCTCCCCCGCGCCTCGATCTCGAAATACCGGTCCAGCCAGCTGAGCACCGCGCGTCCTCCTTCCGCCCCGGCCCCGACCGGGCGCGCGATGGTACAATGCCCTCTTCCACCGCGAGTTACGGGAACGCCGGTCTTCAGGCCGGCTGGGAGCGCCGGTCTTCAGACCGGCACCGCGACCGAAGGTCGCGAAATCACTCACTCGACCACCCAGGTTCGGAGAACCCATGGCCCACAGCAAATCCGCGAAGAAGCGCGTCCGCCAGAACGAGGAACAGCGCCTTCGCAACCGGCACCACCGGAGCCGTCTGCGCACAGCGATCAAGAGTCTTCGCGCCGCGGTCGCCGCCGGCGACAAGGACGCGAGCCAGGCGCAGCTTCCGCGCGCCATCGCCCTCCTGGACCGGATGGCCGGCCGCCGCGTCATCCACCGGAACGCCGCCGCCCGCACCAAGTCCCGCCTCTCCCGCCTGGTAGCCAGCTAGGCCCCGCCGGCTTGGAAC
>CAYUVU010000116.1:0-9801 GCA_964448205.1 uncultured Acidobacteriota bacterium
GTGGCGACCCGCATGCCAAACCAGCCGGCGACCGCGGAGCAGAGCGCTCCGATCAGGAAGGAGAGGCCCACGAGTTCCGTGCCACCCCCGAGGTTGGCCACGTAGAGCAGCACGGCCACCACCACCGCAAACACGGCGAGCACCGAATACTCCCGGCGCAGGAAGGCCATCGCCCCCTCGCGGATGGCGGCGGCGATCTCGACCATCCGGTCGGTTCCGGCATCCTGCCGGCCGACGAACCGCGCCCGGTTGAGAGCGAAGAGCAACGCCACCGCGCCGAACGCGGGAGTCAGGTAGAGCAGGGTGTCCACAGGGGGCCTCCAAGGGGTGAAAGCTGGATCGTTGCCGCTTCGGGACGCCGTCCGGCCCGCCCGGTGCAACCTCACGCCGACGCCGGGACGCGGACCGGCTCGCCGCAGCGCCGAATGGCGGAATTTACCAGAGCGCGGGGTCTCTTGACTGCTACACTCGCGCCCCGGCGCGCGGCCAGAATCTTCTCTTGCAACTCCCTCCAGGTGTCTGGATCAGGGTCCGGAATCTCGCAGCCCCGCTGGCGTTCGGCCTCTTTCTCGGGACCGCAGCCCCCGCCGAAGACCTCCGCTACCCCGTGGATGTCGCGGTCGGACCCGGCGGGCAGATCTACGTCGCCGACATCGAGGCGGCGGCGCTGCTCCGCTGGAGCGGAAACGGGTTCGAGGTGGTGGCGCGGGGCGAGGGACTCCCGAGGACGCCCCTCTTCGGAATCCGGCACATCGTTCCCACCGGGGACGGGAGCGTCCTGGCCAGCGACCCCGCGACGATGGCGCTCTACCGGATCTCGTCCTCCGGGGAGATCGAGGCCATTCCCGACGACGCCGGCTTCGTGACCCCCTGGGGGATCGCCGTCGACGCCTCCGGTGACATCCTGGCGGTGGACCGGGTGACGCAGCGGCTCCGCCGGGTGGGGCCGGACTCCATCGAGGACGTCGCCACGATCCGCGCGCCGCGGGCCATCCTGGCCGGGAGCGACGGCTCCCTCCACGTGCTCACGGACCGCAACGTCCTGCGCCTGGAGGGCGGTGACGGCGAGCCGCTCGTCCAGTCGCCGCCGTTCGAGTTCCCCCACGACTTCGTCCGGGCCCCCGACGGGGGATTCTTCGTGACCGACGGCTACGCCCGCTGCATCTGGAGAATCAGCCCGGAGGGCCGGGTCTCGGTGCACGCCCGCGGCGAGCCGCTCGTCAGTCCCCAGGGCCTGGCGGTCACCGCCGACGGCGATCTCCTGGTCGCCGACGCCCACGCGCGGACCGTCTTTCGGGTGTCCGGGAGCGGCGAGATCGCACCGCTCAGCAACTGACCTGAGCAGGAAAGGAATGCAACGTGTCTAACGACCGCGGAAGCTGGGGATCCCGCCCTGGCTTCATCCTGGCCGCTACCGGTTCCGCCGTGGGCCTGGGCAACATCTGGGGCTTTCCGACGCAGGTGGGCCAGGGCGGCGGCGCCGCCTTCGTCCTGATCTACCTGATCGCGGTCATCTTCATCTGCGCCCCCATCCTGCTCGGCGAGGTCCTGGTGGGCCGCTATGCGCAGCTCGGTCCGGCGGGGGCCGTCCGGCGGATCGCCCCCACGGGTCCCTGGTGGGTGATCGGGTTGCTGGCGGTCGCCGCCGGGACCTTCATCCTGTCGTTCTACGCGGTCATCGCGGGCTGGACCGTGCAGTACCTCTGGCTCGCGGTCACGGACGGGCTCGCTTCCGACGCCGAAGGATCGGGGGCGCTCTTTGGCCAGCTGGCGGCCGATTCGGGGCGGAACGTCCTGTTCACGGGCCTGTTCATCGCCGCGACCGCCTGGTGCGTGAACCGCGGGATCCGCGGCGGCATCGAGGCGGCATCGCGGCTGATGATGCCCCTTCTCTTCATCCTGCTGGTGATCCTCGCGATCCGCTCGGTGACCCTGCCCGGAGCAGCCGAAGGGCTCGCCTACTACCTGCGCCCCGACCTCTCCCAGGCCCTGAATCCCGAGATCATCGGGGCGGCCGTCGGCCAGGCGTTCTTCTCGCTGAGCCTCGGCATGGGCGCGCTCATCACCTACGGCAGCTACCTCCACCGCTCCCACGCGGTGCGCTCGGCCTCGATGGCCATCGTCGCCATCGACACCATGATCGCCCTGCTCGCCGGGTTCATCATCTTCCCCGCCGGGTTCTCGATCGCCGGCTTCGACCCGACCGCGGGCGGCCCGGGACTCATCTTCGCCGTCCTGCCGCAGCTCTTCGCGACGCTCCCCGGCGGCCTGCTCTTCGGGGCGGCCTTCTTCCTGCTCCTGTCGGTGGCCGCCTTCACCTCCACGATCTCGCTGCTCGAGGTGCCGGTGGCGCACGCCATCGACCAGTGGCGCTGGCCGCGCCGCAAGGCGGTGCTGGCCGTCGGCGCCTTCACCTTCGCCTTCTCGATCCCCTCGGTGCTGTCTTTCGGCGGCGGGTTCTTCTCCGAGCTTCCCGCGGTCGGGGGCACCTTCTTCGACCTGATGGTCAATGTCTGGAACGAAGGAGCGCTACCGGTCGGCGGCATGCTGATCAGCCTCTTCATCGGCTGGAAGTGGGGCGCCCGTTTCGCCGGTGACGAACTTCGCCGGGACGGCCCCGGATTCCCTGGTCCGGGGCTGTGGGGCTTCCTGATCCGCTTCGTCTCCCCGGCGGCCATCTTCCTGCTGATCGTCTTCCGTTTCGTCGGTTAGCCGCTCCCTCTTCCTGAAGGAAACACCATGAGCGAGTTCATTGCCTCGGCGTCGAACGCCATTTACCAGTGGTACGCCCTGCCCCTTCTCCTGGTGGCCTGCGGGCTCTACCTGACGATCCGCACCGGTTTCGTCCAGATCCGCGGTTTCGCCGGTGGGATCCGGCGGGTGGTACGCGGCATGTCCCACCACCAGGAAGGCGAGGGAGAGATCACCCCCTTCCAGGCGCTGTCGACCGCGCTCGCCTCCACCGTGGGGAACGGAAACATCGGCGGGGTCGCGACCGCGATCCTCGTCGGAGGACCGGGCGCCATCTTCTGGATGTGGGTCACCGCCGTCTTCGGGATGGCCACCAAGTATGCGGAGGCGGTGCTCGGGGTCACCTACCGGGTCAGGAAGGAGTCGGGCGCCTTCGCCAGCGGCCCGATGTACTACATCATGGCGGGCGTCAAGTCGCCCGGGATCGCGAAGGTGCTCGCGATGATGTTCTGCGTGTTCGGGGCCGCCACCGCGCTCCTCGGCACGGGCAACATGGCCCAGTCGAACACCATCGTCCGGACCTTCGTCGAAGCCGCCGCCGGCTTCGGGCTGGAGGTCTCTCCGTGGGTTCCGGGGCTGCTGATCACGGTCGCGGTCGGCGCGGTGCTGCTGGGCGGCATCCACCGGATCGCCTCGGTCGCCGAGAAGCTCGTTCCCACGATGCTGGTCCTCTACCTGGGGATGGCCCTCACCTACCTGATCATGAACATCAGCGCCCTGCCCGGGGTGTTCGCGACCATCTTCGAGTACGCGTTCCAGCCGCACGCGGCCGCCGGCGGATTCCTCGGGGTCACGGTGCGTCAGGCGATCGCGGCCGGGATCAGCCGCGGAGTGCTGTCCAACGAGGCCGGCCTCGGGAGCGCGCCGATCGCCCACGGGATCGCGCAGGTGAAGCACCCGACCGATCAGGGGCTCGTCGGCGTCTTCGAGGTGTTCATCGACACCATCGTGGTCTGCAGCATGACGGCGTTCGCGGTTCTCTCATCCGGGATGTGGCAGGCGGCGGAGTACCAGGCGGCGAGCGGCGACCTCACCGCGGCGGCCTTCTCCACCTCGATCGGGATCGCCCCGCTGGTGATCGCGATCTCCTCCTTCCTGTTCGGCTTTTCGACGATCATCGGCTGGTACTACTACGGCGAGACCTGCTGGGAGTACATGTTCGGGCGGAAGGGCATCTTCCCCTACCGGATCATCTACGTGGCCCTGCTCCTGATCGGCGGGCTGGTGACCGTCGAGACCGTCTGGAACATCGGCACCCTGCTCAACGGGTTCATGGCCTTCCCGAACCTGATCGGGCTGCTGTTCCTGGGCGGCGTGGTCGCGAAGAAGACCAACGAGTACTACGCATCCGAGAAAGGCGGCGGGTCGGGCTGAGTCGGGCACGCCCCTCCCGCGTGACGCTGGTCGGGACCGGCGCGGCGCCCGGAGGACCAGGCGCCGCCGCGCGACTTGAGCGAGGATTGCGCTGCCCCCGATGACCGGCCGCAAGAACCCGAACCCCGAACCGGCCGCCTCGGGACACGGGTTCGGCACCGCTCCCGTCTTCCTCGCCTCGATCAGCACGATCCTCGGGGCGATCCTCTTCCTCCGTTTCGGCTACGCCGTCTCGGACGTGGGTTTGCTGGGGACCCTGGCGATCATCGCCATCGCCCACCTCGTCACGATCCCGACCGTACTCGCGGTGTCGGAGATCGCGACCAACCGCCGGGTCGCCGGCGGCGGCGCCTACTACATCATCAGCCGCTCCTTCGGAACCCGGATCGGGGGCGTGATCGGCATCGCCCTCTACCTGTCCCAGGCCATTTCGGTGGCCTTCTATCTCGTTGCCTTCGCCGAAGCGTTCACACCGGTCTACGACTGGATCGAGGCCACCTGGTCCTTCGCCGTGGACGCGCGTTTCGTGAGCCTTCCCGCGGCGGCGGCGCTACTGGCGCTGGTGCTTACCAAGGGGGCCGATCTGGGAGTCCGCGTGCTGTGGGTGGTCTCGGTGATTCTCGGCGGCTCGATCGCCGCGGTCCTGCTGGGGTCGGCTCCCGAGGCGATCCGCCCCGAGACCTTCAGCATGACGGCCACCGGCGAGAACCCCCACAGCTTCGCGGTGGTCTTCGCCATCATCTTCCCCGCCTTCACCGGAATGATCGCCGGCCTCGGCCTGTCGGGTGACCTGAAGAACCCGCACCGGAGCATCCCCCTCGGGACCATCGCCGCGACCCTCGCCGGCATGGCGATCTACGTCCTGGTGGCGATCAAGCTGGCGGTGAGCGTGAACCCGGAGGAGCTCCACGCCGACCAGTTCGTTATGGCCCGGATCGCGCTCTGGGGCCCGTCGGTGTATATCGGGCTCGCCGCCGCCGCGCTCTCCTCGGCGCTTGGTTCCATCCTCGTTGCGCCCCGAACCCTCCAGGCGCTCGCCCACGACCGGGTCCTTCCTTTCCCGGTCCTGAACCGGTTCCTGTCCAAGGGGGTCGGAGCTGCCGGAGAGCCGCGCCGGGCGGCCGCGCTGTCCGGCGGGATCGCGATCTTCTTCGTGGTGATCGGCGATGTGGACTTCATCGCCCAGATCCTGACGATGTTCTTCCTGGTGACCTACGGCGCGCTCTGCACGGTGTCCTTCCTGGAGTACTTCGCCGGGAATCCGTCCTACCGCCCGACCTTCCGCACACGCTGGTACCTGTCGCTCGTCGGAGCCCTCATGTGCGGGATCCTGATGGTGCGGATGAACGCCCTCTACGCGCTCATCGCGTTCTCTCTCATGTGGGCCATGTATGTCGGGTTGAGTCGCTCGCGGCGCGGTGAACGGGACTTCGCAGCCATCTTCCAGGGCACCATTTTCCAGTTGACGAGGCGGCTCCGGATCACGCTCCAGAAGAACCTCGTGGAGCGGTCCGCCGGCGGGTGGCGGCCGTCCGTGGTCGCGGTCACCCGCCACGGGGAGCGGCTGGGGCACTTCGACCTCCTGCGCTGGATCAGCCACCGTCACGGCTTCGGCCATTTCATCCAGTACGTCGAGGGCGAGTACTCCATGACCACCGCCCGGCAGGCGCACGCGGAGGTCCGGACGCTGATCGGCCAGACCGCAGCGAGCGGCGCCGGGGTCTATGTGGATTCCCTGGTCAGCCCCTCGTTCCGGCTCGCGCTCACCCAGTCGCTCCAGATGCCCGGAATCTCCGGGCTGCCCAACAACTGCCTGCTCCTGGAGTTCGACAGACAGCGGGACGAGGAAATCGCGGAAAGCGTCGAAGGGTCCCGGATCGCGGTGGATACCGGGTTCAACGCCCTCATCCTCCGCTCCACCAGCCACCGCTTCGGCTACCGCTCCTCCATCCACCTCTGGCTGACCGAGGACAACCTCGACAACGCCCCGCTGATGCTGCTGCTCGCCTACATCATCGTGGGACATCCGGAATGGAAGCGCGCCGAGATCCGGGTTTTCGACTGCTGCGACCTCGGTTCCAGCGAACATCAGGAGCACGATCTCTCGGGGCTGCTGTCCCAGGAACGCTTGCCGATATCGAAGCAGAACCGGATGACGATCGGCTACCGGAGCGACGAGGAACTCGAGAACGAAGTCGCGCGGAGGTCGTCGCGAGCCGACCTGGTGATCGCCGGCATCCCGGCGGCGACGCTCCGGGGAGCGGATGCGGAACGCGCGCTGACCCGCTACCGATCCACGAACGACGTGCTCTTCGTCAGCGGCGTGGAGCGGATTTCGCTCCGGGACGGCGGCGCCGGCGGGCGGTAGGCGATCGGAGACCCCGCCCCTCGGTCTGACGCAACCGGCGCCAGCCCGTCAGCCGCGACGGGCCCGGCTCAGCTCGGGCTGACCGAGAGATTGATGACCATCACGAAGATGGCCACGACCAGGGTCAGCGTCAGCGCGCTCATGACTTCGAGCCGGGGGAGACAACTGTTGTGGCTCGCAACCTGCTCGGCGGCGGCACGCGCCTTGGTCTCGCTCGCGCCAGCCTCAAGCAGCGCGTCGTAGACCTCCGACAGCATGATCGCCATAACGTGAACTTACCGCGCTGTCCCAACGGCGGAAGCGGCTCGCCCGTTACTTCCAGAGCGACAGCAGGATCGCCTGACCCAGCAGCGCCGTGAAGTTGTAGGCGACGTTCAGCACCGCGAGCCCGGACTTCCGCTTCTCGAACGCCACCGACTGGTGCGTCACCGGGATCACGAAAGCAATGGTGGCCACCAGCGCCGCATGGACGCCGTGGAGCGGACCGCTGAACCCGTCGAGCAGCACCGCAAGCCCGAAGGCCGAGGCGATGGCGAGCAGGAAGGAGCCCCCGTAGGTCTTCAGGGGATTGAAGCCCCTGGCGATCTCCTCCTCGGTGGTCTCCATGAGCGCGAGCCAGCGTTTCCCGAAGAGGGGCCCGTACCAGAGGGCGCCCACGAACAGGGGAACGATGGCGGCAACGAGAATGGCAAGGTAGTTGAGGTCAGGCATTTGACTTGGTCCTTCCGCTATTCGCGATCGGAATCGGGGCCCGAAACGCTGATCCCGGCCTTCTCGAGTTCCCAGAGGACCGCGTCGGCGAATTCGTCGAGCGTCGGCACCCGCCGCCCGTTGATGAAGATCGTCGGAGTCCCGGTGACTCCGAGCCCCACCGCCTCGGCGATGTCCGCCTGAAGCGACGCTTCGGCCCGGGGCTCGGCCAGGCAGGCCCGGAATGCCGCTTCGTCGAGTCCGGCGCCGGTCGCGATTTCAACCACGTCGTCCACGTCAGGGCCACTCGGAGGCGCCAGGTAGACGGCGTCGTGATAGTCCCAGAAGTTGCCCAGCAGATTCGCGCAAACCCCGCCGCGCGCCACCTCGCAGGCGCCCGGATGCATCACCCGGGGGAGGTGGGCGGCGCAGGTCGAGTCGAGCGGATAGTTCCGGTAGTAGAGCGCGACGTGGGGGCCGGTCGGGCCCTCGACGTACTGGTCGAAAGCGAGCGCGAACCGGCGGCAGGACGGGCACAGGAAGTCCGAGAACGTGACGATCTTCACCGGCGCCTCGGGGTCGCCCTTCACCGGCGCCCCCTCGAGCGACACCTCCTGCAAGCGCTGTTGCCGGAACGTCGGATTCCTCCACTGCGGCGTCAGCCCGGCGCCCCGGAGCGGCAATTCCGCGGGCAAATCGTCCGACGCCGCGGAACGAACGCCGAGGATCGACAGGTCCACCGAGTCCTCGGCGCGGTCGCCGAGGCCGCTGTTGATCACCAGCACCGCCGCCGCCACCAGGCAGGCGGCGAGCCAGAACGCCCGCACGGCAAGCCGTTCGACCGCAAAGTCAGGACCGTGCCTCATGGAAACCACCTTTCGCGCCGGCAACAGGAACACCAGTGCCGCGCCGTTCGCGCCGTAAGTCCAGATGCAGAGGGAACAGAAGCTCCCGATGGCGAACGCCTGCACGCCCAGCAGGAAGAGATCCACCACGAGGGCGAGGGCGACGAGACCGAACGCCAGCCGGCCCGGCCGGCTCGACAGCGGCGCTCCGCCGAGCAGGGCCAGTGCCAGCAGGAACCCGAGCGACACGAAGAACGCGAGTCCGATCGCGGCCAGGGGAACCCCGGCCACCGTGGACCAGGCGCTTGCCGCCACTTCCTCACAACCGGAGTTCGCCGGATCGCAGGCGGCCGCCGCCAGTGCGCCGGCGTCGAGCCCGTGATGGCGGAGCAGCAGCACCGCGGAGACGGCCGCCCCGAACCCGGCGGCCAGAAAAGCCAACCCGAGACGAAACGAATCGGTAACCGGACGCCGGGTCATGGAGGCCGGGAGTCTACCCGTCCGTTGGCCGGCGTCCGTAGTTCCTGGCGTAGGCGGGCGGCTCGATGCCGTCCCGGAGGTCGGGCGCCGGCTCCGGCGGCCCGAACGTCGTGTTCACCGGCACCAGGCCGGCCCAGTAGGGAAGCGCGAGGTCCTCGTCGTCATCGGCCGGAGGCCCGGTCCGAAGTTTGGCCGTCGCCTCCTTGATGGGTATCGCCGCGACGAGGGTCGCCCTGAGTTCGAGATCGTTCGTCGGGCGGGCGTCCCCGTGACGCCCGGGCACCAGCCGGCTCAGCAGCACGTCGAGCGCGCGCCGCTTCTCGTCTGCCTCCCCTATCTCCGTGGTGCGTCCCAGCACGACCACCGAGCGGTAGTTCATCGAGTGGTGGAAGTAGGAGCGGGCGAGCACGAGCGCATCCAGCAGCGTCACGCTGACCGCGGCCTCCGTTCCCGCCGCCAGGAGACGCATGAGCCGGCTCGCGGACGATCCGTGCAGCAGCAGGCGGTCCCCGTCGCGCGCGTAGCCCATGGGAATCACGAACGGGGAACCCTCGTGGACGAACCCGACGTGGGCCACGATCCCCTCGTCGAGGATCCGGTTGATCACCGCCCGGTCGTACGAACCCCGTTGCGGCAGCCGCCGGACCCGGCTGCGGGGCGTCCTCTGGATCTCGGAAGTCATCGTTTCCTTTCTCACGCGTCGCTCCGCAGCGACAGCCGGCTCCGCAGCGTCTCCATGGTGACGACGCCGACGAACCGGCCGGCGTCGAGAACGGCCAGCGACCGCCGGCCCCCGGTCAGGAGGTTCACCGCCCGGATGGCGGAATCCCCGGGGGCCAGGGTGGCGCCCAGGATGTCGGTCCGCATGAGGTCCCCGGCGGTGAGCCGCTCCAGCTCGTCGGACGGCCTCCGGCGCAGGTCCTCGAGGCGGACCGCGCCCACGAGATCCGCCTCATCGAGGACCGGGATCTCGGAATGCGGCGTCTCGAGCGCCAGCAGCTCCATCGCGGAAGCACTCCTCGGGACCGAGAGGATCCGGTAGTCCAGCAAATGGGCCGCGGTGACTCCTTCGAGGGCCTGCGCCAGCCAGACCTGGCGGGTCACCTCGCGTGCGGTCCGCCGCAGATTGAGTCCGATCAGGACGAACCAGGCGCCGAGCACGAGGCGGACCGCACCGGCCGCCGCGCCGCTGCCGCCGAAGAGCGCCAGGATGCCGAAGGCGACCATCAGGAGTCCGAACGCGCCGCCGGTCGCGGCGACGGCCCGGGTGGCGGCCAGCGGCCGGTCCCAGAC
>CAYUVU010000117.1:0-3821 GCA_964448205.1 uncultured Acidobacteriota bacterium
GCAGCGCTGGGCGGCGGGAATCAGGGTGGCGTCCGGTACCCAGCACGGGGTGCGCGCGGACGGCCCGGCCTAGCCGGCGCCATCCAACCGGGCGATGCCGGAACGCTTGCAGTACTTCGCGTACGGCTCGAACCTGCTGACGCGGCGCCTCCGGGACCTGGCCCGCGCCCCTTCGGCCGTCGCCCTCGGGGTCGCGTCGGCTCCCGGCTTGGTCATGCGGTTCCACAAGATCGGAACGGACGGCTCCGGCAAGTGCACGCTCATCCCGAGCGGGGACAATGCAGACGTGGTGTACGGAGTGCTCTACGAGTTCGCGGATTCGGATGCGGCCGGGCTGGACCGGGAAGAAGGCGTGCACCTCGGCGGCTACGCGCGGTGTTCGGTTCGGTTGCGGCTCCCGAACGGCGGCACCACCGAAGCCATGACGTACACCGCCGGCGGCCAGTACATCGATGCGTCCTGCCTCCCCTTCGACTGGTATCGGGATCTGGTGGTGGCGGGAGCCCGCGAACACGGGCTGCCATCCGCGTACATCCGGGAACTGAAGCGGACCCCGGCAGTGCCCGACCCGGACGCCGCGCGGGCGGCGTCCGCGCGGAGACTGCTGGAAAGGCCTGTCCCTACTCCGCGCGGCGCACGCTGACGATCGGTACCGGGTCGTTCAGGATCTGGCCCTGGACGACCTCGCTGGCGGCCGGGGCGTCGGTCGGCAGCCGGTGGATCTCGTCAAGTATCTCCATACCGCGGACCACGCGCCCGAAGGTCGCGTAGCCGAAGCCGTCCCGGGTGGGATCGCCGGCGCCGGTGTCGAGTACGAAGTTGTCGCCGACGTTGAAGAAGACCTCGGTGTTCGCGGTTCCGGGTTCGTTGCGGGCGTATGCGAGCGTCCCTCGTTCGTTGCGGATCCCGGTGTCCTGCGTCAGCTCGTGGGGGACGGGCGGGAACGGCGGCTCGGCCTCCGCCTCGCCGCCGTCCCGGACCAGCATCGGCAGGCTCCGCATGCCGCCCTGCACCACGTCGTGTGCATCCCCGTTCGCGGTGTGGGTCGCGCGGTAGAACGTCGCCGCGCCGTCGTAGTGGCCGCCGTCCACGTAGCGCAGGAAGTGCGCGGCCGAGAGCGGCGCCCGCTCGGGGTAGAGCTCCACCTCGATCTCGCCGAGCGCGGTCTCGATGACCACGTTCACTGTTTCCTCGGCAAACTCGGCGGGCGGCGCCTCCGCCGGTTCGTCGGGGGCGTTCGCGCCGCACCCGGCAAGGAAAGCGACAAGCAGGACAACGGGGAAAACGGTGGTCTTCGACATGGCGGACTCCGGAGGGGGGCTCCGGAACGGAGAATACCGGGCGCCGTCCGACGTGGGCGGACGCGAGAACGCATTGAAGAACCCCCCCGTGCTCGCTTGCGGCATCGTCCTGGCTGGCCTCTGCTTCGCATCCCCGGCGGCGGGGCAGGACCGTGAGGCCCGGGCCGTCCGCATCGACACCCCACCCCGGGTGGACGGTGTGCTCGACGAGCCCTTCTGGGACGCAATCCCTCCCGTCACGGGGTTCCGGCAGCGCGATCCGGTGGACGGCGCACCCGCCAGCGAGCGGACCGAAGTGCGGATCGCCTACGACCGGGACAACCTCTACTTCGGGTTCACGCTGTTCGATTCGGAGCCCGACCGCGTCCTGCGCAACATCCTCGACCGCGGCGGCCGGATCAGCAAGGACGACCGGATCGTCATCGCCCTCGACACCTATCTCGACCGCCGGAACGGGTACATCTTCGAGATCGGCTCGCTCGGCACCCAGGACGACGCGCTCTTCACGGACGAGAGCCTCACCCGCCCCGACTGGAACTGGGACGGGGTCTTCACCACCGAGACCACGCTGAACGCCGAGGGCTGGGTGCTCGAGATGGCGATCCCGTTCACCACCATCCGCTTCCCCGACGTGGAGGAGCCGGTCATGGGGATCGCGATCCAGCGCTCCATCCGGCGGAAGAACGAGAACGTCTACTGGCCCCACATCGGCCAGGACTTCGTGGGCGGTATCGCCCAGGCGTCCCGGTACGCGACGCTGACCGGGCTCAGGGACGTCCGGCGCGGCCACCGCCTCGAAGTCAAGCCCTACGCCTCCCTCGGCGGCCAGCAGCTCGCCGGCGAGCCCGACCTCGAGCGCCAGTCGAAGGCGGGGCTCGATCTGAAGTACGGGGTCACCTCGAACCTGACCCTCGATCTCACCTGGAACACCGACTTCGCCCAGGTGGAGACCGACAACGTCCAGATCAACCTCACCCGGTTCGACCTGTTCTTCCCGGAGAAACGGGAGTTCTTCCTCGAGCGGGCCGGCCTCTTCGAGTTCGGAACGTCCCGGGAGACGGAGGTCTTCTTCAGCCGCCGGGTGGGCCTCGACGGCGACATCCAGGGCGGCGCCCGCCTCACCGGGCAGACGGGGCCGATCTCCATCGGGGCGCTCGCGCTGAGAACCGGGGGGACACCGGACTCCGGCGCCGCCAACAGCGGCAGCGACGTGCCGGCAGCCTGGAACTCGGTCCTACGTCTGCAGGCGAACCTCCGGGAGCGCACCACCGCCGGGGTCATCGCCACGAGCCTCGACCCCGCCGGCGGGGGTTCGAACCGGGTGGCCGGAGCCGACTTCCACACGAGGTTCTGGACCAGCTCGTCTTTCCGGGTCTGGGGGGCGCGACTCTGGGATTCTCGGACGAGCGGATCGGGCCCTGGAAAGCAGGCCGCGCGCGCCGAACTGGATCTGGAGAACGACCGCTACGCCCTGTCGGTGGACCGCGTCCACGTCGGCAGGGACTTCGATCCCGCGCTCGGTTTCGTCCGCCGGCGCGACATGGACGAGTGGCAGCTCTGGGGCGGGTTCCGGCCCCGCTTCGAGCAAAGCGGCTGGGCGCGCCGGTTTTCGGTCTGGGGCGGCGGCGTCCGCACCCTCGGAACCGGCGGAGAGCTCCAGTCCGAGCGGCTCTCCTCGAACGCGGACTTCCTGTTCGAGTCCGGCGAACGAGTTTCCGTCGTGGTTGACGACCGCTTCGAGCGCCTCCACGGCCCGGCCTCGATCAGCGGTCGCACCCTCCCGCCCGGGGACTACGACTTCCGTTTCTGGGAGGCCTTCGCGAGCACCAACGAGGCCAGGATGTTCTCGATTTCGCTCGAAGGGTCCCGGGGCGATTTCTGGAGCGGCCGCCGCACCCGCTACGGCGGGCGCGGGGTCGTCAAGACCGGACCGCACCTCACCGTCGGCCTCCGGCTTGCCCGAAACGATGTTTCGCTGCCGGTCGCCGACGGCGACTTCACGACCACCCTGATCGCGGTGGATCTCGTGGGCGCGGTCAGCCGCAAGCTCTTCGCCGCCGCGCTCGTGCAGTGGGACAGCCTGTCGCACGAACTCCAGGCGAACGTGCGGATCGACTGGATCCACACGCCCGGCAGCGACCTCTTCCTCGTCCTCGACACCGGCTACATCACCGACGACACCCTCGATCCGAGGTTCGACCCCTGGACCCGGCGGACCGCGGTGGCCAAGCTGACCTGGCTGAAGGCATTCTGAGGGTCGGGGCGCCGCCCGTGGACGCGCCCGCGGACAACGTACCGCTGTCCGCCTTCGGCCGCGCGATCCTGTGGGGTTGGCCAAGCGCCGTGATGGCGCTGCCGGCTTGGAACGCCGGCTTCAGCCGGCACAGCCCGCCGCAGGCGGGCGGCGGCCCGGACCTCATGCGCCGGGATGGCTCGGTTGCGCGCGCCAACGCGCCCGGGGTCGACGAAGCGCCCGCGGCCCTGCGGGCCGCTGTGCCGGCTGAAGCCGGCGTTCCAAGC
>CAYUVU010000118.1:0-3712 GCA_964448205.1 uncultured Acidobacteriota bacterium
TCGAGGTTGCCGGTGGGCTCGTCACAGAGCAGCAGGCGCGGCGCCCGGACGAGGGCGCGCGCGATCGCCACCCGCTGCTTCTCTCCCCCCGAGAGCTCCCCGGGCAGGTGGTCCACCCGGCCGGACAGCCCCACCCGGTCGAGGAGCGCCGCCGCCCGCGAACGGTCGTCCGCGCGCGGCTCGGGCAGCGTGGGCGCGAGCACGTTCTCGAGCGCCGTGCACTGCGGCAGGAGGCAGTGATCCTGAAAGACGAAGCCGACCCGGTCGCGGCGGAACCGGGCCTGCTCGTCGGCGGAGAGTTCGTGGGGGTCCACCCCGTCCAGCCGGACCACCCCGTCGGAGGGGACTTCGATCGCGCCGAGCAGGAACAGCAGCGTGCTCTTGCCGCAGCCGGAGGCGCCCATCACCGAGGCGGCCTCCCCGGGCTCGAGCCTCAGGTCCACCCCATCGAGCACCCGCAGGAACCCGGCCGGCGCCGGATAGTCCTTGACGAGCCCCGAGACCTGCAGGCCGGCGGGGCCGGGCCGGGCGGGCGACTCTCCCGTCGTCACCGATCAGGCGTGCTGGAACGCCCGCGCGCGATAGAGCACATCCAGGATGTTCCCCTCGTGCGGCTGGAGCCAGTTGAGCCGGGTCGTCGGGATGGGTCCGAAATTCAGCCGGTCGATCGAGGTCGTCTCCAGGAGGTCCGCGCGGAACGCGGCGTCTTCGGTGATCGCGGTGGCGACCAGCGTGTCGCCGATCCGGCCGATCATCTCTTCCTGGGGACACCGCACCACCGAGACGAACGGGAACATGTATTCCACGTTGGCCGCGGCCGCTTCCGGGCTGTCGCAGTGCACGACGGTCGGCCGGAGCCAGGAGGCGCGTCCCTGCTGCGCGAGGCGCGGGCCGCCCCGCAGGGGGGCCGTGAGATCGGAGGCTCCCCCGCCGCCGAGCCGTTCCTCGATGTCCCGGTCGATGGCCTCGGCCATCCCCGGCACCGTGAACGCGGCGAGCGCGCTCTCGGGATCCTCCGGAGGCCGGGGCGCCACCGGAGCGAGACGCTCCGCGAGGGCGGCGGCGATCTCTTCCGTGTGCCGGGAAGCCCAGATCCCCGAGCAGGAAATGCAGCTCCGGCCGCTGTTCAGGAAGACGCTCTCGAAGAGGACATCCAGGTGCTCCTCCCAGTCGTCGACGACGTCGTCGCCGAGGAGGATCTTGGAGAAGCCGGGGCCGTGCACCCGGACCGACGGATTGCTGCGATACCGCTCCACGGTGGCCCGGCTGCCGAAAATGAGCGTCTTTGGGGCCGCCTCCACCACCGCCGCGCCCACCTCCGCGCCGCCGGGATAGACGGCGATCGCCTCCCGGGGGATCCCGGCGGCGAAGAAGGCCTCCGCCATCCGGTAGGGCGTCCAGGGCTCCTCCGGCCCCGGCTTGAGCACCAGGCCGATCTGCAGGGGAATCACGGGCAGCCAGAGCGTGTGCACGCCCGGCGAGTTCGAGGGCAGGACGCAGGCGAGCACCGGGGTCTGCGCCTGGTAGGAGATCGGGACGCCGCGCTCTTCGATCCCGTGGCCGGCCGACAGGACCGCGAGGTCGAGGCCGCGGGTCAGCGCGTCCAGCACCTGGTCCATCCGTTCGAGCACGAACCGGTTCTTCTCCATGTTCGCCCGGCACATCGCCTCGGGGAGGCCCGTGGTGGCCGACTGCGCGTGGACGAACTCCCCGGGTGTCTGGACACCGTCCCCGAGCGGGAGATCGGCCTCCATGTAGAGGCGGGCGGCCTCCCTGATGCGGCCGAGCAGTTCCGGGATCGAGGCTTCGCGGAGCGCGGCCCGGGCGCGGCCGGCGCGGCGCAGGTCCCGCTTGACGATCCCGCCGGTCGCCTGGTCCACCTCGGCGATCGGCTCGCCGGTCAGGAAGTGGGAAACCGTCGTCGTCTCGAGGCTCCGGTAGGGCTTTCCCCAGCGGAGAACGGGAACGCGGATCACAGGGCGACGGAGTGTAGCCGGGGAGCACCGGACGCCTTCCGCCGATGGCGTCCCGTGGGCCCGACTGGTACCTTGGCCGGCCATCTTCAGTCCTCGAATGGAGGAGCCTCCCCATGCTCAGGATCGCGTTGCCCGTCACCCTGGCCGCCGCGCTCAGCCTCCCCTCCGCTTCGGCGGCGCAGACGCCGTTCCAGCCGATGGACGTGTTCGAGCTCGAGTTCGCGGCGGATCCGCAGATCTCGCCGGACGGAGCCCGGGTCGTCTACGTCCGCACCTCCATGGACATCATGACCGACCGCCAGCGGACGGAGCTGTGGATCGTGAATGCCGACGGCGCCGGCCACCGCCGGCTGGACACCGGGGCGGGGCCGCGCTGGTCGCCGGACGGGACCCGAATCGCCTACGTCGCGGACGGCCAGATCCGGCTGCGCTGGATGGACACCGGCGAGACGGCCACCCTCACCCAGCTTCTCGAATCCCCGAGCGGGCTCCGCTGGTCGCCCGACGGCCGGCGGATCGCCTTCAACATGCTGGTGCCGTACCCCCCGCCCCAGCTGGTCGCGCCTCCGAAGCCGCCGCCGGGGGCGGAATGGGCCGATCCGCCGATCATGGAGGACCGCTTCAAGAGCCGGCAGGACGGGATCGGCTATCTCGATTTCGGCTTCAACCACATCTTCGTGCTCTCCGTGGAAGGCGGCACTCCGGTTCAGGTGACCACCGGCGACTTCCAGCACGCGAGCCCGGCCGCCTGGACGCCAGATGGCGAGCACCTCGTCTTCTCCTCGAACCGGAACGAGAACTGGGAGCGCGACTACCGGAATTCGGAGCTCTACATCGCGCCGGCCGCCGGCGGTGAGATCCGGGCGCTGACCGATCGAAGCGGGCCGGACCACAGCCCCGCGGTCTCTCCCGACGGCCGGCAGATCGCGTTCGTCGGGAACGAGGACCGGTTGCGCACCTACCAGGTCCGCCGGCTCCAGGTGATGAACCTCGACGGCAGCGGCCGGCGCGACGTCACGGCCGACCTCGACCGGAGCGTTTCGAGCCCGGTGTGGGCCGCCGACGGGCACCGCATCTACTTCCAGTACGACGACGAGGGGAACCGGAAGGTCGCCTTCACGACCCTGGACGGCGAGGTTGCCGTCCTCGCGGACAGCGCCGGGGGGTCCTCCTACGGCCTTCCCTACGCCAGCGGCTCCTTCTCGGTCGCGCGGGACGGCGCGTTCGCGCTGAACCAGACGCGCCCGGACCAGCCGGGCGAGGTGGCGGTGGGCGCCCCCGAAGCGGCCGTGCGGCGGATCACCTCGCTGAACGAGGATCTGCTCGGCCAGCGGACGCTCGGCGAGGTCGAGGAGATCTGGTGGGAGTCGTCGGCGGACGGACGCCGGGTCCAGGGCTGGATCGTCAAGCCGCCGGGCTTCGATCCGGGGCGGCAGTACCCGTTCATCCTCGAGATCCACGGCGGACCCATCTCCCACTACGGGGACCGTTTCTCCGCCGAGATGCAGATGTTCGCGGCCGCCGGCTACGTGGTCCTCTACTCCAACCCCCGCGGCAGCACCAGCTACGGCGAGGAGTTCGGGGACCTGCTCTACCACCACTACCCGGGCAACGACTACGACGACCTCATGTCCGGGGTCGACGCGGTCATCGCCCGCGGCTACGTGGACGAGGACAACCTGTTCGTGACCGGCGGCAGCGCCGGCGGAATCATGACCGCGTGGATCGTGGGGAAG
>CAYUVU010000119.1:0-9234 GCA_964448205.1 uncultured Acidobacteriota bacterium
CCCCCGAGGCCGCCCCCGAAACCGCCGCCGCGGAACCCCGGGGAACCCCAGAGCATGCCGCCGCCGCCGGGGACTCCCGCGTAGCCCCAGCCGCTCCGGCTGCCGGCGGTCGCCCTGGTGAAGGCCGTGGCGCCGAAGCCGGAAAGGAGGCCGAGCGGCACCAGCCAGAAGAGGGAGCCGACGCCGATCATCAGGAAGCCGAGCAGCGCCGCGATGCCGCCTCCGGCGGCCGCGGCCCCGGCCGGATGAAAGGCGTTTCCGATGTAGCCGAGTAGCTGGAGCAGCAGGAGGGCGCCGACCAGAACCAGCGTCGAGACCCCGCGCCGGGCGGGCCGGCGTCCTCCGGCCCGGTTCGTTCCGGTACCGGCGCCCTGGTATTCGCCCCGCGCCGCCTGGGCGATGGCGGTCGCGGTGGCGCCGAAGCCGCCCGCGAAGTCTCCGGCGGCGAACCGCGGCGCCAGTTCGTCACGGATGATGCGTCCCGCCAGGCCGTCGGGAATCACCGCCTCCAGGCCGTACCCAACCTCGATCCGTACCCGGCGGTCCTCTTGCGAGACCACCACGAGCGCGCCGTTGTCGGTCTCGGACTGGCCGATCTGCCACGCCTCCGCGAGGCGCAGGCTGTAGTCCTCGATCGCGCCGTCGATCCGCGGAACGCTGACCACGACGAGCTGGACCGAGGTCTCGGCTTCGAGGCGGGCGAGAAAGTCCTCGAGCTGTGCTTCCTCGGCGGCGGACAACAGGTCCGCCTGGTCCACCACCCGACCGGTCAGTTCCGGCACCGGCGTCTCCTGGCCGAAGGCGGCGCCCTGCACCGCGAGGCAGAGGAGGCCGGCGCTCAGCGCCCGCCGCAGTGGCCGGAGGTTCAACGGCTGAAATCGACCTCGGGCGCGGTTTCGGCACCCTCCTCGGCCTCGAAGTAGGCCGCCTCGCCGAAGTCGAAGAAGCCGGCCACGATCCGGGTGGGGAACCCGCGCCGCCGCGTGTTGTACGCCTGGGCCACCTCGTTGAAGCGCCGGCGTTCGACCGCGATCCGGTTCTCGGTGCCCGCCAGTTCATCCTGGAGGCTCAGGAAGTTCTGGTTGGCCTTGATGTCGGGGTAGCGCTCGACCACCACCATGAGGCGGGAGAGCGCGCTCGACAGCGCTCCCTGGGCCGCTTCGAACTGCGCCAGCGCCTGCGGGTTCTGCAGGTCGCTCGCGGAGAGCTGCACGCCGGTTGCGCGGGACCGCGCCGAGACCACCGCCTCGAGGGTCTCTCGTTCGAAATCGGCGGCTCCCTGGACCGTCGCCACCAGGTTCGGCACCAGGTCG
The DNA here is from genome assembly GCA_964448205.1 of uncultured Acidobacteriota bacterium. GTDB lineage: Bacteria > Acidobacteriota > Vicinamibacteria > Marinacidobacterales > Marinacidobacteraceae > Marinacidobacterium. The sequence continues at coordinate 1,314 of CAYUVU010000119.1, forward strand.
GCGCGGCGCTGGTAGACGTTTTCGACCTGGGACCAACCGGCCGCCACCGCTTCATCCAGGGTCACCAGGCCGTTGTAGGCCGAAGACACGTAGAAGAACAGAATGACGGCTACCACGAGGATCGCGGCGAGCGCGAGCCCGCAGCCGAGAAGGACGAGTTTCTTGTTCATGAGGTGATTGGGTCGGAGAGTGCCTGGCCCGCAGCGGCCGGCCGGTAGGCCCCTAGCGGTCGTGGTCTCGGTCGTAACCGGTTACGGGTTCGGTGCCGGGGAGGAAGGCTTCGATAATCGCGTTGGGTCCGCCGCCCGAGGGCTGTCCGCTCTCGAGGTCCACCTGGACGAGCGCCACGGTGGGCGGCGCCGGGAAACCCTGCCGCGGCGGATCGGCACGTCCGTTCTGCATGAAGTGCACCCAGGCCGGCAACGCCACCCGGGCTCCGCTCTCCCGTTCTCCCAGCGTCTCGTTGTTGTCGTTGCCCACCCAGACGCCGGCCGCGATCTCGGGGTCGAAGCCGATGAACCAGGCGTCGGTGAACTCGTTGGTGGTGCCGGTCTTGCCGGCGACCGGCCGGCCGACCTGACGCGCCCGCACCGCGGTGCCGCGGGCCACCACGCCCTCGAGCAGGTGGGTGATGACGTAGGCGAGGTCCGCGGGAATGACCGAAGCGGTCTCCGGATAGAAGCGCTCCAGTTCGCGCCCGTCGCGGTCGGTGATCCGGGAGACGAAGTACGGCTCCATCCGGACGCCCTGGTTGGGGAACGCGCTGTAAGCGGAGATCATCTCCAGCAGCGTGACGTCGCTCGAGCCGAGCGTGATCGAGAGGACGGGGAGGAGTTCCCCGCGGATGCCCAGCCGGCGCGCCAGCGCCACGACGTTTTCCGGCCCGATGTCGTGGACCATCCGCACCGCCGGTACGTTGCGGGAGCCCTCGAAAGCCTTCCGCATCGTGATCCAGCCGCGGTGTTCCCCGTCGTAGTTGTGGGGCTCGTAGGGATCGTCGCTTACCGGATCGATCCAGGTGAACGGCTCGTCCAGCAGGAGCGAGGTCGGCGCGAGCCGGCCGGTGGCGAGCGCGGCTCCGTAGGCGAACGGCTTGAACGACGAGCCCGGCTGCCGGCGCGCCTGGATGGCCCGGTTGAACTCGCTGCGCTCGAAGTCGAACCCCCCGACCACGGCCTGGATGGCTCCGGTGTCGATGTCGAGCGCCAGAAAGGCGCCCTCGGCCAGCGGCTCCTGTTCGAGCCGCACGAAGAGGGGCCGCTCCAGATCGAGCCGCCCCCCTTCGGAGTCTCCGGTCGTTTCCGTCCCCGGTTCGGGGTCGTTGGTGAGAATGCGGAACCACCCGACGTCGCCGACCCGAAAGAGCTCGTCCGCGGTCCGGAAGGTCCAGGCGAGGGCCTCGTGGTCCAGCCCGCCGCGATGGTCCGCGATCCGGATCTCCGGCTCCGGCCCGGCGGCGGTGACCACCCCGCGTACCACCGAGCCGAGGGCGAGGGGAGCGCTCCACGAATCATCCTCGTACTCGGCGGTTTCGACTCCCTCGTCGAGGACGTTCTTCGTGAACCCCCGGAACCCCATCCGCTTGTCGTGGGCCCGGAGCGCCATCTCCACCGCCTCGGTCGCGGTTCGCTGCATGCGGCTGTCAAGCGTCGTGTAGACCCGGAGGCCGCCCCGGTAGGTCCTCGAATCTCCGTAGTGGTCACGGAGGTAGGCGCGCACCATCTCCATGAAATGCGGCGCGAAGGGGTCGGCGCCGCGCGGCCGCAGCCGGACCGGCTCGGCCCGGGCCGCCTCCTGCTGCTCGGTGGACAGGAACTGCTCGGCCACCATCCTCTCGAGGACGATGTCTCGTCGTCGCTCGGCCGCCTCGAGGTTCCGGAAGGGATTCCAGCGACTGGGGTTGGGCGCGATGCCGACCAGCATGGCGGCCTCCCCGACCGAGAGTTCGGACGCCGTCTTGTTCAGGTAGAACTGGGCGGCGGCTTCGATGCCCTCGTTGTTGTAGCCGAGGTGGACCTGGTTCGCGTAGAAGGTCAGGATCTCTTCCTTGCGGTAGGCCCGTTCGATCCGGAACGCGGTGATGGCTTCCTTGATCTTGCGCTCGAGGGTTTCCTCGCGGTTGAGGAACAGGTCGCGCGCCACCTGCTGGGTGATCGTGCTGGCCCCGGAGACAATCCGGCCCGCCCGGAGGTTGTCCCACATCGCCCGGGCGATGCCGACGGGATCGAAACCGAAGTGCTGCCAGAAGCGCTGGTCCTCGGCCGCGACGAACGCGTCCCGCAGGTGCTGCGGGAGGTCGCCGTAATCCACCTCGATCCGGCGTTCGACCGCGAACTGCCCGATCTCGGCGCCTTCCCGGTCGTAGACGATGGTCGTCGCCGTGCCCTCGTAGGCCTCGAGTTCCTCGATCAGCGGGATGTCGCTCTGGTACGCGGCGAGCAGTCCGAGCATGGCGCCCGCGACCGCCGTGGCGCCGAAGGCGAAGACGACGATCAGGATCCGGGCGAACCGGCGGCCCGCCGCCGGCCGGCGTGGCGCCACTCGGGAACCGGGCACTCAGTTCCCCACCAGGTCCATCAGCGCCGGCCCGATCTCGGGTTGCCGGAACTCGAAGCCGGACGCGAGCAGCCGCCGGGGAACGACCCGTTGTCCCGAGAGCAGCAGCGCGCCGGCCATCTCACCGAACGCGAGCCGCATGCCGAATCCGGGCACCGGAAGGATCGTGGGGCGCCGGAGCGCCTTGCCCAGGGCGCTCGTGAAGTCCGCGTTGGTGACCGGGTTCGGGGCGGTGAGGTTGTAAACGGATTCGAGGGATCCGGCCGGCGCCTCCAGCAGGTGGACCATCGCGGCCGCGACGTCGGCAAGGTGGATCCAGGGCATCCACTGGCGTCCGCTCCCGACCCGGCCGCCCACGCCCATGCGGAACGGGGGCAGCATGGTGGCGAGCGCCCCGCCCCGCGGGGAGAGCACCACGCCGATCCGCATCGAAACCGTCTCGATCCCCGCCTCGCGGGCGCCGGCGGCGGCGTCTTCCCACTCGGTGCACACCTCGCCGAGGAAATCCGTCCCCGGAGGAGCCTCCTCGTCGAGTTCCTCGTCGCCGCACGGTCCGTAGTAGCCCACGGCGGAAGCCGCGAGGAACCTCGCGGGCCGGTTTCCGGCGGCGGCGAGGGCCGTCACGAGGGTCGTGGTCCCCCCGACCCGGCTCTCGCGAATGGCGCGCTTCCGGGCGGCGGTCCAGCGTTTCCCGACCGGCTCGCCGGCGAGGTGCACCAGGGCGTCGAGTTCCTCCAGCACGCTCACCAGGCCGGCGCCGGTTCCGCCGCCACCCGGGTCCCACTGCGCGGAGCGCACTCCCGGCGGCAACCCGCCCGGCGCGCCGGCGCGCCGGGTCAGCGCCACGACTTCGTGGCCGCCGCCGGCCAGTTCCGAAGCGAGGGCCCCGCCGATCAGGCCGGTCGCTCCGGTGATTCCAATGCGCATCCGAAGAAGTGCTTCGCCACCGGATTCTAGCCGGGGGGATTTGGAGGTGGACGGCGGTTGAAGCGAGCCGCCGCCGGGCAGACAATGGGACAATGTCTGGCTCGGGAGGCCTGTGATGCTCCGTTTTCGTCTTCTCTTCGCTCTTTCCTTCGGCCTGCTGGCCGCGGCTCTCGCTTCGGGACAGGACAAACGTCCCATGACGATCGTCGAACTGATCGACGTTCCGTCGCTGGGGAGCCCGCGCCTGTCCCCCGACGGAACCCAGATCCTCTTCACCCGGACCGACACGGACTGGAAGAAGAACGGCCGCACGACCCACATCCACCGGATCGGGATGGACGGCACGGGCGACGTGCGCTTGACCTACGGTGAGAAGGGGGAGTCGAGCCCGCGCTGGTCCCCGGACGGGAGCTACGTGGCCTTTCTCGCGACCCGCGGCGAGGACGAGTTCTCCCAGATCTACTTGCTGCCGAACGGGGGCGGCGAAGCCTCGCCGCTGACCAGCCATGAGAGTTCCGTCCAGAGCTTCGAGTTCTCCCCGGACGGCGAGCACATCTTCTTCGTTGCCGCCGATCCGAAGACTCCCGAGGAGAAGAAGAAGGACGAGATCAAGGACGACGTCTTCGCCTTCGACGAGGACTACAAGCAGCGCCACCTCTTCCGGGTCGCCTGGACCGGGGACGACCGGGGCAGCGCCGAGCGGATCACCGAAGGCGACTTCTCGGTCGTCGGCTTCCGCCTCTCGACGGACGGGGCGCGGATCGCCCACCACCGGGCGCCCTCGCCGCTCTTCGACAACCGGGACGAGGGCGAGGTCTGGATCATGGACGCGGACGGCGGGAACGCCCTGCAGCTCACCGACAACACGGTGAGCGAGTCGGGCGCCGAGCTGTCACCCGACGGGCGGCACGTCATGTTCCTGACCAACTCCAGCGCCGACCTGGAGACCTACTTCAACACGAACGTCTTCGTGGTCCCCGCCGCCGGCGGAGCGCACCGCCTGCTCTACGAGGACGTGCCCCACGAGGTCAACGGCGCCCGCTGGGCCGAGGACGGCACGATCTACTTCACGGCGAACACCGGAGTGCGAAGCCAGCTCTTCCACGCCGCGCTGGACGACGCGACTCCTATGGCCCTGACCGACGGGGACCACGCGCTGGGCTCGTGGCACTACTCCCGGGACGCGGGCCTGCATGCCTTCGGCATCAATCGCCGCGAGAACGCCGGAGACATCCACGTGATGCCGGCGGGCGGCGGTGCGCCCACCAAGGTGACGGCTGTCTACGACTACCTGGACGAGACCTTCCTGCTGCCCCGGCAGGAAGCGATTCGCTGGCCGGGCGAGGACGGCGTCGAGGTCGAGGGCCTCCTCTACTACCCGCTCGACTACGAGGAGGGCAACCGGTACCCCCTGGTCGTCCAGACGCACGGCGGACCCGCGGCTTCGGACAAGTTCGGGTTCGGCCGCTGGTCCAACTACGTCCAGGTGCTGGCCGCCCGCGGCTACTTCGTCTTCAAGCCGAACTACCGGGGGAGCACGGGCTACGGGGATCCCTTCCTGCGCGACATGGTGGGCCACTACTTCCACCAGGCGCACCTGGACGTGATGACCGGGGTCGACCACCTGATCGAGCGGGGACTCGTCGACGGCGACCGCATGGCCAAGATGGGCTGGAGCGGCGGCGGTCACATGACGAACAAGATCATCACCCACACCGACCGCTTCAAGGCGGCGTCGTCGGGCGCCGGCGCGGTGAACTGGATCTCGATGTACGGCCAGAGCGACGTGCGTAGCTACCGTACGCCCTGGTTCGGCGGCACGCCGTGGCAGGAGGACGCGCCGATCGGGGTCTACTGGGAGAACTCGCCGCTCAAGGACGTGTACAAGGTGACGACGCCGACGATCGTCCTGGTCGGCGAGAACGACGTCCGCGTGCCGCCGCCCCAGTCGGTTGAGTTGTATCGGGCGCTGAAGACGAACGGAGTGGAGACCCACCTCTACATCGCTCCGCGGGAGCCCCACGGCTGGCGGGAACTGCGCCACGAGCTGTTCAAGGTGAACGTGGAGATCGACTGGTTCGAACGCCACGTCCGGGGGATCGAGTACGAGTGGGAGAGCGCTCCGGGGTCGGAAGACGACGAAGACCCGGAAGCATGAAGGTGCCGAAGATCCCGGTCGCGGCCTTCGTCGTCATCGTCGTCGCGCTCCAGACAGCGGCCTGGAACGCGGCGAGCTACCGGCTGCACGGCGGCGTCGATCCGACCTACTTCGTGCTCAGCCTGTTCCTGTCGATCAACCTGCTGATCTGCTATTGGGAGGCGTGCCTGTACCTGCGGCGCGACTACATCGCGCAGCGGGCGGAGTACTGGCGGGGACGCGGTGCGGCGACGGGCCGGCCGCCAGCCCTCCTGTTCCTGTTCTCGGGGATTCCGCTCACGGGCATCCTGTCGCCGACGGCGTGGGCGGACGTCTGGGCGGCCTACTGCGTGTACGACGACGCCTACACGGATCGGCGGACCTTCGGCTTCAACTGCGACGTGGGCAACGGCTTCGCCACGCCGATCCCGTCGATGATCCTGCTTCTGTCGATGACTACCGGTTTCCTGCCGGCCGTGGTCGCGGGGATCCTTGGGGTCGCGCTGTTCTGGCAGTGGGTCTACGTCAGCTCGCTCTACATGGTGAGCTTCTACGTCTCCGGCGGGCACCGGGCAATCGGCCGGCTGGACCGGCTCGTGTGGGTTTGGGCGCCCAACACGATCTGGGTCGTCGTCCCGATGTTCGGGCTGTATGTGGCGATCCGTCTGGTTCTCGACGGGACGTACGCCGTACTCGGCCGCTAGCCGCCGGTTTCGGTGGCCGCTGCCTTGGCTTCCCTCTGCTTGCGCCGGAACTCCCGGATCTGCTCCATCTGCTGCCTCAACTGCTCGGGCACGATGAAGGTGGGCATGTTCGTCTGCTGCGTCCTGTCGCTGAACGTGTAGTGGATGAAGCCCACCATCATCTCGTCGGTCGTCGCCTCGCCCCAGGTCACGTTCGATGTCGGATCGGGGTTGGCCAGGTTGTCGGTTGAGTTGTCGAACTTCGCGTCGACGCGGATCGTCGTGCCGGCCGGAATCACCCTGGGCGCCGTCGGCGTGTAGGTGAGCTGCCAGTTGAAGTCGTAGTTCGGCACGTCGAGCAGGACTTCCTTGCGGCCGTCGGGGTACTCGGCCGAGAACGTCATCGACTTGCCCCGCAGGTGCATGTGCGGCGTGAAGTCGAAGAGGACCGCCTCGTGCTCGGTGGTGAACGACGACCAGGAGTGGTAGTCGCTTTCGCCCGCCGGAATGTTCAGCGTCGGGTCGACCAGCCACAGCGTCTCCACCACGTTCTCGGGCTTCTCGTCGTGGAAGTAGAGGCCCATCGTCGTCTGGTCGGTGCCGCCGGTGCCCGGACCCGGGGTCTTGTGGTAGTGCATCTGGAAGAACAGCGTGCTGTTCGGCGGCATGCGCATTCCGTGGCCTTCGGCGAACTGCAGCGGCGCGACGCCCGGCCCCCAGCCGCCGACGAACGTGAGATCCAGGGTGCCGGTGGTGCTCCGCACGCCCGCGATCGTGGCGTCGGGCGGCGCCAGGTACGTCAATTGGTGATGTACAGCTTCGACGAATCCGGGGTGGATCTCGATCGCCCGGATCCAGCGCTCTTCGTCGACCGGGTTGTCCACCTGGAGCCACTCGTAGTGATCCTCGATGTCGTCTGAGACGTGGAACTCCGGCGCGGTGTAGATGACGTCCGGCTCACCCAGCTTCCAGTCGGAATCGAACGTGGGCGGCTCCGGAGCCCGCGAGAGGTCGCCGGCCGGTGCGCCCGCGGCGACCCAGTTGTTCAGCGTCTCGATCTCGGCGTCGGTGAGGCTCGGGTCCTCCACGAACTCGCCGTGCTCCGGGTTGGCGAACCACGGCGGCATCGTGCGTTCAGTCGTGACCCGGCGGATCGACTTCGCCCAGGGACGCGTCTCGTCGTAGGTCAGGAGCGACATCGGCGCCGTCTGGCCGGGCCGGTGGCAGCTCGCGCAGTTCTCGTGGAGGATGGGCGCGATGTGGTCCGCCCAGGTCACCGTCGACGGATCAGCCGCGTTGTTGGCCGGCGGTGCGGCGATGGCGGCGCCGGCGAGCAGCGCGAGGCTGAGAATGGGGAGCGCGAGACGGAGCTTCATGGGTTTCTCCTTGCCCGGTTGGAAGCCCGGGGATGCGGCGATTCTAGTCGTCAACGGAAGACGCAGAGGATCTCTTCGTCGATCTGCTGCCAGGCTTCCGGCCGGTTGCCGATGCCGCACAGGACGATCTCCTCGGCGCCCGCTTCGACGTACTGGTGCAGCAGGTCCTGAACGTAGGAGGCGGTGCCCCAGCAGTACCAGGGTTGGCCGGGCGACTTCGCGGCTTCCTCGTCGTTCGCGAA
>CAYUVU010000120.1:0-2696 GCA_964448205.1 uncultured Acidobacteriota bacterium
ATCCGGCGGCCTCGGTGAGCCATTCCTCCCGATCGAGCGGGCTCGGGGCGCGGGCGATGATCTCGAATATTCCCCGGGCCGCGGCCGCGCGCCCGCCGCCGGAGCGGGCCCGCTGCCGGGCCTCCTCGACCAGGAACTCCACGAACGCCGGAGCCGTGCGGATCGCCTCCCGGAACGCGTCGGCCCCGTCTTCGCGAATGATGTCGTCCGGGTCGCGACCCCCGGAGAGGGGCGCCACCCGCACCCGGAGCTGGGCCTCGAGCAGGATGGGGAGGCTCGCGAGGGTGGCGCGCCTTCCCCCGGCGTCGGCGTCGAAGGCGAGGACGACGTCGCGGGTCTGGGCCGCCAGCAGCTTCGCGTGGTCGGGGGTGAGGGCGGTGCCGCAGACCGCGACGGCGCCGCCGATCCCCGCCTGCCAGGCCGACAGGCAGTCGAAGTAGCCCTCGAACAGGATGGCGGAGCGTTCCCGGCGGATGGTGCTCCGCGCTCCGTGCAGTCCGTAGAGAACGGACCGCTTCCGGTAGATCGGGCTGTCGGGACTGTTGATGTACTTCGGTTCGGACCCGTCGAGGCTCCGGCCCGCGAAGCCGGCCGCGCGCCCCTGGCTGTCGAAGATGGGGACGATCAGGCGGTTTCGGAAGAAGTCGAGGTGTCCGCCGCGCTTCCCCTCGCGGGCGAGTCCCGCTTCGACCAGGGTGGCCCGGTCGATGCCGGACTTCGCGAGGCTGGTCGTGAGGTCGTCCCAGCGGTCCGGGGCGAACCCGAGGCCGTACTCGGCGATCGTGTCCTCGCCGAGTCCGCGCTTCCTGAGATAGGCGCGCGCCCGGTGGCCGGCCTCGCTCCGGAGCGCGCGCTGGTAGTAGTCGAGCGCCTTCCGGTTGGCGCCCCGAAGCCTCTCGTCGCGCGAGAACTTCTTCGGATCGGTTTCGGGGATCGGGATTCCGGCGCGCCGCGCCAGTTGGTGGAGGGCCTCCACGAACGAGAGCCCCTCGCGCTTCATCAGGAACCCGAAGACGTCCCCGCTCTCCTTGCAGCCGAAGCAGTGAAAGAAACCGCGTTCCGCGTTGACATGAAAGGAGGGGGCGGTCTCGTTGTGGAACGGGCAGAGCCCCGTGAAGCGGCCGGGTCCCGCCTGTCGCAGCGCGACCGCCTCGCCGACGACGTCGACGATGTCGTTCGACTCCCGGACCTGGTCCCGGAACGCCTCCCGCCCGGCCATCGGATCAGCCCAGCCTCCCGGTCCGCCCACCCAGGCGTCCTCGAACCTGCCGACGTGGGTGCGCGTCGCCATCGGTCCGCCTGCTGTGGACCCGCGACGAGGCGTCAGTCAGGATCAAAGGATTCACCAACGGACTCGGCAAAGGACTTCTCTCGGTGCCGGCGCTGTGCCCGCAGCTCCTCGACCGTCACCATGTCGGGACACGTACCGGCGTACCGGATCAGCGCGGCCACACGGCGGCGCCGATGGGAATCGGCGAGCGCCGCCACCAGCGCCTCGCGCCCCGTCTTTGCCTTCGTCGGGCGCAAGGCATCCATCGGCTCGCCCTCTGGAACATTCCCTGTCTTTTCCATCGGGCAGATCATCGCAAAAGAGGATCTCAAGCTGAGGCCGGTTTGTCGTATCCGCCCCGATCGGCGGACGTGCCACACTCCTCGGCGCGATGAACGACGAGACCCTGCGGCGCCTGCTGGACGGCGTCGCCGCCGGCGACGTGACGCCCGGCGAGGCGGCGCGGCGGTTGCGCTTCCCGTTCGAAACCATCGGCGAGGACGGCAAGACGCCCTTCGCGCGCCTCGACCACCACCGGGAACTCCGGCGCGGCTTCCCCGAGGTGGTCCTGGCCGAAGGCAAGACTGCCGAGCAGGTGGTGGAGATCGTTCGCGCGCTCCGGGAGACCGCCGGTCAGACGCTCGTCACCCGAGCCGCCCCTGAAACCGCGCGCGCCGTCCGGGAAGCGGTTCCGGAGGCGGTCTGGCATGCCGAGGCCCGGGCCGTGGTGGTCTCGCGCGCGGCTCCCGCGCCGACGGGCGCCCGCATCGGGGTGGTGTCGGCCGGAACCTCCGACATCCCGGTGGCCGAGGAAGCCGCCCTGACCGCGGAGCTCATGGGCGCCGAGGTCCGGCGGACGTTCGACATCGGGGTCGCCGGCATCCAGCGGCTCCTCGTCGAGGCCTCCAATTTCCGTTCGCTGCACGCCATGGTGGTGGTCGCGGGCATGGAAGCGGCGCTCGCGCCGGTGGTGGCGGGTCTCGCGCCGTGCCCGATCGTCGCGGTCCCCACGTCCACGGGGTACGGGGCGTCGTGGGGAGGGCTTACGGCGCTGCTTTCCCTGCTGAACAGTTGCGCCCCCGGGGTCACCGTGGTCAACATCGACAACGGGTTCGGCGCCGGTTACGCCGCGGCGCTCGCGGTGGCGCACTTCCGGCGGCTCGAGTCCGAGGGCGAACCCCCGTCCGGCGACTGACCGCCCCTGCCGAAGACCAGGGCGGCGAGCGGCACCGGCAGGTACTCCGCGATCCGGACCCACGCGGGGAGCGTCCAGTCGAGTCCCGGCGGAGTGGTCCAGTAGGCGTGATAGCTGAACGCGACGGTCAGCGTCATCGTGAGGCCGGCGGCCAGCAGGCCGCGCCGTTCGGGGTTCACGACCAGGAAGGGGAGCGTCCAGAGGAGGTACCAGGGGTGCGCCACCGGGGAC
>CAYUVU010000121.1:0-4703 GCA_964448205.1 uncultured Acidobacteriota bacterium
TCCGCACGTCGCGCGCCGGCTGCGCGACGTGCGGATCTCCGACTACGGGCCCGGCGACCACATTGGCCGCGACGTGGCGAAGCGCCTCGCGAAGCGCCGCCAGGAGCGCAGCCGCTCGGTGGTCGCGGACTTCCCGCGGGAAGGATTCGATCCCGACGCAAGCTTCCTCCGCATCGGCAGCGGGTCGGTGGGCGGCAAGGCGCGCGGACTGGCGTTCACCAACTCGGTGCTCGCCCGCTCGGGAATCCACGAGCGTCACCCCGACACGATCATCGCCGTGCCCCAGGCAGTCGTCCTCGCCACCGGGATCTTCGACCAATTCATGGAGGAGAACGACCTCCTCCCGTTCGCCCTCGAGGTCTCAAGCGAGGCGGAGCTTCGGAAGCGGTTCGACCAGTCGCGGTTCCCCGAGGAGGCGTGGTGGGACCTGCGGCGGTTCCAGGAAAAGGTGCGGTATCCGCTGGCGGTCCGCTCCTCGAGCCTGCTGGAAGACTCGCCCTACCAGCCCTTCTCGGGCGTGTACGAGACCGTTCTGGTCGCGAACCAGGAGGAGACGGCGCGGGAACGTCTCGACGCGCTGGCCCGGGCGATCAAGCAGGTGTACGCCTCGCTGTTCCTCCCCCGGGTCCGCAGCTTCCTCGACAGCACTCCCTACCGCCAGGAGGAAGAGAAGATGGCGGTGATCCTCCAGCGGGTCGTGGGGCTGCCCCATGGGCGCCGCTTCTATCCGGACATCGCCGGCACCGCCCGGTCGCAGAACTTCTACCCCACCGCTCCGCTCCAGGCCGGGGACGGCATCGCGACGGTGGGGCTCGGACTCGGCGAGGCGATCACGAGCGGCGGGCCGGCGGTCCGGTTTTCGCCGGGCCATCCCCAGCACCGCCTCGGTCACCAGAGCGGCCAGGACGCCTGGCGAAACTCGCAGAGCGAGTTCTTCGCCGTGGATCTCGAAGCCGGGTCTGCGGACGGCGGCGGCCTCCCGCCGCTGCTGACGAGCTCGCTCGCCGACGCCGAGGCGGACGGGGTGCTGGGACTCCTCGCCTCCACCTGGTCCAAGGATTCGGGCGCCCTCTACGACGGCATCTCGCGGCCGGGGAGCCGGCTGCTCACCCTCGCGCCGCTGCTCAAGATGCCCGACGTCTTCCCGCTCGCGGACATCCTCACCGAGCTTCTCGATCTGGGGGAGGAGGCGTGCCGCGCTCCGGTGGAACTCGAGTTCGCCGCCAATCTTTCGGTTCCCCGCGGCAGTCCGCGCGAGTTCGGATTCGTGCAGCTACGCCGTCTGCAGCAGACGCGGGAACCGCCCCGGGCGGAGGAGGTCGCGGTGGCGAGCGGGGAGGGCGTGCTCTGCCGCAGTGCCCAGGTTCTCGGCCACGGGCAGATCGAGGGGCTCCGCGATCTCGTGGTGGTCCACCGGGACACCTATGACCGGCTGAAGAGCCGGGAGGTGGCCCGCGACGTCGCACGGCTCAACAGCCGCCTCCAGCAGCAGAAGCGTCCCTATGTGCTCATCGGGGTGGGGCGCTGGGGTTCTCGCGACCGCTTCCTCGGGATTCCGGTGAACTGGGAACAGGTGAGCGGCGCCCAGGTCATCGTGGAGGCCGGGTTCCGGGACCTGATCGTCACCCCCTCGCAGGGGACCCACTTCTTCGACAATCTGGTTTCGCACGGGATCGGCTACTTCACCGTGAATCCCGAACGGGGCGACGGGGTCCTCGACTGGGACTGGCTGGGGACCCAACCCGCCGCCTGGGAGTGCGGCCCGGTCCGCCACCTGCGCCTCGACGCTCCGCTGAGTGTTCGCATGCAGGGGAGCCGCGGCGACGGCTGGATCCTGAAACCGGCGCTCGCGGCGGCGGACGGCTGACGCCTCAGGGAAAGATCAGGTAGATCGCGGCGATCGTCGCCAGCGCGAGCCCGCCCTTCCAGTACACCCCGGGCAGCGGCGTGAGGTCCACGCCGGTGACCGGGGCTGGCGGCGGCGAGACGTCCATTCGGGGCCGGCGCCAGGCGGCAAGCGCGAGTCCGGCGACCACGATGAGGAAGCTGATCCCCATGTGGTGGAGGAAGGCGGTCTCCGGCCAGCCGAGGCGCAGGACCGCGTAGATCGGGATTCCGGCCAGCAGGCCGGCGCGGGCGGCGAACGCGGGCACCCGCTTCGAGACCACCCCGGCGAAGAACACCGCCACGATCCCGGGGGTCACGAAACCCCAGACGGTCTGGATGTAGCGGAACACCCCGGGGAACCCGCCGATCAGGGGTGCCCAGAGGCACGCGGCCACCACGAACACCGTCGACGCGATCCGGGCGATCCGCACCGACGATTCGCCGTCACCCCCGCCCGGCTTCCGCCCGCCGAAGAGGCGGCCGTGCACGTCGAGCGCGTACATCGTGGACGCCGAGTTCAGCATCGAGTTGAAGGAACTCATGATCGCCCCGGCGAGCGCGGCGAGCAGCACGCCGCGGAGCGCCGGCGGCAGGAGTTCCCGGACCAGCACCGCGTAGGCCTGGTCGGGGTGGGCGATCTGGTCCCCGTAGAGCTGGACCGCCAGGATTCCCGGGAAGCAGATCAGGAACGGCACCAGGATCTTGAGCCAGGCGCCGAAGATGGTGCCCCGCTGCCCCTCGGCCAGGCTCCTGGCCGCCAGGGTGCGCTGGATGATGAACTGGTTCACCCCCCAGTAGAAGAACTGCGCGATCCAGAGGCCGCCCACGAAGACGGCGGTCCAGGGCACTTCGGGGTGGTCGGCGGGGAGGACGGTGTGGAGCCGGTCCTGGTTCTCCGCGAGGAACCGCGCCGCGCCCGCGAGCACGCCGTCTTCCCCGCCGAGCGCCGAGAAGCCGAGCCAGAGCACCATCGCCCCGCCGGCGAGGATCGCGATCCCCTGGATGAAATCGGACCACACGACCGCCCGCAGGCCGCCGTAGATGGTGTAGACGCTCGCCAGCAGGCCGATACCCCAGACTCCCAACAGGGTGGCGGCCAGCTCCGCGGCGTCGGGCGAGAGGCCGAACCAGCCCCCGAGGAGCTCCGGCAGCAGGAAGATGGCGTTCAGCGCCACCGCGCCGGCGTAGAGCACCGTCGCCATCGCCACGAAGACGGTGGCGGCGGTGAGCAGCGCGGCGAGGATGGTCCGGGCGCCCCGGTCGTAGCGGCGCTCGAGAAACTCCGGCATCGTGAAGACGCCGCTCTTCAGGTAGCGGGGCAGCAGGAACCAGCCGATGATGATCAGCGCCACCGCGGCGGTCCACTCGTAGCTGGCGATGGCGAGGCCGATGTCGGTCGCCGCCGACCCGGACATCCCCACGAAGTGCTCGGTGGAGATGTTGGTCGCCACCAGGGACATCCCGATGGCCCAGCCGCCGAGGTTCCGCCCCGCCAGGAAGTACCCCTCGGCCGTGCGGCGCCCCCGCGAGGCCCGCAGCGAGACGAAGATCACCGCCCCGAGAAACAGGACGAAGGTGATCAGGTCGGTAGCGGAGAGCGGCACGCGGCCCGGGGATTGTGTGTCAGGCAGGCCGCTGGCGGGGAGCGCCGGTCTTCAGACCCTCACCGCCGCGCGCAGCGCGGCGCGCTACGCCACGCGGACGGATGGCCTACCCGCCCAGCGCCCCGCTGATGAGCCGCGACCCGCCCACGAACGTCCCGAAGATGCTCCCGATGGTGGGCAGGATCAGCGCCAGCGCGATCTTGAGCGCCCGGTTCCGGAACCAGCGGCGCGGAACCAGCGCATCCGCCTTCAGTTCCCGCAGTTCGAACACCCGAGGCGGCCGCACCCACGCCTGCACGAACGCGGTGACGTAGCCCGTCCCCACGACCGGCGTCAGGCTGGTGAACGGCGCGCTCAGGAATGCCGCCAGGATGGTGAGCGGATGCGCGAGCGCCAGCGCCGCGCCGATCGCCGCCGGGATCGAGTTCACCGCGACCCAGAAGAGCGCCCCCTCGGAGGCGGCGTCGGCCCCCCGCACCGCCCAGGTCCAGGCGAGCGCGCCCAGGATGACCGCCGGAATGGCGAACCCGACGATCCGCCCGGCCCTGCCGGGTGGAGGGATTTCGGCCAGGGGTTCAGTGGACACCGCTTCCTCCGCCAGGAGCGTCCGCTCGACGCCGTCGAGGTGCCCCGCGCCGACCACGACCACCAGCCGCCCTCCCGGGACCGCCTTCACCGCCTCCCCGATCCAGGTGTCCCGCTCGTCGATGACGACCTCCTTCAGGGTCGGGAACGCCTCGCCCAGCTCGCTCACGAGCCGCGAGACCACGTCCCCCGAAAGCAGTTCCTCGATGTCCTCTTTCGTGGGTTCGTCGGCGCTCCCCGACTCGAGCCCGGTGGCGAGCAGCTTCACCCGCTGCCAGAAACTGGCCCGCCGCCACACCCGCAGCAGCGTGGTCCGGACCTGCCGGTCCACGAGATGGACTTCGGCGTCCACCTCTTCGGCGGTGCGCGCCGCTTCCTTCAGTTCGGCGCCCGGCTCCACTCCGAGCCGAAGCCCCATCCGCGCCTGCCAGGCGCCGAGGGCCACGCTCGCGAGCAGCGGCAGCAGCTTGCGCTCGCGGACCACCTGCCTGAGATCGAGGCGCTCGATGGCCGCCGGATCCATGAGCGCCTCGTAGCGGGCCTCGTCCAGTTCGATGCACACTCCGTCGGGCCGCTCGTGCGGGAGACGATCGAGCACGAGCGGCCCGACGGAGTGTGCATCGAACT
>CAYUVU010000122.1:0-4452 GCA_964448205.1 uncultured Acidobacteriota bacterium
GACCGCGTAGCTCTGGGTGATCTCGAAGATCATGAAGACCGACGCCATCGGCACCCGGAGGATCCCGGCGAAGGCCGCTCCCATCCCGACCAGGGAGTAGGCCCCGGGGCCGGAGGCGAAGTCGAACCAGGTGTTGGCGAGGCTGCCGACGACCCCTCCCAGCATGGCGCCGAGAAAGATGCTGGGGCCGAAGATCCCCCCCGCGTTCCCGGAGGCGTAGGCGAAGACGACCAGCACCAGGTGAAGCGCCAGGAGGACGGCCATCGTCCCCATGGGCAGTTCACCGGCGAGCGCCTGGCCCACCGGGCCGTAGCCGACCTCGAAGAACCCGGGCAGCAGTACCCAGGCGGCGGCCACCGCGAGACCGCCGAGGGCCGGCTGGAACCAGCGGCTCGAGACCGGGAGCCGCCGGAACGCCGCGCGCAGCCAGAGGAGCGCGCGCACGAAGCCCACGGACATCAGCCCGCCGAGCACGCCGAGCACGGCGTAGATGAGCAGTTCCCACGGCGACCCCAGTTCGTAGGCGGGAACCGAGAACAGCGGCTCGTCGCCCAGCGACAGGCGGAGCACCAGCCAGCTCGCCACCGCACTGAGAACGACGGAGCCGAGCACCCGGGCGTGCAGGTTGCCGACGATCTCCTCGAGCGAGAACAGGATCGCGGCGATCGGGGTGTTGAAGGCGGCCGCGATCGCCGCCGCGGTCCCGACGGGCACCAACTGCCGGCGCTGTTCGGTGTCCAGCTTCAGCGCCTCTCCCACCGAGGAGGCGATCCCGGCGCCGATCTGCGCGGACGGCCCCTCGCGTCCCAGGGGGATGCCGCTCCCCAGGGTGAGGACGCCGCAGAGGTACTTGCCGAAGGGCACCCGGAACGGAATCCGGCCGTCCTTCGCGACCAGCGCGGCCCTCGTCTGGGGAATCCCGCTGCCCCGCGCGCCCTCGAACCAGCGGTGCATCAGGAATCCGGCGGCCAGGGCCCCGAGGACGGGCGCGGCGAAGCGGAACGCGCCGAGCGCCGGGCCGTGCACCACGATGTCGGCCAGCCACTCGGTCACCACGATGAAGGACACGATGACGCCGCCCACCAGCGCTCCGATACCGAGGTTGAGCCCCGTGAAGAACCCCGGCCGGAGCAGGAAGTCGCGCGACGACCGGACTTCCCTGAACCGGGAGCGCAGCGCCGTTCCTATCCGGCTCATCGGGCTTCCTCCGGCCGAGTCGCCGGCGCGCTCCCGAGCATCAGGCCGACGCCCACGGTGACCGCCGTCCCGATCAGGTTGTAGTACAGGTAGGAAACGCCCTCGATGCCGAGCGCCCGGGGGACCAGGTCCGCGGCCCAGACGGCGGCGACGCCGCAGAGCACCGCCGGGAAGGCGCGGCGGGCGCCCCGGTTCGGGAAGACCGCGGCGAGGACGAACGCCCCCAGGATGGGGCCGTAGAAGAAGGAACCCACCCGGTTCACCGCTTCCACGGCGGAGCCGAGCCGCCCCATGTACAGGGCGGCGCCGGTGGCGACCGTGCCCCAGAAGAGAATCCCGATCCGCCCGGCGACCAGGTCATGGCGGTCGGAGGTGGGACCGCGCACGAAGCGGTTCCGGAAACGCCGGTAGAAGTCCACCACGCTGGCGGTCGAGAGCGCCGAGAGTTCCGATTCCACGGTGCTCATCGCCGCGGCGAGCACCGCGATGAGGATCAGGCCGACGATCCCGGGGGGGAGCTGGGTGAACACGAAGGTCGGGAACACGTGGTTCGTGTCGCTCCAGGGCTCGCCCTTGACCTCGGCCGCGGTGCGCACCGCCTCGGCGCGCGTCTCCTGGAACGCCAGGTCCGCCGCCACGTAGCGCTCCTTCAGCGCCGTCTCGGAGGAGACCCCGTCCGCCTCCGCGTAGTCGAGGGCGGCCGTGCGGCGCTCGGCGAAGGCGGTCTCGTAGCGGGCCTCCATGGCCGCCATCGCCTCGGGCTCGGCGGCGCGCGTCTCGGCGAGCGTCACCGGGTCGAAGAGCACGGGCGGCCGCTCGAACTGGTAGAAGACGAAGAGCAGCGCCCCGGTCAGCAGGATCACGAACTGCACCGGCAGCTTGGCGAAGGCGTTGAAGATCAGCGAGAGGCGGCTCTCCCGGAGCGAACGTCCGGTGAGGTAGCGCTGGACCTGGCTCTGGTCGCAGCCGAAGTAGGAGAGCATCAGGAAGAGCCCGCCGAGGAGCCCCGTCCAGACCGTGTAGGTCTGGCGCGGGTCGGTGTCGAAGGACAGGGTCTCGAGGCGGCCGGTGGAGCCGGCGAGCCGCAGCGCCTCCCCGAGGCCTATCTCGTCGGGCAGCCCCCAGATGACCGAACCGAGGCAGAACAGGATGCCGAGCAGGATGATCAGCATCTGCCAGGTCTCGACCCACATCACGGCGCGCATGCCCCCGAGCGCGGTGTAGATCGTGGCGAAGCCGCCGATGAGGAGAATCGTGAGCGTCGCGTCGAGCGAGAAGACCACCGAGAGGACCACCGACGGCGCGTAGATCACCACCGCCCCCGAGAGCGCCCTCCCGAAGAGGAAGAGCAAGCTGGTGAGCGACCGGGTGTGCGGGCCGCAGCGCTGCTCCAGGTACTCGTAGGCGGTGAAGACGCGCGCCCGGTAGAACAGCGGCACCAGGGTGACGCACAGGATCACCATGGCGATGGGCAGGCCGAAGTAGATCTGGATGAACCCCATCCCGTCCACGTAGGCCTGGCCGGTCGTGCCCACCAGCGTGATGGCGCTCGCCTGGGTGGCCATGACCGAGAGGCCCATCGCGTACCAGGGCATCGAGCGGCGCGCCAGGAAGTAGTCCTCGAGGCCCCGGTTCCCCCGCCCGGTCCAGTAGCCGACGGTGATGATCAGCCCGAAGTAGGCGGCGACGACGATCCAGTCGAGGAGCTGCAAGGAGGACCCCTAAGGGGCGAAGATCCGCGAGAACACGAAGAGCAGGACGTAGACGGAAAGGGCCGTCAGCAGCACCGCCGCGTAGAGCCGCCGCCAGGAGCGGAAGAACCTTTGCGGGGAGGGGGGTTGGTCGGAAGACGTTTCCATCGGTGCTCCGGGTTGACTCCGGCGAGCGCACTAGACTCACGAGCCGGGCCGGGCGCTTTGGCGCCGCGCCGGGAGATTCTAGGAGGCGGGGCCTCCTTCTCCCACGCAAAGGGAGCGTAGTGATGACCACTCCACGAAGAATGCGGCGCGGCGCACCTCTGGCGCTCGCCCTGGCACTCGCGGCCATCGTCGTAGCGGCAGTGGCGCCGGCCCAGCTCCGGCCCCTCGCCGAGGACCGGGGCGCCACCGGCCTCGGACTCGCGCTCCGCAAGATCGGGAGCGGCGTTTCGGTGCTCACCATCACGGCGCACCCGGACGACGAGAACAACGCCCTGCACGCCCTCCTCAGCCGCGGCCTGGGCGCCCGGGTCTCGCTCGTGAGCCTGACCCGCGGCGGCGGCGGGCAGAACGAGATCGGGCCAGAGCTCTTCGACGGGCTGCGCGTCCTGCGGACCGAAGAGCTCCTCACGTCCCACCGGCTCGACGCGGTGGAGCAGTACTTCGGCATGGTCTCCGACTTCGGGTACTCGTTCAGCGTCGAGGAGACCCTCGAGAAGTGGGACCGGGAGAAGACGCTCGGCGAGGTGGTGCGGATGATCCGCACGCTCCGTCCCGACGTGGTGCTCACCCTGCCTCCTTCCGGGACCGGCGGCGGCCAGCATCACCAGGCGACGGGACGGCTCACGCACGAGGCCTTCGACGCCGCCGGCGATCCGGATCGCTTCCCGGAGCATGCCGGGCTGGGCCTCCTGCCCTGGCGGCCGGTGCGCCTGCTGGTCGGCGGCGTGGGCGGTGGCCCGGCTTCCGGCGATGCCCGGACCGTGCGGCTGGATACGGCCGTCTGGGACCCGCTCCTCGGCCGCACGTACGCCGACCTCGGAGCGGAGGCACGCTCGGCCCACCGCTGCCAGGGGATGGGCCAGGTGCGCGGTGCGCCGAGCGGGTTCCCCTCGGTGCTGGCCGAGACCCGCGGCGCGGCGGACGGAACGGCGCTCGGACCGGAAGGGACGGACGGCCTCTTCGCCGGGATTCCGACCGGACTCGAGCGGCTGGAAGCGTTCGTCGCGGGGATGCCGGAGGCCGCCGCCGTGACCCGCGAGCGCCTGGTTTCCCTGCGCGAGTCGGTGGACGAGGCCACGAACGCCTTCTCGGCGATCTCGCCCGAAGACTCGCTTCCCGGCCTCAGGAGGGCGCTGGCAGCCGCCAGCAGTCTGCGCCGGGACACCTTGCCGGAGGGCCTGACGGAGGAGAGCCGCGCGGAGATCGAGCACCGGATGGCTCCCCGGGTGGCCCAGATCCAGCAGGCGATCGCGCTCGCCCACGGACTCGTGGTGGACGCGGTGGCGGACACCGGGACGGCGGTTCCGGGCGGCCGGTTCGGCGCCCAGATCTCCGT
>CAYUVU010000123.1:0-1868 GCA_964448205.1 uncultured Acidobacteriota bacterium
GGGTGCGCCAGTCGACGCTCGTGACCTTCTCGGTGTCGAAACGGACTTCCTCGAAGAGCGTCCGGCTGATGCCGTGCAGGAGGTTGCCCTGGATGGTGTTCTCGAGGCCGTCCGGGTTGATCACGAGGCCGCAGTCGTGGGCGCAGACCATCCGGGGGACCCGCACCTGCCCGATCTCGCGGTCCACTTCGACTTCGGCGATCACGGCGACGGTGGTGCGGGCGCGGTAGGCGTAGGCGATGCCCCGTCCGGTGAGGAGACGCCCGCTGCCGACTCGCGCGGGTGAGGGACGGGCGTCCCAGCCGTAGGCCTTCGCGGCCGCTTCGACCACCGCGATCGAGCGCGCCCGGCGGAAGACCTCGTCGTCGTCCGCCGCGCCCCGCAGGAGGCGCAGCCGGAAATCGACCGGGTCCGCGTCCGCGGCCGCCGCCAGCTCGTCGATGAACGACTCCGCCGCGAACGTGATCTGCGGGCCGTTCGGGTCGCGGAGGTTCCCGGTGCGGAGCGGCGTCTCGAAGACCAGCGGCAGGCGGACCGCCCGCGTCTCCTCGCGGCGGTGCGGGACGTGGTACATCGCGTCCGGCCCGCCGGCGCCCCCGGGGGCCGGCCGCTCGGGGCGGAGGCCCATCAGTTGCGCGATGAGCACCGTCCGGGCCTGGTTGTAGCCGACGTGCGCGTAGTTGGCGATCCGGCCCTGATAGTCCAGCGCGACCAGGTTGCCGTCCGCATCGAGTCCCCCCCGGAGGTCGATGGCGAAGGCGGGACCCTTGGTGTCCCACGCCGTCTCCTCGTGCCGCATCCACTGCACCCGTACGGGGCGCCCCAGCTCCTTCGCCAGGTAGGCGGCCTCGAAGCCCGCATCGTCCGCCGCCGTGCGCCCGTAGAGCTGTGGGCCCTCCATCCAGATCACCCGCACCTGCTCCGGCGGCATGCCCAGGAACTCGGCGATGCCGGTCCGGTGGCTGTACGGCTTCATGTCGTTCGTGTAGATCGTCATCTGGCCGTCCGACGGGTCGGCCAGCGCGTGGGCGGGCCCGATGGCGGTGTGCCCCTGGAACGGGACGTCGTAGGCGGCCTCGACCACGGTCGCCGCGCTCGCCAGCGCCCCGTCGGGATCGCCCTCGATCTCCGGCGCCCCGCGCCCTCCCGGGGCCGGCTCCGGCGCCGCGCTCCTCAGGTAGTCGAAGAGGTCGTCCGAGGCCGGGAACGGCGCCGTGCCGGGCTTCTCCCAGGTGAGGGCCAGGCCCTCCGCAGCCTCGATCGCCTGCTCCTCGCGCTCGCAGACCACCGCGACGTAGTTCCCGTCGCGCACCACCCGGAGGAAGCCGGGCATCCCGCTGACCGAAGACTCGTCGACGCCGGTCAGCGTCGCGCCGGCGAAGGGCGGACGCACGTTCCGGGCGTGGACCATCCCCGGGAGGTTGACGTCGACGGCCCACTCGAACGACCCGTCCACCTTGGCGGGGATGTCGTAGCGCGGGACCGACTGGCCGACCAGCTTCAGGTCCTGCACCGGCTTGATGCTCGCGACCCCGCCGGCCTGGTTGATGTTGGCGCCGGTCAGCGCCACGTCGAAGCGCCGCCCGCCGATCAGTTCCCCGTAGGTGACCGTCCGCGAGGGATCGCTCGCCAGCGAGATCACGCCTTCGCTCACCCGAAGCTCTTCCACCGGCGCGCCGAGGCGCTCGGACGCCATCTCCAGCAGCACCCGCCGGGCCTCCGCGGCGATCCGGCGTCCCACCATGGCGTCGCGCTCGATGGCGTCCGAACCGCCCGAGCCGCCCTGGTCCACGGTCAGGTCGGTGCGTCCCATGACCACCGTCGCCCGGTCGAAGGCGAGATCGAGCTCGTCGCACATCATCTGCCGG
>CAYUVU010000124.1:0-2345 GCA_964448205.1 uncultured Acidobacteriota bacterium
CGCCCGAACCGCCCCAGACGCCGCAGCCCCTGCCGGAAGCGCCGGAAGACACCTGCGTGACCATCCACAGCGGGGAGTGCGTGCCCATGCCGCAGTTCAACGCGATGGCGACGGAACTGTCCGCGGACTACGCGGCGGACCGGAACTTCGAGGCGCAGTGGGGACTCCACGCCATCAACGCCCACCTCGCCTACGGCCACGTGAACCTGCTCGAGGGGCCCGACGCTCAGCCGGGCGCCGGAGTGACCATCGGCGTCATCGACACCGGCATCGACGACGAGCACCCGATCTTCGAGGGGAAGACGATCCACAAGGAGTTCCTGTTCGGCGCGGAACCGGAGACGGGAGGCGAACCGTCCCACGGGACCGCGGTGGCGAGCATCGCGGCGGGCGCCCAGGTGGGCAATCCGAATGCCCACCACGGGGTGGCCTGGGGCGCGGACCTTGCCGTGTGGGCGGTCCCCCTCGGCGACCCCGACAACGTTTACGACCCGATCACGCTCGAGGAGCTGGCGGAGATCGACGAGGGGTTTCCGGGGTACTTCGAACCCGCGTTCGCCTGGCGGGACGAAGGGAACCAGCTTGACATCCTGAATCTCAGCTTCGGTTTCGAGGGGCTCATCAGCGAGTACGCCGAAGAAGACCTCCGGGCGAACTTCTCCCGAACGATCGCGACCTTCGCCCAGGCCGGGGCCGCCCAAAAGACGATCCTCGTGTGGGCGGCGGGGAACGCGAACGGCGACCGCTGCGGGTCCGGCGTCCCGAACTGCGTGGACGGCCGGATCGAGGCCGTCTCCCCGGGCATCCTGCCGGGGCTCCTCGCCTACATGGAGGAACTCCAGGGCCACTCCATCGCAGTGGTGGCGCTCCAGTCGGACGGCGGGGCGATCGCGGACTTCTCGAACCGCTGCGGGATTGCCGCCGAGTTCTGCATCGCTGCGCCGGGGGACGACGTGGTCTTCGCCTACTTCGGGCCCGACGAGGGCATCGACGGCATTCGTGGCTACGGCGAGGGCGGCGGGACCTCGTTCGCCGCGCCGATGGTTTCGGGCGGGCTCGCGATCATGAAGCAGCTCTTCCGGGACCAGCTCGCGAACGAGGAACTGGTGACCCGGCTCTTCCTGACCGCCGACAGCACCGGGATCTACGCCGACCCGGACATCTACGGCCACGGCCGCATGGATCTCGGTGCGGCCACCTCGCCCGTGGGGGTCCTCGACGTGCCGATCACCACCGGGGTGGCGAGCGCCGCGCACGCGTCGCTGGGCGGCACCGGGCTCCGGCTCGGCGCGGCGTTCGGGGACGGGATGGCGGCGGCGTTCGACGGGGGCGAGTTGATGGCCCTCGACGACTACGGGGCGCCCTTCTGGTACGAGCTGGACAGCTTCACGGCGACCACCGACGGGCCGTCCATGGCGGCGCGCCTGCGGACGTTCATGGGTCCGGAGACGGGGCTGGCCGCGGGCGGCGGCGGCCCGGGTCTCACGGCCTTCGGGGTCTCGGGCTCGGTCCTCCGGATGCCCACCGCGGCCGGGAACGGGCACCTGGCGCTCGCCGAGGGCGCGGTGGCGGTGAATGCCGCCCAGGGGCGCGGCTTCTCGGCGATGGCGTTCACCACCGGGCCGCTCCGTCCCGCCATGCCGGCGGCCGGGGCGGCGCTCGCCTGGCGGCCGGGCGGCCTCCCGGTGGGCCTGCGCGCCGGGTGGATCTCGGAGCGGGAGACGATGCTCGGGAGCCTGGGGCAGGGGGCCTTCGGGAGTCTGTCCGCGGGCACGGCGTTCGTCGGCTTCGACGGGAACGTGGGCCTCGGCGGCTGGCGGTTCGGGGCGGGCGGCGAGTTCGGGATGGCGAACCCGGTGGCTCACGGCGGGATGATCCGCGAGATCTCGGCGCTCATGACCAGCACCTTCGCGGTCCACGCGACCCGGGGGTTCGAACGCGCGGGATCGCTCAGCTTCTCGCTGTCGCAGCCGCTCCGGGTGGAGAACGGCTGGGCGGCGCTGAGCGTACCGTCGGCGCGGACGAAGTCGCGCGAGGTGGTTCACAGTCCGCTCCGGGCCGACCTGGCGCCGGGCGAGCGGCAGCTCGACTTCGCGGCGCAGTGGAACCGGGCGCTCCCGCTCGGGGAACTGCGGCTGGGGGCGATCTGGAGCCACTGGCCGGGGCACCGGGCCGTGCTGGGGCCGCAGGTGGCTCTCCTCTCCGGCTGGCGGTGGACGTTCTAGCGGGGGGCGCCGCTGGGTAAGCCGTGAGGCTTGGTGGAGTCGCGACGTGCGCGGTGCGGAGCACCGCGCGTGCCGGTCTGGAGACCGGCGTTCCAAGCCGCCGCGTGACCGGTTTGTTTA
>CAYUVU010000125.1:0-22034 GCA_964448205.1 uncultured Acidobacteriota bacterium
CGAATCTGGAGCTGGAGTTGCTGCTCACCGATCTCGCGGTTCTCGAGAAACGCGTCAAGCGACTCGACTACGACCGGGCGCGCGGCATTCCCGAACCGGTACGGGGAGAGCGCGACCTGCTGGACCGGGCGCGCCGGGAGGTGGAGCGGGAGGTTCCGCTGCGCGAGGCGCTGAGCGCCGAGGATCGGAAGCGGCTCGTCGGTTACGGGCTCATGAGCGCGAAACCGCACCTCGTGGTTCTCAACGCCGGGGAAGACGAGGCGGGCAGGGATCCGGGGAGCTGGCCAGGTCTTGAGGAACTGTCGCGCCGCCCGGAGACGCGGCTCGCCACCATTTCCGCCAGGATCGAGGCGGAGATCGCGGAGCTGCCCGACGAGGACGCGGCGGAGTTCCGGCGCGATCTGGGAGTCGAGGCGGGGGCGGCGAAGCGGATCATCCGGGCCATCTTCGAGCTGATGGACTACGCCACCTTCTACACGGCCGCCGAGAACGAGGCCCGCGCCTGGCTGTTCCGCCGGAACACGCGCGCCCAGGAGGTCGCCGGCGGGATCCACTCGGACATGGAGCGCGGTTTCATCCGGGCCGAGGTTGTCTCCTACGACGACTTGGTGGAACACGGGTCCTGGGACGCGGCGCGGAAGCAGGGGGCGCTGCGGCTGGAGGGGAAGGACTACCCGGTGCAGGACGGGGATGTTCTGCTGATCCGGTTCAACGTGGGGTAGGGCGGCGGCGCCGTTCCGCGAGGCAGCGGGGTGCGGTTCCGCTGCGCTCTGCGCAGCGGGTGCCGGCTGAAGCCGGCGTTCCAAGCCTGGGGCGCCACCCGGAAGGTTTGGGGTGCGGGTCTGGGCGGGGTGGCCGGTGTCGTTCTGTAGGTGGAAATTTGTGGGTGGAAGTGGTTAAATAGGGAGAACCCTTCCTTCTCATTCAACGATCCCATCGAGCGTCAGGCCCGGGAGTGGGCAGGGAGGCCGCCAAGACCCCTCCAAGCCCCCCCCAGACCTCGTGTTTCGCGGCAATCACCCCGCCACCGTGGACGCCAAGGGGAGGCTCAAGGTTCCGGCCGCTTTCCTCGACGCGCTGAGGCAGTTCGGGACGCAGGTCTACATCACCAGCCTCGACGGGGGGCAGTGCGCCTCCATCTATCCGATGCCGACCTGGGAAGCGATCGAGTCCCGGATGGACAAACGCGGCGACGTCGACCCGCTACGGCGCAAATTCCAGCTGGCCACCAGCTTCTTCGGACAGGTCGCCGAACTGGACACGCAGAACCGGCTGCTCCTGCCCCAGGTCCTGCGGACGCGCGCGAACACCGTGGGCAAGGTGGATGTCCTTGGGAAGGGCGGCTATCTGGAGGCGTGGGATCACGAAACGCTGCTCGCCCGGGTCGAGGCCGATCCGCTCACGGACGACGAGCTGGCGCTGTTGGCGCAGGAGGGGATCTGACGCTGGATTGCGGCCGGCATGTTCGCTCAGTTCTCCCCCGCCCCCCGGCCGGCGCCGTCCGGGCTCCCGCTCCCGTCGCTCCTCGCCCGACTCTCCTCCCGGGCCCGCCCTGAAGTGACCGCGGCCGAGGCGCCGGAGCCGCCCCTCCACCTTCCGGTCCTGCGGGACACGGTCCTGCGCTGGCTGGCTCCCCGCTCCGGCGGGCGGTACCTCGACGGCACGTTCGGGCGCGGCGGGCACACGGAAGCGATTCTCGCGGCCGATCCCGGGGCCCTCGTGCTCGGCCTGGACAAGGACCCGGAGGCGGCGCCGGCCGCCGCCGCACTCGCCGCCCGCGAGTCCCGCTTCCGCTTCCTGCCGGCCGATTTCGCCGACCTCGGGCCGGCCCTCGACGCGGTGGGCTGGGACCGGGTGGACGGCATCCTCCTCGACCTCGGACTCTCCAGCCCGCAGCTCGAGACGCCGGAACGCGGTTTCGCGCTCCGGCACGACGGCCCGCTGGACATGCGCTACGACCCCGGCTCGGGGGAGACGGCGTCCGAGTTGCTCGACCGCCTCGACGAACGGGAGATCGCCGATCTGCTGTTCGGGATCGGGGAGCGGCGGTCCCGCGCCATCGCCCGGCGGATCGCCGCCCGCCGGCCGCTCCGCACCACCGGGGACCTGCGCGCTGCCGTGATCGCCGCCGTCGGGCCGCGCCGGGGACGGATCGACCCCGCTACCCGGACCTTTCTCGCGGTGCGCTCGGCCGTGAATCGCGAGCCGCAGGCCCTCGCCGCCGCGCTCCACGAGGCGCCCGCCCGGCTCCTCCCGGGAGGCGCCCTGGCGGTCATCTCCTACCACTCCGGGGAAGACCGCCCCGTCAAGCACGCCTTCCGCCGGCTCGCCAGCCAGCCCGAATTCGAGGTGGGCACGCGGCGGCCCATTCGGCCCGACGAAGACGAACGGGACGCGAATCGCCGGTCCCGGAGCGCCTGCCTGCGGATTCTGCGCCGGGTCGGCGCGAGCGGGCCCGGAGCGGCCCGCCGGGAGGAGTCCTCGCGATGACTCCGGAGCACTTCGAAGTCAACTACCGCCCGGACAACCAGTGGCTGCACCGGAAGCTCGACCGCAAGCGGTACGGGCAGCTTCTCCTCTATCTCGTGATCGGAATCTTCGCGCTGGCGGCCGCGGTCGCCGCCACCTGGCCGCACCTCGAGGCCGTTCGGCTCGGCTACCGCGTCGAGGAACTCCGCCTCGAGCGGGATCAACTGGAAAAGGACATCGAGCGCTACCGGCTCGAGCTGAGCGAGCTTACCGACCCGGGTGACGTCGAGCGGGCGGCCCGCGAAACGTACGGGCTGGAGCCCGCCGGGGAGCGGGTGATTCTCGAAACTCCCGACGCCCCGGCAGCCACCCCCGGGGAAACCGGGAGTCCGGCGACGCGATGAGCCCCGCGCGCAGGAGGCCGGGCTCGGGCGGGCGGACGCCTCCTCCCAACAGCCTCTTTCCCGATCTGCCGGCGCCGCTCCTGAAGGCGGCCGCACAACGGCCTTCGCGCAAGCCGCGCCGCGCACCCGGGCCGGCCGCGGCGCCCGAGTCGCCGCCGGCGCCGGACGACACCCGATCGCGCGAGGACCGGGGCCGGGCGGGACTGCGCCGGCGGGTGATGGTGGGAGTGATCCTGATCGGGGTCTGGGGGGCGCTGATCCTCGGCCAACTCGTCCAGATCCAGGTGCTCGACCACGAGACCATGGTGCGGCGCGCCGACCGCCAGCATTCTCACGAACTCACCATCCCGCCGTTCCGGGGGAGGATCTACGACCGAAACGGAAGGCCGCTGGCGCTGACCGCCGCGGTGGACTCGGTGTACGTGGTTCCGCCCGACTACGCCGCCGCCACGATCCCGGCAGCGGCGGAGCGGCTCGCGCGGTGCCTCGAAGTGCCCGTGGCGCTCGTGGAGCAGCGGCTGGGACGCGACTCGCGTTTCTCCTGGCTCAAGCGCAAGGCCGCCGCGGAGCAGGTCGCCTGCGCCCGGGAGACCGGGCTTCCCGTCGGCACGATCGAGGAGTTCGGCCGCTTCTATCCCGGCGGGGAACTCGCCGCCCACGTTCTGGGTTTCGTCGGGGCCGACGGCGACGGGCTGGGCGGCATCGAATTCGCCCTCGACGGCGTCCTGCGCGGAGAGCCGGGCCGGCGCACCGTCTGGACCGACGGCCGGCGCACCGGCCGGGGCAGCCGGGTGGTGCGCGAATCGCGTCCGGGCGCCGACATCGAGCTGACGATCGATGCCTACCTGCAGGCCGTGGCCGAAGAGGAACTCGCCCGGGCCCTCGTCGAGACTCCCGCGGCCTCGGGGGCCGTGATCCTGATCGAGCCTCAGACCGGAGAGGTGCTGGCCATGGCCGGCGCGCCCTCCTTCGACGCCAACCGGGCCCGCGAGTTTCCGCTGGCGAACCTGGCCAACCGGAGCATCACGGACCCCTACGAGCCGGGATCGGTCTTCAAGATCTTCACTGCGGCGGCGGCTCTCGAGGAGGGCGTGACCGACGAGGAAGAGGAGTTCGAGACCTTCGACGGCAGCTACCGCATCGGCGGACGGATCGTCCGGGACTGGAAGCCGCTCGGGCCTCTCACCTTCGCCGGCGTCATCCAGCAATCTTCCAACATCGGCACCCTGCAGGTTGCCGACCGTCTCGGCTCGGAGACCTTGCACGGATATCTGCATGCCTTCGGGTTCGGCGAACCCACCGGGTTGCCGCTCGGCGCGGAGAGTCGCGGCATCGTTCCCGAGAGGGGCGTCTGGCGGCCGATCCGCCTCGCGACCGTCTCCTTCGGTCACGGGATCGCGGTCACGCCGGTCCAGCTCATCCGGGGGGTGAACACCATCGCGACGGGGGGAGTCCGCCGGCCCCTCCGCCTGATCCGGGGGATCGGCGGGGAGGTCCGACCGCCGGAAGACGGCGTGCAGATCATCAGCCCGATGACGGCCGCCAGGGTGGGGCAGCTGCTCGCCGGCGCCGTGCTGGAGGGAACCGGCGCCAACGCGGCCGTGGACGGTTTCTCGATCGCGGGGAAAACGGGAACCGCCCAGAAGGCGATTCCGGGCGGCTACTCGGAGACCGACTACACTGCCTCCTTCGCCGGCTTCGCGCCCGCCAGCAATCCGCTGTTCACCGGGGTGGTGATCCTCGATGTCCGGAGGCCCAACCACAGCGGGACGGGGGCCGCGACCGTCTTCGGCAGAATCGCCGAGCGGGTACTCTGGCGGCACCGGCGGACCGGGTGGGGAACGGAGCGCCTGGTCAGTTCGGGGAGGACGGTCCGTCAGCTCGTCCGCCGGTGGCGCGGCCGGGCCGCCTCCGGGATGCCGCTCCCGCAGGCCCCGGCGGGATCCGGAGCCCCCGCGCGCGACCTCGTTGCCTCGCGGGTGAAGATGGAGGGAGTCTCCGATCCGGCGACCTCCGGGACGACCCTGATCGCCGGGGCCGCGGGAACCCCCGCGGCGTTCCGCGAGGGGCCGCTCCGGTCCGCGACCCCGGAACTCCCTCCGTCAGATACATCCGAATCTCCGGAGGACGGCGTCGCCACGGCCGGCCATGCCATGGGAACTCCGGCCCCTCGGGAACCGTCTCCCCAGGAGCCCGGGAGCCGACCGCAATGAGCCGTGCCGCCATCCCACCGCGCCGGTTGCGAGACCTTCTCGACGGCCTGGACGCGGAGCTGTCGGCCGGCGCCGGCGATCTCCCGATTCGGGGCGTCACCTGCGACTCGCGGGCGGTCGAGCCCGGGAGTCTCTTCGTCGCCATTCCCGGTGGGCGCTTCGACGGCCATGACTTCGTGCCGGCCGCGGGGGCCGCGGGGGCCGCGGCCGCGCTGGTCGAGACGCCGTCGGCGGACCCGGGGATCCCCTTCGCGCGGGTACGCGATTCCCGCCGCGCCGCCGGACCGGTGGCGGCCGCCTTCCACGGCCGCCCCTCGGACGCGATGCGGCTCGTCGGGGTGACCGGGACCAACGGGAAGACCACGGTCGCCTGGTTGCTCGACGCCTTCTTCCGGCAGGAGACCTCCGGCGGCCTCTACTGCGGGACGGTGGCGCACCGCGCGCACGCCGCCGGCCGACTCCTCGAACCCGCCGCGGCGGCGCTCACCACCCGGGAGGCCCCCGACTTCCAGGCCCTGCTGGCGCTCGCGCTCTCCGCCGGGTGCCGCTTCGGCGCGGTCGAGTGCTCCTCGCACGGCCTCCGGCAGGGACGGCTGGGAGGGACGGCCTTCGAAGTGGCGGTCTTTACCAACCTCACGCGCGACCACCTCGACTTCCACGGAGAGTTCGACTCCTACTTCCGGGCGAAGCGGGAGTTGTTCACGGAGCTGCTCCGCCCGGGCGGCACTGCCGTCATCGGTTGGGACGATCCCTTCGGCGTACGGCTCGCGGCGGAGCTCGAGGAACTGCGTCCCGACGTGAGGGTCGTGAGCTTCGGTTCCGGCCCCGGGGCCACGATCCGTCTCTCGGCCATCCACTCCGACCTTTCCGGGACGCGCGTGGCGCTGGACGGCCCGGTGGGGTCCGGCGAGATCTCGAGCCCTCTGCTCGGGCACTTCAGCGGCCTGAACCTGGCCGCGGCGTGGGGAGCGCTCACGGCGCTTGGGTTCGACGGGGGCCGGGCGGCCGAGGTCCTCTCCGGGGTCGCTCCGCCGCCGGGCCGGATGGAACGGATTGGCGCGCCGCGGGGAGGCCGCCGGGGCGGGAAGCCGGCGGTGCTGGTGGACTACGCCCACACGCCGGACGCGCTGGCCCGCGCCCTGGCGGCCGCCCGCTGCCTCGTGGGCGACGGCCGGCTGCACGTGGTCTTCGGCTGCGGCGGCGAACGCGACCGGGGCAACCGGCCGCTCATGGGAGACGCCGCCGCCCGGCTCGCCGACCGCGTCGTGCTGACCTCCGACAACCCGCGCGGGGAGGAACCCGGCGCGATCATCGCCGAGGTCCGGGTGGGCGCCGAGAATCCGGCGCTGGGCGCCGAGGTCCTGACCGAACCGGACCGCCGGCGCGCCATCGAAGAGGCGGTGGCCGTGGCCGGACCGCGGGACCTCGTGCTGGTGGCCGGCAAGGGGCACGAGACCCATCAGCAGCTCGGGGACACCCGGATTCCCCTCGATGACCGGCAGGTGGTGGCGGGCGCGCTGGAGGCCTCGCTCTCATGAGACTTCACGGCGAAACGGCGGCCCGGACCATGGGGGGCGCCCTGGAAGGCCCGGCCGGGATGTTCACCGGAGTCTCGATCGATTCGCGGACCCTCGCTCCGGGAGATCTGTTCTTCGCGATCCGGGGGCCGCGCTTCGACGGCCACGCGTTCGTTCCGGCCGCCTTCCGCGCGGGAGCGGCCGGCGTGGTCGTCGAGCGCGGCTACGACCGTCGGGAAGAAGCCCCCGGAGGCTTCCTGATCCGGGTACCCGACCCGACCGAGTCGCTCGGGGCCCTCGCCCGCGAGCAGCGGCTCGAGAGCGGCGCCCGGATCGTTGCGATCACCGGAAGTCTCGGCAAGACGACCACCAAGGAGGCGGCGGCGGCCGCCATCGGCATGGAGTGCTCCGTCTTCCGGTCGCGGGGGAACCTGAACAACCAGTGGGGGCTTCCGCTCTCGCTGCTCGCCCGGGAGGACGAGGAAGTGGGCGTCGTCGAACTGGGGATGTCCGCTCCGGGGGAGATCCGGACGCTCACCGAGATCGCGGTGCCCGACTGCGGCGTCCTGACGACCATCGCGGAGGCGCATCTCGAGTACTTCGGATCGCTCGGCGCCATCGCCGCCGCCAAGGGGGAGCTCTTCGAGGCGCTCCCCGCCGGAGCGACCGCGGTCGTGAACGCCGACGACGAACTCGTCCGGGCCCAGGCCGGCCGTTTTGGCGGACGGCGCGTCACCTACGGCTTCGCCGAGGGCGTCGACGTGCGGGGCTCGGGCTACGCCGCGCGTCCGTCCGGCCTCGTCTTCGAGGTCAGCGCCTTCGGCGGACCCGCCGTGTCGGTTTCGTGCGGTCTCGCCGGCCGTCACAACGCGGGCAACGTGCTCGCCGGGCTGGCCGCGGCCGCAGTCCTCGACGTGCCGATCGAGCATGCGGCCCGGGGGGTGGCGGACCTCACCCCGCTGCCGGGCCGGGGAACGAAGGTGCGGCTTCGTGGCGGCGCGGTGGCGCTCGACGAGACGTACAACTCCAGTCCCCGCGCGCTGCGCGCCGTGCTGTCGGAGTTCGCAGCCCTCCCCGCCGCGCGGCGGATCGTGGTCGTGGGGGACATGCGGGAACTCGGCGAGGACGCCGAGCCGCTCCACCGCGCGTGCGGGCAGCTTGCGGGCGAGCTGGCGTTGGACCTGATCGTGGGGGTGGGCCCCTTGGGAAGGACCTTCGCCGAGGCGGCCGCTTCCGGATCGCAGACTCTCGCCGCGGACGGTCCCGATCAGGCGGCTGCGCTCCTGGAAGGCGTCCTGCGCTCCGGCGACCTGGTGCTCTTCAAGGCTTCCCGCGCGGTCGGACTCGATGCGGCGCTCCGCCGGCTGCAGGTCCGCGGTGGGGAAGAACCCTCCGCCGGAGGAGACGCCTGATGCTCGGCGACCTGCTCTTCTCGCTCGCCGACGAGATCAGCGTCTTCAACGTCTTCCGCTACGTCTCGGTCCGCACCGCGGCGGCGGCCGCCACCGCGATCGTCCTCTCGCTCGGCCTCGGTCCCTTCGTGATCGCCCGCCTCTCCCGGCTCCGGGTGGGGGAGCAGATCCGCGCGGACGGTCCGGCGCACCAGCACAAGGCCGGCACGCCCACCATGGGCGGGGTCCTGATCCTGGGAACCGTGGCCCTTTCCACCCTGCTCTGGGCGGACCTGGGCAACGTGCTCGTCTGGGTGGCCGTGCTCACCATGGCCGCCTACGGGACGCTGGGATTCGTGGACGACTGGAAGAAGTTGCGGCGCGCGGACGGGATCGGCCTGAGCGCCCGCGCGAAATTCGGCGTTCAGATCCTGCTCGGGTTGCTGGTAGGCGGTTTCCTTCTCTGGTACGCCGCCGGCGGCGAGTTCACCACCCGCGTGGTGTTCCCCTTCTTCAAGGAATTCCAGCCCGAACTCGGACTGCTGTTCGTGCCGGCGGCCATGGTGGTGCTCCTCGCGTCCTCGAACGCGGTCAACCTCACCGATGGGCTCGACGGCCTCGCGGCGGGCTGCGTGCTGGTGGCGGCCGCGGTGTACACCGCGCTCACCTACCTGTCCGGGCATGCCGAGTTCTCGGCGTATCTCGACATCCTCTACGTCCCGGGCGCCTCCGAGGTGACGATCTTCGGGGCGGCGATCACCGGGGCCGCGCTCGGGTTCCTGTGGTTCAACGCCCATCCCGCGCGCGTCTTCATGGGCGACGTGGGATCGCTCGCCCTCGGGGCGGGGATCGGAATGCAGGCGCTCCTGATCCGGCAGGAGATCCTGCTGGTGATCGTCGGCGGCGTGTTCGTGATGGAGACGCTGTCGGTGATCCTGCAGGTCGCCACCTTCAAGCTCACCGGCCGCCGCCTCTTCCGGATGGCGCCGCTCCACCACCACTTCGAACTCGCGGGCTGGAAGGAGACGCAGGTGAGCGTCCGGTTCTGGATCCTGGCCGTCCTCTGCGCGCTCGCCACCCTCACCACCCTCAAGCTGCGATGACCGATGGCGGAACTCCCAGACATCCCGGGACCGGACGTTCTGGTGCTGGGCGCCGGCGCGAGCGGTCAGGCGGCGGCCCGCTGGCTCTCCCGCCGCGGACGGCGGGTGCTGGTCGCGGATTCCCGGCCGGAGGCGGAGATCCCCGCGCTCTCCTCGCTGCGGGCGCTGGGGGCGCGCGTTCACGGCGGGGGCCATCCCCCGTCGCTGCTGGCCGGAATGTCGCTCGTGGTGACGAGTCCGGGCGTGCCGCCCGCCGCCGGCATCCTGAAGGCCGCGCGGCGGGAGCGGATTCCGGTCTGGGGGGAACTCGAACTGGGGTACCGGGCGCTCGGGGAACCCGCGGACCGGCTGGTGGCGGTGACCGGCACCAAGGGCAAGTCCACCGTCGTGACGCTGCTCGCCGACGCGCTGCGCGTCCAGGGCACGCCGGCCCGGGCCTGCGGGAACCTGGGGGAACCGCTCACCGCGCTCGCGGAGACGTTCGGCCCGGGCGAGGTCGCGGTGGTCGAGACCTCGAGCTTCCAGTTGGCGACGATCGCCCGCTTCCGGGCGCACATCGCCGTGATGCTGGAGGTGGGCCAGGATCATCTCGACTGGCATCCGGACCTCGCGGACTACCGCCGGTCCAAGGCCCGTCTCTTCGAGAACCAGACGGCTTCCGACTGGGTCGTCTTCGACGGGGGTGATGCGGTGGCATCCGGTCTCGCGACGAGCGGCGCCCGCGGCAGTGGCGCCGGTCTGCTCCCGTTCGGCGGGCCCGCCGGCGCGCACGATCCGGAGGTGCTCCTCGACTCCGGGCGGATCGTGCGGCGCGACCGGGAGGCCACCCGCGTCCTCGCCAGCCTTGCGGCGCTCCGCCTTCCGGGCCGGCATCAGCACCGGAACCTCGCGGCGGCGGCGGCGGCCGGCACCCTGCTCGGAGTCGGCCGGGACGCGATGGAAGCGGCGGCGGCCGGTTTCTCGGGCCTCCCGCACGCGCTCGAGGACGCCGGGTCGGTGGCGGGCGTCCGGTTCGTCAACGACTCCCGCGCCACGAACCTCCAGGCGACCCGCGCCGCGCTCGACGCGCTTGCTCCGGAGGCGGGCGGCGGAATCCAGCTCATCCTGGGCGGCATCCTCAAGGGAGGGCGGTTCGCCGACCTCGAGGGATCGCTGGGCGCGGTACGGGGGATCCAGGCGATCGGGCGGACGAAAGACCGGATCGCCGCCGAGATCCGGAGCGTCCCCGTGGAGGTCCGGGACACCCTCGAGGAGGCGATGGGACACGCGCTCTCGCGTTCGGGCCGGGGCGGGATCGTCCTGCTCTCTCCCGGTTGTTCCAGCTTCGACCTGTTCGAGAACTACGGCGATCGGGGACGGAGGTTCTGCGCCGCGGTCGAACGTCTCCGGGAGGCTGCGGGAGGTGGGCGGTAATGGCGCGGCGCATGGCCCCCGACCGGCCCCTGTTCCTCCTGACGCTCGCGCTGCTCGTCTTCGGGCTGGTGATGCTCTACAGCGCCTCCGCCATCGTGGCGGACGCCAGCGACCGCAGTCCTTCGTACTTCCTGGGACGCCAGGCGGTGTGGGCGGCGCTCGGTTGTCTGGCGATGATCGCCGTGGCCCGTTCGGACTACCGGCAGCTCAATCGGCCGGCCGTCGTGTGGGCGGTCTACGGGTTGCTCATCGTTTCGCTCTTCGCCGCGCTGCTCTCCCCCGCCATCAACGGCGTGAACCGGTGGGTGCATTTCGCCGGATTCACCCTGCAGCCCTCGGAGCCGGCGCGGCTCGGGCTGATCGTGGCGCTCGCCCACCTGATGGCCGCCCGGAGCGCCGCTTCCTTCCGCACCCTGCTGTTGCCGCTCGTCGCCACGGGTTTTCTCGCGGGGCTCATCTATCTGCAGCCCGATCTCGGAACCGCCACCCTGCTGGTGCTGGTGGGGGCTTCGGTGATCTTCCTGGGAGGGGCGCGCCTCAGGCACCTGGCGGGACTGGCGGCGGTGGGGGTTCCGCTGTTTGCCGCCGGGGTGCTGGCCGCGGACTACCGGATCGCCCGCATCCTCACCTTCCTCGATCCCTTCGGGGATCCGCTGGGCGACGGCTTCCAGTTGAGCCAGTCGCTCATTGCGCTGGGCAGCGGGGGCTTGACCGGAGTCGGCTTCGCCGCCAGCCGCCAGAAGCTGCTCTATCTGCCCGAGCCTCACTCCGACTTCATCTTCTCGGTGGTCGGCGAGGAACTGGGCTTCATCGGGGCGGGACTGGTGGTCGTCTTCTTCCTCCTGTTCACCGTCCGGGGGCTCGTGGTCTCGAGCCGCGCTCCCGACCGCTTCGGCATGCTGCTCGGAGCCGGGGCCACGCTGACCATCGCCCTCCAGGCCTTCCTGCACTTCAGCGTGGCGACCGCGATCCTTCCCACCACCGGGCTCCCGCTCCCGTTCGTTTCCGCCGGAGGCTCCTCGCTCATCACCACGCTGGTGGCGGCGGGCCTGGTGCTGTCGGTCTCGCAGAGGGTCCCGTGACCCGCCTGCTGATCGCCGCCGCCGGCAGCGGCGGGCACATCTACCCGGGCCTTGCGGTGGCCGGCGCCTTCGCCGACCGGGGACCCGCCGAGATCCGCTTCGTGGGCACGGCAAAAGGCCTCGAGGGGCGCCTCGTGCCGCGGCACGGGTTCCCGCTCGATCTCGTGGAGGTGCCGCCCATCCGCGGCCGGTCGCCGCTTGTCCTGCCCGGTACCGCGGTCCGGCTGCTCCGCTCGGTGGGCCAGATGCGCCGGCTCCTGAAGGCGTTCCGCGCCGACGCGGTGTTCGGAACCGGCGGCTCGGTCTCCGGAGTGGCGGTGTTCGCCGCCCGGCTCCTCG
This sequence comes from uncultured Acidobacteriota bacterium, assembly GCA_964448205.1. Taxonomy (GTDB): domain Bacteria; phylum Acidobacteriota; class Vicinamibacteria; order Marinacidobacterales; family Marinacidobacteraceae; genus Marinacidobacterium. The sequence goes on from CAYUVU010000125.1 coordinate 11,932, forward strand.
GCATTCCCTCGTTGATCCTGGAGCCCAATGCCGAGCCCGGGTTCGCGACTCGGTGGAGCGCTCCGTTCGCGACCGAGGTCGCCGTTGCCTGGGAGAGCACCCGCCGTCATTTCCGGCGCCGGGCGCTGCTCGCCGGGGTCCCCGTCCGCCCGGAGTTCTTCGGGCTGGCGCCGGCCCCGGGGAACAACGGGACCGTGTCCGTGCTCGTCACCGGCGGCAGCCAGGGAGCTTCCCGGCTGAACCGGCTGGTGACGGCGGCGCTGCCGGAGCTTCGCGCCTGGGGCGGCGAGTTGCGGATCACGCATCAGACGGGTCCCGCCGAGGAAGCGCGGGTTCGCGAGGCGTATCGCGACGCGGGGCTCGGCGCGGATGTGGTGGCGTATCTCGACGACATGCCCCGGGCGATGGCCGCCGCGGACCTGGTGGTGGGCCGGGCGGGGGCCATCACCTGCGCCGAACTCGCGGCCGCCGGCCGGCCCGGAGTCCTGGTGCCGGCGCCGGTCGCGGGCGGCCACCAGCGGCAGAACGCCGCCGCGCTCGCCGAGGCGGGCGCGGCGCTCACCGTGGACGAGGGCGCCTCGGGCGCGGAGTTCGCCAGCGTGCTCTTCTCGCTGCTGGACGACCCGTCCCGGCGGGAGGACATGGCGGGCGCGGCCCGCCGCCTGGTCCGCGACCGTCCGGCGGAGCGGCTCGCCGCCCGGCTTCACGACCTCGCCGGAGGTCCGGCATGAACGGCCGGGCGTCGAGGCTCTCCCCCTCCGGGGCGCGGGGCGGGCTCCTGTTCTCCAAACGGACCCGGGTGCACTTCGTGGGCATCGGCGGCGTCGGGATGAGCGGCATCGCGGAGGTGCTGCTGAATCTCGGGTACCCGGTGAGCGGTTCCGACCTCCGGCTCGGCGCCAGCGTCCGGCGGCTGGCCGAACTCGGCGCCATCGTCTTCGAGGGACACGCCGCCGATCAGGTCGGCAGCGCCGACGTGGTGGTCATCTCCTCCGCGGTTCCGGCCGGCAACCCCGAGGTGGCGGCGGCCCGCGAGCGGCAACTCCCCATCATTCCGCGCGCGGAGATGCTCGCCGAGCTGATGCGGATGAAGTTCGCGGTGGCGGTGGCGGGGTCGCACGGCAAAACAACGACGACCTCGATGACTTCCGTGCTGCTCGATCACGCGGGTCTCGATCCGACCACGGTGATCGGCGGCCGGGTCGCGACGATCGGGGGAGGAGCGCGCGTCGGGAAGTCCGAGATCCTGGTGGCGGAGGCCGACGAGTCCGACCGGACCTTCCTGCGGCTGCTCCCGGTGCTGGCAGTGGTCACCGGCATCGACCGCGAGCATCTCGACGCCTACGAAGGGATGGAGGATCTCCTCGATTCCTTCCTGCGGTTCATCAACATGACCCCGTTCTACGGGGGAGCGATCGTCTGCATCGACTGCGACAACGTCCGCTCGTTGCTGCCGCGCGTCCGCCGCCGGGTCATCACCTACGGGCTCGCCGCGGATGCCGAGATCTCGGCCGAAGGGATCTCCATCTCCGAGGAAGGGACCCGGTACGAGCTGCGGATCCGGGGCGGCCTGGCGGGCGCCGTCCACCTGAAGCAGCCGGGCCGCACCGCGGTCCTGAACAGCCTGGCCGCCGCCGCCGTCGGGCTCGAGTTCGGCCTCGGCACTCCGGCGATCCGCAACGGCCTCGAGGCCTTCACCGGGGTCGAACGCCGGTTCGAGCGGCGCGGCACGGTGGGCGGGGTGCGGATCGTGGACGACTACGCCCACCACCCGAGCGAGATCCGGGAGACGCTCGAGGCCGCGCGGGCGGCGTTCGGCGCCCGTACGGTGGCGGTCTTCCAGCCGCACCGCTACACCCGGGTGCGGGACCTGCACGACGACTTCTGCCGGGCCTTCGCCGGCGCGGACGTCGTCGTGGTCACCGACATCTACCCGGCGGGCGAGGAGGCGATTCCGGGAGTGGACGGCGAAGCGCTCGCCGGGGGAATCCGGGGTGCGGGACACCCCGATGTCCGCTACCTCGGCTCCCTGGACGACGTGGCCAGCCGGTTGGCTCCCGAACTGCGGGCCGGCGACGTGGTTCTGACGCTGGGGGCGGGCAGCATCACCCGGTTGCCCGACCTGCTCGAGGAGGTGCTCCGTGAACGGGTGGCGTGACCGGCGGGCGGGACGCCGGGCGGATTCGCTGCCCATCGAACTCCCGCCGCACGGCGACCAGGAGGGGTGGCGCCGCCCGGTGGACGGAGAACCGCGCCTGGTGGCGCCGCCGGCGCCCAGGACCCCGCTGCCGCGACTGGCCGCTCGCATTCTGATCGGATCGGTCGGGCTCGCGCTGGCCGCCGGAGTCATTGTCGGCAGGATGACCGCCGTGGAGAGCGCCGGGGCGGCGGCCGAGAGCGTCCCCGCTGAACTCCGGATCCGCGGAGCGGGTCATCTGAACCGGTCCCCGGGAGCCGGAAGCCTGCGGCCCGCCGGGCTGCTCGCGGACGCGGCGGTCATCCGCGAGCAGTTGCTGGCGACGGGAATCCCCCGGCGCGTCTCGGTGGAGCGGCTGCTGCCCGCCGGCGTCCTGGTGGATGTCGAGGAAAAGCGGGCCGTGGCGCTCCTCGACTGGGAGCCCCCCGCCGCCCTCGCGGACGACGGAACGGTGCTCGGGCCGGCCACCGCCGCCGATTTCGTGTGGGCCGACGCGGCGGACCTGGTGCTGATCCGGGGCGCCGGCCGCGGCCACCCCGATTTCGAAGCGCGCGCGACGCTCGCCGGCCGGCTGGCGGCGGTGCTGTCCCGCCGACCCGAACTGGACCGGCTCGTTTCGGAGGTGGACGTGAGCGGCGGTCCCTACCGGGTGCAGGTGGTGCTGAGGTCGGCGGCGGTCCCGATCCTGCTGAACGAACGGGAATTCGCGGAAGGCCTGGCGCGCGTCGCGGCGCTCCTGCCCGACCTGGTCGGGCGCTGGCCCGGTCTCACGCGGGTCGATGCCCGGGTCCCGGACCGGTTCCTCATCCGCGCCGAGCCGGCGGCGGACCCCGAGGAGCTGCCCGGCGGGCCCGTGGGGGGAGCGACGGAATGACGCGGCCCACGGATCTGCTCTGCGGCATTGACATCGGATCCGATCTGGTGCGCACCGTGCTCGCCCGCCTGCCCGAGGTTCCCGCCGGAACCGAGGAAGGCATGGGGCTCGAGGTGCTGGCGGTCGGGCAGGCCGAGTCGCGGAACTCCGTCCAGTACGGCGAGGTCGTGCGGCTGGGAGGGGTCACCGAAGCCGTGCGGCAGGCGGTCGAGGAGGTCGAACAGGCCGCCGGCGTGGAGGTGGGGTCGGCCTTCGTCTCGGTAGGCAGCCGTACCCGCCGCAGCATCAACTCGTCCGGCGCGATCTCGATCCTGACGCCGCAGCACCGCATCGCGGAGTCCGACGTCTACCGGGCGGTCATGGCGGCGGTGCCCAGGGACGGCGGCACGGCGTGGCTCCGCCCTCCGTACGAGCTGCTGCACGCGCTCCCCCAGGAGTTCTGGGTGGACGACCTCGATTCCACCGACAACCCGACGGGCTGGACCGGCGAGAAGATCGAATCGCACGTGCACCTCGTCAGTTGTCCCGCCGCCACCCTCCACCGCATCGAAGAGGCGGTGAACGGGGCCGGCATCCGCATCGAGCGCCTGGTGGCCGCCCCGCTGGCCGCCGGCTACGGCGTCCTCACCGGGGAAGAGCGGCAGGACGGCGTCGTCCTGCTCGACATCGGAGCCATGACGACCGAGATCGCGGTGTTCCGGCACGGAGCGCTGCGGCATTCGGACCTGATGCCGAGCGGCGGCCGGGCCTACACCCGCGATCTCGCTCTCGGACTCAAGACCTCCCACGCGCACGCGGAGCAGGCCAAGCGCCGCTACGGCGTCGCCCTCGCGGAAAAGGTGCCCGAGGACGATCACTTCGAAATCCACGTTTCGGGCGGCGGCTACCCCAAGCAATGGCGCCGCCGGCTCCTGGCCGACGTTCTGCAGCGGCGGGCGGAGAGCGATCTCACCAAGATCCGTGACCAGTTGGGCAGCGTGCTCCGGGACGTTCCCCGGACCATGGTGCTCACCGGCGGCGGAGCGAACCTCGACGGGCTGAGTGATGTGACGCGACTGGTCTTCGGGGCGTACGTCGAGAGCCGCGGGCCCCAGGGACTGAGCGGCCGGCGCGACTTGGCGGCGCGCCCGGACTTCGGATGCGCTATGGGCCTTTGTCGTTACGGCTTCCTGCACCGCCAGCGCACGCCCGCGGCGAAGCCGCGGTCCGCGCTTTCGGAAGTGGGCCGCGCCATCGGTAACGGCCTGCGCCGGGTCGCCGGTCACCTCCGGAGAGCCCAATGACCACTTTTCCCCCAACACCCCCACCCAAAGGAGTGATCCCATGATCTTCTTCGCCGAAGAACCAGCGCCCAAGGCCAGCGATCCCGAAGCCGGCCCCACGGAAACGGGCAAGGTCGCCGCAACCCCGGACACCCCGGAAGCGGCAGCGGAATCGGCCCCCGCGGCGCAGCCGGCGCTCTTTGCCAGCGCGGACGCCGCCCCGAAGGCCGGGTCCGGCGCCCCGGAGGCCGCGTCTGCGGAAGCCGCGGATCCCGAGTCCGTGGAGCCGCCGGCGGCGGCCGGGGAACCCGCGGCCACCGCGGAGGCACCGGCGGCGGACGCCGGGCGGCCGCCGGTGGGGAAGAAGGCTGCCGCCCCCGCCGTTCCGGCCGCCGCGGCGGCCACGCCGCAGTTCACGGCGTCCGACGAGGTGGCGGAGAAACGGGCCGTCATCAAGGTCATCGGCGTTGGCGGCGGCGGCGGCAATGCCGTCAACCGGATGATCGAGGCGGGCGTCAGCGGCGTCGAGTTCATCGCCGCGAATACCGACGCCCAGGTGCTCGAGCTCGCGAAGGCGCCCGTGAAGATCCAGTTGGGCATCGAGCGGACCGGCGGGCTCGGCTGCGGCGGCGATCCGGAGGTGGGACGGCTGGCGGCGCGCGACGACATGGATCGTCTCATCGACGTGCTGGCGGGCGCCGACATGATCTTCATCACCGTAGGTGAGGGAGGGGGTACCGGTACCGGCGCGGCGCCGGTGATCGCGTGCGTCGCCCAGGAGATCAAGGCCCTCTGCATCGCGGTGGCGACCAAGCCGATGAGCGTCGAGGGGAAGCGGCGCCGGACGACGGCCAACGACGGGATCCGCGAACTCCGCGAGTTCGTGGACACCCTCATCTGCGTTCCGAACGACCGGGTCGTCGAGGTGTACGGGAACCTCAAGATCCGGGACGCGTTCCGCAGTGCGGACGACGTGGTGCGGCAGGCGGTTCAGGGGATCTCGGACCTGATCCAGGTCCCGGGGGAGATCAACCTGGACTTCGCCGACGTGCGCTCCGCCATGCGGCTCCGCGGAGACGCGGTCATGGGCATCGGGCAGGCCTCGGGCGAGGACCGGGTCGAGCAGGCCACCGAAGCGGCCATCTCTTCGCCGCTGCTCGAGGACACCTCGATTCAGGGCGCGACGAGCATCATCGTCAACGTCACGGGGGGCGAGAGTCTGACGCTCAACGAGGTGCAGCGCGCCGTCCAGGTCGTTCGCGACGCCGTGGCCGCCGAGGCGGCCGGGGCGTACGGATCGGCCGATCCCGAACCGGGAGACAACATCCTGATCGGGACGGCGCTCGATCCGAGGATGGACGAGACGGGCGAGATCAAGGTGACGGTGGTCGCGACCGGGTTCCCCGACCGGAACCGGGCGAACGCGACCCCCAACGATTTCGCCAACTACACCACCCGCGCGACCGGCACGTTCGGCGCGCGGGGCGTGGCGCCCTCGGCGGCCGGTTCCGGGCCGGCGGGGCCGGCCAACCGGGCCGGCGGGCGCGTAGGCCGAACCATCCCGAGACTGGATACCTTCCCCAAGATCGCCGAATCCGACGCGAACCGCGTGGAGGCGAAGACGAACGGGGGCGGGAGCGGGACGGACCAGGGCGGCGCCGATGTCTTCGGCTCCGGCTCGCGGCCGGTGATGGACGAGCCGATGTCCCTTCCCGAAGACCCGGGGGACGACCGCTGGGGCGACCTCGAAACGCCCCCGTACCTGAACCGCCGCGGCTAGAGGGAGTGACGCGCCGGCCCGGGACCGCTGGCTTCAGCCGGCACGCGCGGTGCCCCCCCACCGGGAGAACTGGCGCACCGCGCACGGCGCGGCCTTGCGCACCCTCACGGCCTGACCAAGAGCGCAAGCACGGCTTCCGGCGTTGACCTCCTTCCACTTCCCCGATCCGCCCGACGGCTTCCGCTGGCAGCCACTCGGTCGCGGCGCAGCGCTCGACGCGCTCGCCTCCATCCGCTTCCCGGCCCGCCACGGCTTCACCTGCCGGGTCCTGACCCGGGAAGCGGACGCTCCGCCCCTCGGCGTCCGCGACGGTCTGGAGGCCGATCTGGGCCTGCTGGAACGCGCCGCCGGGGTTCGGGCCGTGCACGCCCTGCGGCAGGTCCACGGCAATGACGTGCAGGTGCTCCGCAGCGCCGCGCGGCCGGGCGCCCCGGCCGCCGGCGACGCGCTGGTGACCCGCGTCCCCCGGACCGCCGTCGCGATCAAGGCCGCCGACTGCGTCCCGGTGCTGCTCGCGGACCCCGTCTCCGGTGCGGTGGCCGGGGCTCATGCGGGTTGGCGCGGGACCCTGGTGCGGGTGGCCGAAGCGGCCGCCCGTGCATTGGCCGCGGAGGCGGGCGCTCCGCTCGCGCGGCTCAGGGCCGTGATCGGCCCCGCGATCCGCGCCTGCTGCTTCGAGATCGGCCCCGAGGTGGTCTCCGCATTCCGCGAGAAGGGACACGACGTGGATCGGTTCGCCCGCCGGCCCCGGGCCGCGGGACGCCCCCATCTCGACCTGGCGCTCGCGAACCGGCTCCAGCTTCTCGCAGCGGGCCTGCCGGAGGACGGCATCGAGGACACCGGGCTCTGTACCCGGTGCGAACCGATGTTCCACTCCTACCGGCGCGAAGGGCCGGGGGTGGGCCGCAACTGGTCGGTGGTGGCGGCGGGGACCGCAACCGCCTGAACGCATCCGGTCGCCGCGGACCGTGGGGTTGCGCCGTGCGTGGCGCACCGGCCGGGAACGCCGGCTTTATCCGGCACAGCGGCCCGCAGGGCCGCGGGCGGTTCGTTGCTACCCCGGGCGAATGGACGCGCAGCCGCGCCATCCCGGCGAATGAGATCGTCCCGCCGCCCGCCTGCGGCGGGCTGTGCCGGCTGAAGCCGGCGTTCCAGGCCGGCGCGCCATGCGGGAGGCCGGCGCTACGCGACCAACCGATCCGCTTTGGCGAGCTGGTCCTTGAGGAGGCTGTCCTTCATCCCGGTGTCCATGAAGCTCCAGGGGAGTTCCTCGTCGAGGTCCCGCTGCCGGTAGAGGTAGGCGTCCAGCGAGAGGCCGGCGTCCTTGAGGCTCCGGTTCAGGCCGCGCCCCTCGGCGAGCGCGAGGATCACCGGGGCCAGACGGCGGTCGCCGAGCGCGAGCAGCGCCTGGAGCCGTTCCATGCGCGGGGACTTGCAGTGCGCCTCGACGCCGGAAAGGGCCCCCAGTTCGCGCTGCAGGTAGCGGATCCGGGAGCTCAGGGCCGGCAGCGGCGCCATGGGCCGCCACTGGAACGGCGTGCCCGGTTTCGGGATGAAGGGGTTGACGCTCGCGATGGTGCGTCCGCCGCGCCGCCGGGCCCGCACCAGGTCCCGGATGCGGCGCACGAGGGGCACGATGGCCTCCACGTCGGGTTCGGTCTCGCCCGGGAGCCCCACCATCAGGTAGAGCTTCAGGTTCTCGACCCCGGCGTCGAGCAGAACCTGCGTCTTGTCGAGGATCTCGTCGTTGGTCACCCGCTTGTGGATGGCCTTGCGCAGCCGGTCCGTCCCCACCTCCGGCGCGATGGCGACGGTCCGCTCCCCGCTCTCCGCGAGCGGCCGGGCGAACTCGTCCCGCACGTCCTCGAAGCGGATCGACGAGACGCTGACCCGGAACCCCTGATCGCGGAGGTCCGAGACCAGCGGGACGATCTCCCGGTGCGCGCCCACCGCGGTCGAGACCAGCCCGATGCGGTCGGTGTGGGGGCGGGCGGTACGGGCGAGCGCCAGCAGCCGCTCCACCTCGAAGGACCGCTTCGGCAGGTAGTTGTAGCCGGCCCAGCAGAACCGGCAGAGCGTGGGGCAACCACGGGACACCTCGACCAGGAACTTGTCCGACATCTCGGTGTCCCGGGTGAGGATGTAGGTGGCCGGAGGCGGGAACCGGGCGTCCTTGCCCATGCGGGCCCGCACCACCGGGTGTCCGTCGTGGATCCGGCGGTGGAGCACGCGGCCGTCGGGCGCGTACTCGACCTCGTGGGTGGCGGGCACGTAGAACCCGGCCTCCCCGGCGAGACCCCGGAGGCGCTGCTCGCGGGTCTCGGCCTGCAGGACATCGGTGAGAGCCGGGAGCAGCGCCTCCGCCTCGCCCACGCCGAAGGCGTCCACGAAGGGGGCGAGCGGTTCCGGATTCAGGAAGGTGACCGGACCGCCGGCGATCACCAGCGGATCCCGGGCCGTCCGGTCCGCCGCGAGGGCGGGGATCCCGGCGAGCTGGAGCATCTCGACCAGATGGACCAGGTCGGGTTCGAAGGTGATCGAGAACGCCACCACGTCGAAGCTGCGTACCGGGCTCCCGCTCTCGAGCGTGCGCAGGGCGAGTCCGGTCCTCCGGTACTCGTCCATTTCGGCCCGGTCGGGGAGGAAGAACCGCTCGCTCACCGTGTCGGGCAGGAGGTGGAAGAAGCGGTGCACCGCCTGGAAGCCCACATTGGACATCCCGAGCGCGTAGCGGTTCGGGTAACCGACGGCGATCCGCAATCCCCCCCCGCCGTTCGCCGAGGGAATCGGGACGCCGGTGTCCGGCCCCTCGAGCCAGGTTTCCCGGGCGCGCCGTCTCTCGGCCCGCTCGTTGAGGAGTCGGCTCATGCGGCGGGCGCGTCCGCTTCGAAGAACAGGAAGCGGGCGCAGGTCTCGCACGCGTGGATCGAGTGATCCGCGTGGATTTCCTCGAGCAGTTGGGGCCGGAGGCGCACGTTGCACGCTGAGCAACGCTCGTCCCTGACGGGGGCCACGGCCACGCCGTGCCGAGCGCCGCGGATCCGCTCGTAGCGGGCCGCGATCTCTTCGGAAAGACCGGCGAAGGTGGCCGCGCGCCGCTTCAGAAGCTGATCGCGTTCTCGTTCCTGCTCCCGGGCCCTTGACCGAATCTCGGTCTTTTTCGCTTCCAGCACGGTGCTGCGTTCGTCAAACGTCCGCTTGCGGTCGGCGAGCTTGTCTTCGAGTTCGTCGGCCTTCTCCATCAGGGCGAGGATCCGATCCTCGATGTTCCCGATCCTGGTCTTCGTATTGGCGATCTGTTTCTGGAGTCCCTTGTATTCCTCGTTGCTGCGGGCCCCGAGCAACTGGTCGCCGTACTTGTCCACGTTCGCCTCGGCCTCTTCGAGTTCCGTCTCGGCGTGGCGGCGTTCGGCCGCGGTCTGCCGGAGTTCCTCCTCCACCGCCTCGACGTGGGACCTCGCCGCCTCGATCTCCGCGTCGATCTTCTCGAGAGCGCCCGGCACCCGCGCGAGTTCGCGATCGCAGGCCGCGAGCCGTATATCGAAGCCCTGAACTTCCCGGAGCGTCGCCAGCTCGGGAAGCATGGGCTCAAGCGTCCCCGGGAGGAGCGCTGCGGGCAACTCGGGGCCGGCGGAGGAGCCACCCGGGCACGGTGCCGAAACTCCGGCCGGTGGGCCCACCAGGACTTGAACCTGGGACCAACCGGTTATGAGCCGGCCGCTCTGACCACTGAGCTATGGGCCCGGCCTGACGAGGGGACCCCGCGCCGCTCATTCCGAGAACTGCCGCAGTTTGCGGGCGCGCGCCGGGTGGCGCAGCTTGCGGATGGACTTGGTCTCGATCTGCCGAATGCGCTCGCGGGTCACCTCGAACTGCTTGCCCACCTCCTCCAGGGTCTTTTCCTGGAGGCCGCCGAGGCCGAACCGGCTCTCGAGGACCGCCTCTTCCCGGGGAGTGAGGGTCTTCAGGACGGCTTCGATGGTTTCCTGA
>CAYUVU010000126.1:0-4801 GCA_964448205.1 uncultured Acidobacteriota bacterium
GAGCGGGATCCGCACCTTTCAACGAGGATCGGTAGGAGGAGAGCAATGGGCCGTTACGTAGGCACTTCGGTCAAGCGGGTGGAAGACCCCCGCTTCATTCAGGGCAAGGGACGCTACGTCGCCAACATCCAGTTTCCGGACATGGTGTACGTGGCCATCAAGCGCAGCCCCGAGGCGCACGCCCGGATCACCAGGATCGACACTTCGGCGGCGGCCGCCATGGACGGCGTCGTGGCCGTCTTCACCGGCCAGGACTTCAAGGACGGCGGCTGCGGTTCGCTCCCCTGCGGCTGGCTGGTGCCCGACACCAAGGTTCCGGACCGGCCCGTCGTGGTGACCGACCGGGTCTGCCACGTTGGGGATTCGGTGGCGGTGGTCGCGGCCCGGACTCCGTACATCGCTGCCGACGCGGTCGAAGCGATCGAGGTGGACTACGAGCCGCTCCCGACCGTGGTGGACGCGCGCGGCGCCATGGACGAGGGTGCGCCGCTCGTCCACGCCGAGATCGAGGACAACGTCTCCTACCACTGGGCGCTCGGTGACCAGGAGGCCTGCGACAAGGCGTTCGCCGAGGCGGACGAGATCGTGGAGATCGAACTCGTGAACCAGCGCCTCATCCCCACGGCGATGGAGCCGCGGGCCGCGGCGGCGCAGTGGGATGCGGCGTCGGAAGAGATGACGGTCTGGACCACCAGCCAGAACCCGCACCCGATCCGGCTGCTGCTCTCCGCCTTCACGCTCGGGATTCCCGAGAGCAAGCTGCGGGTGATCTCCCCCGACGTGGGCGGCGGGTTCGGCAGCAAGATCTTCCACTACCCCGAGGAGGTCATCGTGCCGTGGGTGGCGCGAAAGGTCGGGCGGCCCGCCCGCTGGGTCGCTACCCGGACCGAGAGCCAGATGACCGACTCCCAGGGGCGCGACCACGTCACCGTCGCCAAGCTCGCCATGACGAGCGGCGGCACCTTCACCGGGCTCGACGTGGAGACCTGGGCGAACCAGGGGGCCTACCTCTCGACGTTCGCCCCCCTCATCCCCACGGCGCTCTACATCACGCTGCTCTCCGGGAACTACAAGATGCCCGGCGTGTTCGGCAAGGTGCACGGCACGCTCACCAACACGGTGCCGGTGGATGCCTACCGGGGCGCGGGCAGGCCGGAGGCGGCCTATCTCGTCGAACGCCTGGTGGACCTGGCCGCGGCCCGCCTGGGCCGGGACCCGCTGGAGTTGCGGCGCCAGAACGCGATTCCCAAGGAGGACTTCCCCTACCAGACGCCGGTGGCGTTCCTCTACGACAGCGGCGACTACGACCGGCTGATGGCGACCGCCGCCGACAATGCCGACTACGCCGGCATGCGCGCGGCGCAGGCCGAGGCGCGCGGCGCGGGCAAGCTGCGCGGCGTCGGGGTCGTGTGTTGTATCGAGGCCAGCGGCCCCGCGCCCTCGGCGGTTGCCGGCTCGCTCGGTTCCGCGGTGGGCTTTTGGGAGAGTGGTGAGGTGCGCGTCCATCCCACCGGACAGATCAGTGTATTCACCGGCTCCCACGCCCACGGACAGGGCCACGAGACCACCCTCGCCCAGGTGGTCGCCGACGAACTCGGCGTCCCCATCGAGAGCGTGGAGGTCGTCCACGGGGACACCGGCCGCATCAACTTCGGGATGGGCACCTACGGCAGCCGGAGCGCCTGCGTGGGCGGCTCGGCGCTCGTGCGAAGCGCCGAGAAGGTGCGCGCGAAGGTCCTCCAGATCGGGGCCCATCTGCTCGAGGCCGCCGAGGAGGACGTGGTCTACGACCGGGATACCGGCCGGGTCCACGTGAAGGGCGCGCCGGACAGCGGAAAGGACTTCGGCGAGCTGGCGTTCGCCGCCTACACCGCCCACAGCCTGCCGGAGGGAATGGAGCCGGGACTCAATTTCGTGAGCTTCTACGACCCGGCGAACTTCACCTTCCCGGCGAGTTCGCACATCTGCGAGGTCGACGTCTGCCCCGACACCTGGGAGGTGCGCATCCTCCGTTACGTGGCGGTGGACGACGTGGGCAAGGTGATCAACCCGATGATCGTGGAGGGCCAGATCCAGGGCGGCATCGTCCAGGGCGTGGGCCAGGCGCTGACCGAGAACGGGGCCTATTCCGATGACGGCCAGCTCCTCTCGGGGACCCTGCTCGAGTACGCGGTGCCGCGCGCCGATCTCCTGCCGGGGATCGAGGTGGACCGGATCGAGACCCCGTCGCCCCACAACCCGCTCGGGGTCAAGGGCGCGGGCGAGATGGGCACGATCGCCGCCACCCCCGTGGTGGCGAACGCGGTGCTGGACGCCCTCGCTCCGCTGGGAGTCACCCACATTGAGCTTCCGCTCACCCCGGAGCGGATCTGGCGGGCCGTCCAGGCGGCCGGCAACGGCGCCTGACGAGCGACCGCGAACAGGAGACTTCGATGTATCCGAACCAATTCGACTACCACCGCGCCGCCTCGGTCGCCGAGGCGGTGGAGCTGCTTGCCTCGCTTCCGGACGCCAAGCTGGTTGCCGGCGGGCACAGCCTGATCCCCGCGATGAAGCTGCGCGCCGCGCAGCCGGCCGCGCTCGTGGACATCGGGCGGATTCCCGGGCTCTCCGACATCTCCGCCGACGGCGACAGCCTGGTCATCGGCGCGCTGGCCACCCATGCCTCGGTGGCCGGTTCGGCCGCGGTCCGGGGCGGTTGCCCGATGCTGGCGGAGACGGCGGCCGCCATCGGGGACATCCAGGTGCGGAACCGGGGGACGATCGGGGGCAGCCTGGCCCACGCCGATCCGGGGGCCGACTATCCCGCCGCGATGCTGGCGCTCGGCGCCGAGGTCACCGCCGTGGGGGCGGGCGGCGAACGGACCATCGCCGCATCCGACTTCTTCGTGGACATCCTGACCACCGCGCTCGCCGACGACGAGGTCATCACCTCGGTGCGGGTTCCCTGCGCGGCGGGCGGCGCCTACCTCAAGCACCGCCATCCGGCCTCCAGCTACGCGGTGGTCGGGGTGGCCGCCTGTGTCGGGTTGGACGGCGGCAACGTCGCGAGCTGCTCGATCGGCATCAACGGGGTGACCGGCAAGGCGGTGCTGGCGGACGCGGCCGCGGCGGCGCTCTGCGGCGGCCCGGCCAGCGCGGACCGGATCGCGGCCGCTGCAGCGTGCGTCGGTGAGGCCTTCGACGAGCCGCTCGGCGACCTCTACGCGTCCGGGGAGTTCCGGGCCCACCTCGCCGGCGTGTACACGAAACGCGCGCTGGCCCTAGCCGCCGGGCGCGCCGGATAGTTGTCGGCGACCCGGACGGCGACCCTCTCCTCGGTCCCCGAACTCGCCGGGGAACTCGCGGGGCAGGGTTATATCGCCGACGGCGCCCTCGCCACCGCGCTCTTCCTGGCCCTCCGTCTCGACCGCCCCCTCTTCCTCGAGGGTGAGGCCGGGGTCGGGAAGACCGAACTCGCCAAGGTGACGGCGGCGGTGCTCGGCGCCCCGCTGATCCGGCTCCAGTGCTACGAGGGACTCGACATCGCCCAGGCGGCCTACGAGTGGAACTACACCCGGCAGATGCTGGCCATCCGGCTGGCGGAGAGCCGGGGGGGCGCCATGGACCAGCAGGACCTGTTCGGTGCGGACTTCCTGCTCCGCCGGCCCCTGCTGCACGCCATCGAGACGTCGTCGCCGGAGCGCCGGCCGGTACTGCTCATCGACGAGGTGGACCGCAGCGACGAGGAGTTCGAGGCGTACCTGCTGGAGGTCCTCTCGGACTTCCAGATCACGATTCCCGAGATCGGCACGATCCGGGCGGAGGCGCCGCCGGTCGTGGTTCTGACCTCGAACCGCACCCGCGAGGTCCACGACGCGCTCAAGCGGCGCTGTCTCTACCACTGGATTCCCTATCCCAGTTACGAACGGGAGCTCGAGATCGTCCGCGAGCGGGTGCCGCAGGCGGCGGCGAAGCTCGCGGCGGAGGCCACCCGGTTCGCCCAGGAACTGCGCGAACTCGATCTCTTCAAGCGCCCGGGAGTGTCCGAAACCCTGGACTGGACGATGGCGCTGGCCTCCCTGGGGAAGACCGCCCTCGACGAGGCCGCGGTGGACCGGACGCTGGGAGCGCTTCTCAAGTACCGGGACGATCTCGAGATGGTCCGCGGGGAACGGGCGGGGGCCATCCTCACCCGGCTGGCCGCCGGAGTCTCTTGACCGCCGCGGTCCGGGGTCCGCAACCGGAACGCGGGGCCGCGCTTCCGCCGCTGCTCCAGAACCTCACTCTCTTCGGGCGCCTGCTGCGGGGGATCGGGCTCCCGGTCTCCACAGCCCGGATGCTGGATCTGGCGCAGGCGCTCCCGCTCATCGAGGTGTTCCGGCGCGAGGAGTTCCATGCCGCCGCCCGCGCGCTGCTCATTCACCGGCGCGAAGATCTCGAACTCTTCGATGCCGCCTTCGCGCTGTTCTGGGAAACGCCACCCGAAAGGTGGACGCGGGCCCGGCTCCCCGGAATGATGCTCCGGAAGCAGCGCTCCCCGGTCCGGCAGGCGACCTTCCGGCCGGTTGCCCCCGGGAGGGATTCCGGATCGGACGAGCAGCCGCGCCATCCCTTCGCCCGGCGCACCTGGAGCGACCGTGAGTCCCTCGAGCACCGGGACTTCTCCGACCTCGACGAGGATGAACTGCGGGAAGTGCGGGCGTTGATCCGGGACGCCGGCTGGCAGGCCGCCCGCCGCCGGGTGGTGCGTTTCCGGACCGGCGGTAACCGGAACCTGGATCTTCGCCGGACGCTGCGGCGCGGGCTCCGGTCGGGCGGC
>CAYUVU010000127.1:0-5805 GCA_964448205.1 uncultured Acidobacteriota bacterium
ACTTCCGCTTCGGGGTTCAACTCGCTCGGGAGAGCGCCGCCACGGCGGTAGCGGCCGGGCCGAACGGCGCCTATCAGTACCAGGCCGGCGGCAGGATCTACCAGGTTGTGCAGGAG
This sequence comes from uncultured Acidobacteriota bacterium, assembly GCA_964448205.1. Classification (GTDB taxonomy): domain Bacteria; phylum Acidobacteriota; class Vicinamibacteria; order Marinacidobacterales; family Marinacidobacteraceae; genus Marinacidobacterium. The sequence goes on from CAYUVU010000127.1 coordinate 117, forward strand.
CCCTATCGCTACGGAGGCGCCTCCCGCGCCCTGGCCGTATTCGTGGACGACACCATTGCGGCAAGCGACCGGTTCAGCCTCGATCTTGGCCTGCGGCTCGACGTGAACCGCGGGGAGATTCCGGGCTACGACTTGCTGGCGGTGGCCGCAGCGGGACAGACCAGCGAATTCACTGCCATCAACGCGGTTTCCACCGCCGGCAGCGCGCCCGGCTATCCGGGCGTCGTGAAGTGGACCACGCTGAGTCCGCGGGTCGGCTTCACGCTACGGGCGGATGAACGCGGCCGTTCAACCTTCGGCGGTTTCTTCGGGATTCACTACGACCAGAACGTCATCGGCAACTGGGAGGCCCCGTCACCCGGAGCGACCCCATGGACGCTCTACTCGGTGAGGTCGGACGGAACGCGTGGCCGTCTGCTGTATCGGCAGAGGGTCGAGGAGCCGCCGCAGCCGGAAGATCTTCTTCCGCCTCGCTCGTACCACTACACGGCGGCCTACGAACGCCAGATCGGAGACGGCGTATCCGTCGGGGTGCGCTACGTCCACAAGTACACCGACCGGATGATCGGCTGGTCCATTCTGGGGGGGCGGTACGAGCCCATCGAGTGGGCCGATCCGTACTCCGGGTCGCCGATCACGCTGTTGAACCAGATCGCCTCGCCAACCGTGGTGAAGGGCAACAGCCCGGGTGATTTTCCGGGTGCTCCGGGGAAGTACGAACAGACCTACGATGGGCTGCTGTTCACCTTTGCCGCCCGGGACGCGGGTGTCGGGAGTCTCCAGGGCTCCTACACCCTCTCGAAGTCGCAAGGCCTGATTCCGCGGCCCTGGTACGAATCGCAGAACAATCCCTTCTACGCGAGCGGGCAGGGACGGGACCCGAACTCCTATCTGAACGCCTTTCAGCGCCTGCAGGCCGACCGCCCTCACATGTTCCGGCTTCAAGGAGTCCTGCTCCTTCCCCGGGACTTCGTGCTGGCGCTGAACGCCAACTTTGAGAGCGGAAAACCTTTCTCGCGGCAGGTGAGGGCTGCCGGGGTGACCAGGCAGCCCGCGCAGAACTTCATCGTGGAGCCCGCGGGATCGCGGGCCGGGCTTCGCCACCCGGCGATCTGGTTGCTGGACGTTCGCCTTGGCAAGCGCTTTGGCCTCGGAGACGTGCGTTTGAAGCTGGACGGGTGGCTCTACAACGCCCTGAACAGCACGGCCAGCATCGGGCATTCCAGTCTTCGGCTGGAGGATCCGGGTGAGGACTTCGTCCCTTCGCGTTGGGTCCACCCGCGCCGCCTGATGCTGGTGGCGGGCGTGGCGTTCTAGATCTCCGTCACTTCCGCTCGGGCCGCGACTACCGGTACGCACCGCCCGTCCCATATGCTGACCAGCCCTCCAATCCCCTGCCCCGCGAGGTCCCCGAGATGTTGAAGAAAGCCCTTCTCTCCGTTGTCCTGCTTGCCCTTGCCGCGGTGGCCCCCGCCCAGGAAAACGGCTCCGAAGCCGCCGGGAAGTCCCGCTGGGAAACGAGCCACTCGATCGAGATGAACGGCGAGACGGTCGAGTACGACGCGGTGGTCGCGAACACCATCCTGACCGGCGAGGACGGGGAGCCGGCGGGCAAGCTGTTCTACACCGCCTACTTCCGCACGAACGGCGCCACGTCCGGCGAGCGGCCGCTCATCTTCGCCTACAACGGCGGACCGGGCTCCGCCTCCTTCTGGCTGCACATGGGGATCATGGGACCGCGCCGGGTGGTCACCCCCGAAGTCGGGCCGCAGGGAGCGCCGCCCTACCCGCTGGAGGACAATGCCTACACGCTCATCGACATGGCGGACATCGTGATGGTGGACCCCATCGGCACCGGGTTCAGCCACCCCGTCGGGGACACCGAAGGGTCGTACTACTGGGGGATTGACGAGGACGCCCGTTCACTCGCCCAGTTCGTGCGGCGCTTCCTGAGCGAGTACGACCGCTGGAACTCGCCGCGCTATCTGCTCGGCGAAAGCTACGGGACCACCCGCTCGGCGGTCCTCGCCCGGCATCTGCAGCGCGCCAACATCGACCTGAACGGCATCGTTCTGGTCTCCGTGGTGCTCCAGTTCAACACCATCCAGTTCGCGCCCGGAGACGACATCCCCTACATCGTCAACCTTCCGTCCTACGCGATCACCGCCCGCTACCTGGACCGGCTCCCCGGCGGCTCTCCGGACAACCTGGAGGCCTTCATGGCCGAGGTGGAGGCGTGGTCGCTGAACGAGTACGCGACCGCGCTCCTCGCCGGTACGACGGTCGATCCGGAGAAGCGCGCCCGGGTGATCGACCAGATGCACCTCTACACCGGCCTCAGCAAGGACTTCATCGACAAGTCCAACCTGCGGGTGACCGCTCCCGCCTTCGAGGCCGAACTGCTCCGCGACGAAGGACGGATCGTGGGACGGCTCGACGCCCGCTTCACCGGACCGGCCGGCAACGTACTGGGCGGCCGTCCCTCGCATGACCCCCAGTCCACGGCGATCAGCTCGGCCTACACGTCGGCGTTCAACAGCTACCTGCGCGGCGAGCTGGGATACGACGGCGACCGGGAGTACGTGCCGAGCGGCGCCACCCGCAACTGGAACTGGGGCCGGCTGGGCGGCGGAGGCTTCTTCGCCCGTGGGGGCGGGACGCCGAACGTGGCGCCCGACCTCGCGCAGGCCATGAAGCGGAACCCCGACCTGAAGGTCCTGCTCGTCAACGGGATCTACGACCTGGCCACGCCCTACTTCGCCGCGATGTGGTCCGTGGAGCAGATGGGACTGCCGCCGGATCTCCGGGCCAACATCGAGCGGGCGGACTTCGCCGCCGGCCACATGATGTACGTCGAGGAATCGCTCCTGCCGCAGTGGCGGGAAGACGTCGGCGGGTTTATCGAACGGACTTCGGGGCGTTAGGGCCGGAGGGAACGCCGGCTGCCCGTCGGTTGACGGCGGTGACGGCGCCACCGGCCTGGAACGCCGGCTTCAGCCGGCACAGCCCGCCGCAGGCGGGCGGCGGCGTGGACCTCATCCGCCGGAATGGGCCCCTCTCCGCAACATCGGGCAACACGGCGATGGATCGTTCCGCCGCGCTCCGCGCAGCGGGTGCCGGCTGAAGCCGGCGTTCCAAGCCGCTGCGCGACCGTTCAGGCGAACAGCGCTCGAACCCGTTCCGCCACCACGGCGTCCTGACCCGGGCGGAGCGTCCACGTCGAGATGCGGAGCTGTCCTTCCCCCGACCGGGAGACCGCGATCGGCGGATCTCCGTCGAGAAGACGGGCGACCGCTTCCTCCGATGTCACCCCCAGGCCGCCCTCGTCCCAGTTCACCACCACGTGGGGGACATGGTTGGCGATCTCCGGCACGTGGGTGTCGAGGGAGAGGCCGCTCACGGTCCCCAGGACCCCGGAAATCAGCTCGGCGCGAGCGTCGAGTTCGCGACGCTCCACGGCGTGGTCGAGGGCGACGTAGCGCTCGACCGCCGCCACCAGGCCGACGATCTCCTCCTTGCCCACCTTCATGCCGCGGCCGATGCCGCCGAACGGGCTGATCGCCTTGCGCGCCGCCTGGATCAGGTCGGGGCGTCCGAGCAGGAGTCCCGTGGCCTGCGGACCCCTCAGCCCCTTGCCGCCCGAGAACGCCACCATGTCGAAGCCCTCTTCGACGTAGGTGTGCAGCCGCTCCGGAGGCGGGATGTCGGCCGCGGCGTCGTTCAGGGTGGGCACGTTGTGCGCTCTCGCGATCTCGATCCACTCGGCGCGGCCGATCTCGCCCCGCGGGTCGGCGAAGTTCAGAAAGAACATCATGGCCGTCCGTTCGTTGATCGCCGCCTCGACGTCCTCCCGGGTATCCACCCAGACGATCTTCGCCCCCACGAGCTCCAGCTGGGCCTGGTAGCCGGTGAGGTGCGCCCGCTGCTGGATGACCTCGTTCTTCATCCCGCTGGTGTCGGGGAGCATCCGCAGCTTCTCGTCGTCGTCGCCGGCGATCGCCGCCGCGGTCCCGCAGGTCATCGCGGACGCGGCCCCGGCCGAGACCATGGCGGCCGGCACCCCGATCAGCCGGGCGATGCGGTCGCCCGCGCGTTCCTGGAGCTCGGGCAGCGGCACGAAGTTGCGCGACGCCGCGACCATGGCGTCCGTGACCTCGGGCGGCATGAGGGAGCCGCCGAGGACCGTCACGGTGCCGACGGCGTTGATCACCGGTTCGATTCCCAGCCGCCGGTAGACCTCCTCCGGCGCCGCGGGGGTGTCGGGCTCGGATCCGGATCCGCAGGCCGCGGCTCCCAGTACCGCGGCGGATGCGCCGCCCTGCAGCACGCGGCGCCGGGTCATCTTCATGGCCATGTTCTGGTCCTCCCGCTTACGAACGCCGGTGCAGGATGCCGTCCCAGCGCGAATCGCCCTGGCGGCCGTAGTCCACGGGGAGCTCGCGCCAGTCCTGGCGGGTCCGGCCGTTCAGGTCCCAGGCAAGCCGGCCGTCCTTGAAGGTCATCTCGGCGACCAGTTTCTCGGTCCCGTCCTGGCGCGCGCCGAAACTGTCCACGAAGCCGAACACGCCGGACTCCTTCTTGAGCACCGCGATATCGGCGATCGCCCCGACGGACAGGTGCCCGAGCTCCTCGCGGCCCATCTGCCGGGCGGGGTGCCAGGTGGACTGCCGGATCACGTCGTCGAGGGACTCCCCCAGCGCCAGGAACTTGCTCATCGTGGTGGCCTGGTCCTGCATCCCGGCATTCATCGAACCGATGTGCAGGTCGGTGGAGATCGAGTCCGCCGGGAAGCCGGCCGCGAGGCACGCCGCCGCCACGCTCCACTTGAAGCTGCCGCCCCCGTGACCCACGTCGAAGACGACGCCCCGGTCGCGGCCCGCGAGGAGGCCGGGATTGGGCGTCCCGTCCGCGAGCAGCTCCCGGCGGTTGCCGGAGAAGCAGTGCGTGTAGATGTCTCCGGGGCGGAGCTTCTCGCCCAGCAGCGTCTCGAGCGGCCGTTCCGGATGATCGGTCCCGAAATCCACCATGACCGGAATTCCGGCGGCGTCGCCGGCGCGGACGGCCTCCTCTACCGGGTACCAATCGGGCGCCGCGTAGTGGGCGGTCTTCACCCCGACGATGACGTCGGAATGCTCCCGGGCGAGGGCCGCGGTCGGGTCGGCCTGCATGTCTTCGAGGTTCTGCTCGATGTCGCCGCCGCGCATGCCGTGGCCGACGATGTTGGCGAGCGCCAGCACCCGCGTCCGGCTGCGGCTGATGATCGTTTCGCGAAAGGTCTCGAAGTTCCTCCAGCCGGCGCATCCGGCGTCGAGGACGGTCGTAACCCCCGAGCGGAAGGTGTGCCCGTCCGGATAGAGGCTGTTGTCGCCGGCGTAGGACCCCGGCTCGTTGGTGCCCGCGAACACGTGGACGTGCAGGTCGATCAGCCCGGGGGTGACATGAAGGCCCCGGCAGTCGACGACCTTGAAGGCCCGTCCCGGGTCGATCGCCTCCTCGACCGCGGCGATCCTGCCGTCGTGGACGGCGACGTCGCGGACCGCGCTCAGCCCGTTCCGGGGATCGATCAGGTGTCCGCCCTGCAGCAGCAGGTCGAACTCGGGCTCGCTGGCCGAGCGGGCGGAACACGCCAGCGCGAAGGCGGCGGAGCCGGCCAGGAACTCCCGGCGCGAGACGCCCCTCGGCACTGGAC
>CAYUVU010000128.1:0-2845 GCA_964448205.1 uncultured Acidobacteriota bacterium
GGCAGGGTGGTGAGGAAGGGGAGGAAAGCGAGCACCGAGAGCGCCTTCCGGAGCGACGCGCCGCTCCGGGCGGCGAAGATGCGCTGGATGGCCTGGGGATAGACGGCGCCCGAGAACCCGATCAGCAGCAGGGTGCTGGCCCAGGTGGCCTGCGTGACGGCGTCGGGCCGGAACGCCTTGGCCGGCTGGTTGTCGAGGACCCACGCGGTGGCCTCACCGATGCCTGCACCCGAGAACACGGTCGCGGCCAGCAGCCCCCCGAGCCCGATCGCGAGCAGGATCCCCTGGAGACAGTCGGTCCAGGCGACCGCCCGCAGGCCGCCGAGGAGTTCGTAGCCGAGGATCGCCGCGGTGAGCACCAGCACCCCGGTGGCGTACGGGATGGCGCCGTCGGAGAGCCCGGCCACCACGTGCCCCATGGCCATGAGCTGGGCGAGCAGGTAGTTCGCGATGGCCGCCGCCATCACCAGGTTGGTGACCCGGGTGAGTCGCGGATGCCCGAACCGGTGGTCGAGCCAGTCCGCCGGGGTCACGAAGCGGTGGCGCTCGGAGGCGGCGCGCAGCCGTGGCGCGATCACCAGGTAGACGACGACGATGGCGAGCATGAAGCCGACGCTCATCACCCACGGGAACCCGACCCGGTAGGCCTCGCCGGGATAGCCCACCAGGGTGTTGCCGCTGTACTGGGTGGCGTAGAGGGTGAACAGGAGCACCACTCCGCCCAGGCCGCGGCCGGCGAGATAGAAATCGGCCAGCGACTCCGAGGCGCGGGCGGCGCGGGCCCGCAGACCCAGGAAGGCCAGCACCGCGATGTACGCGGCAAGGGCGGCGACGACGGCCGATCCGAATCCCACGGGTCGTCAGTCCTTTCCGTCGTCCCACAGCCGGCGGGCCGCGAACGAGACCAGGCAGCTCACCGCGAAGGTGCAGGCGAGGGAGAGGACCGCCCACGAAGGCAGTCCGAGGACGATGGAGGGCCTCCCGGCGCCGAACCACCACGGGATCGAGAACGCGTAGAGCACCGCGATCGCCACGAAGAGCCAGGGGTGGCTCAGCGGGTCGCGCCGCAGCTTCATGCGTGGCGACGATACGGCAGTTCGCGGGGGAAACGGAAAAGGCCTGCGGGATACTTTCCCGCCCCGGAGGTTCCCCATGACCCATCGCCTGCTCACCGCGCTAGCCCTCTCGGCCGGGATTGCGCTGCCCGCCGCCGCCCAGGAGCCGGACCTGGCTCTCGTCGGCGGCTCCGTCCTGGACGTCCGCGAAGGGACCATGTCCCGCGCGAACGTCCTCGTCGGGGACGGACGGATCCTCGCGGTGGGCGCCGAGACGCCTCCGGACGGCATCGAGACCCTCGACGTCACCGGCAAGTTCGTGCTCCCGGGATTCATCGACGCGCACACCCACGCGACCCAGCTCTCCCAGGTGCGGCGGGCGCTCGAATCCGGAGCGACCACGCTCCGGAGCGCGAGCGTGGGCTCCTACCGCGACGTCGCCATCGGCCGGATGGTGGCGGCCGGCCACCTCGCGGGCCCCGACTACCTGGGGGCCGGGGTGTTCGTGACCCCCCGCATCGGGGAAGCCCGGCTCGCCTCCGAGAGCCTCTACGGGATCGCGGACGACATCCGCGGTGACGAGGACCTCCGGATGCTGGTGCGGGTGAACGCCGAGAACGGCGTCCGCGCGGTCAAGACCCGGGCGACCGAGCGGGCCGGCCTGCCCGATACCGACCCGAGGAAGCAGGTCTTTTCCGAGGCGCAACTCCGGGCCATCGTGGAAGAGGCCACGGCGCTCGGGATCCCGGTGCTCTGCCACGCGCACGGCGACGAGGGCGCCCGCGCCGCGGTGCTCGCGGGCGTCGCGAGCATCGAGCACGGCACCTTCCTGACCCGGGAGACGCTCCAGTTGATGGCGGAACGGGGCACCGCGCTCGTCCCCACCTACACCACCCTCGTCGACCTCGACGAGCCGGGCGGGGACTACGACCACCCGGTGCTGACCCTGCGGGCCGACTTCATGGTGCCCCGCATGGAGCAGACGATGCGGATGGCGCAGGAACTCGGCGTTCGCCTGATCACCGGGAGCGACACCAGCTACGGCCCGGAGAGCGTGAGCCGCATCGGGGTGGAAGTGGCGAACTTCGTGAAGGTCGGGCTGAGCCCCATCGAGGCGATCCGGGGGGCGACCCTCTACAGCGCGGAGTTGCTCGGGATCGCCGAGGAGACGGGCGTGATCGAGCCGGGGAAGGAAGCCGACCTGATCGTGGTCGTGGAGGACCCCCTGGAGAACATCGCCGCGATCCAGGACGTGGTGGCGGTGGTCTCGAACGGCCGCCTGGCGGTGAACCGGCTTCCCTTCGAGGTCGTCGAATAGCAGCGGTTTCAGAGGCGGGCAGCCCGCTCCGTCACTCCTTCCGGTAAGCCCTCCCGATCCGCACCGGGGGCGTCAACCGCTGGGCCTCGTACGGGGCCGCGTGGATCGCGCGCACGACGTCCATGCCCTCGACCACGCGGCCGAACGCGGCGAACCCCTGTCCGTCAGGGTTCCGCATGCCTCCGAAATCGAGTGACGGCTGGTCCCCGACGCAGACAAAGAAGCTGTCGGTGGCCGTGTCCGGACCGGTGCGCCCCATCGAAATCGCGCCGTCCACATGCCTGAGTCCGGTCGCGCTGGTCCGCTCCAGCGCGATCGCGGGGAACGGGTCCGCCACCGCATCGGGATTGCGGCCGCCCTGAATGACCGCGATGCGGATGGTGTCGTCGGGCTGGTTCTCCGCGTGCACCGTGCGGAAGAAAGTCCCGCCGTCGTACTGCCCGCCGTCCAGGTAGCGGAGGAAGTTGCTGGC
>CAYUVU010000129.1:0-50862 GCA_964448205.1 uncultured Acidobacteriota bacterium
CAGCAGGGCGGTCCGCCCCCGCTCCGCCTCGCAGCCGGACGGGTCGCTGAGAATCCGGACGCTCCCGCAGCGGACCGATGTCGCCGGGACTCCCGGCGAACCGTGCGGGAGCCCCGCGCCCAGGGTGGGGTCCCGACAGACCGCCCTACGGGAACTCATGTCCTCCAGGAACCGAATCTGCTGGAAGGCCGCGAGTCGCCAGTGCACGAGGGGTTCACCAGACGCCGACTCCAGATTTCGGACCACCTCCCGGACCACGTCCTGGGCGACCGCGAACCGGCTCCGGCTTCCCATCGCGGTCTCCATGGATTCCGAGGTGTCGAACAGGATCCAGACCCGTGGGCGGGTGGTGGTGCGCACGACCCCGAGGGGGTCCCGGCCTCCGTCAGCGAAGTCCTGCACTCCCCCCGCCGCCGACCGCGCCAGGGCGCCCGCCGGCGCGGCGGCAACGAAGAGCAGCACCAGCGCCAAACCGGCGCAAAGGGGTGGGCGGCTTTTGAATCGCTTCATGAGCTTTCTCCTTTCGCGGGCGCTCTCGTCCCGTCCACGGTCATTCGCCGCGGTCCCCGGGACGGAGGCGCCGCTGCACCCAGGTCGTCAGGCCGTCGCTGTAGTCGAGGTCCGCCACTTGGGGTTCCGCTGGACGCGGCGCGAGCCGCAGGGTCATTTCGAGCCGGCTGACCGCGTGGGGGTCCTGCGGTCCGCGGGGCGGTGGATACCGCGCCTCGGCCGTGAGCACCGCGCGGTCGTGCGGCGCTCCGGCATCCCGGGCGCCCACCACCGGCCGCCGAATCCAGACGGTGACCCCGGCGATGTCCGGGATGCCGTCGCCATCGAGGTCCGGCGCCCACGCGGCGGTCGGAGCCCGCGGGTCGAACAGCAGCGGGCGGCCGCCGACGTCGCGCAGCACCCGGCCCACGTAGACGCGGGCGTTGTTACCCGCCATCGGCTCATCCCGGAACACCTCGTAGTCGCGGCAGCCCGGCGCCGCGGGGTCGCCGCAGGCGGCGCCGTCCGGAGGGCGGGCCCATCCCCGCGCGTCCCCCCCGGGGGCGTGGATCGAGGGGCGGACCGGCGGGAGAGCCCTCTCGAAGCTGCCGTGCGCCTCGACGTGGGCGGCGAGCACGACCTTGGCCAGCTCCAGCCCGGCCTCGGCCCGGGCCGCCGCCCCTGCCGTCCAGGCCTGGTTCCGCGCCGTCGCGCCGTCGGACCCCACCGACATCAGCACGACCGCCCCGATACCGGCAAGCGCCGCCACCAGCAGGAGCGCCAGGACGAGCGCCATTCCCCGCTCCGGCGACCCCTTCGGGGCCCCCGCCGGAAGCGCGCCCGCGCTATTCACGGTTCGCCACCCGGATTGAGTCCAGCCGGACGACGGAACCCCGGCCGCCACCGACCGGCATCGCCACCACCTCGATGCGAAGCGCGGCGAGCCGGTCCCCGCCTCGCGGGGCGAGTTCCCGGATCCGCCAACGCACTTCGTAGCGCGCGGAACGGGGGTCAGCGGACTCCCCGTCCTCGTCGAAGTACGCGAAGTAGCCGGGCGCTCCGGCGCCTTCGATCTCGACCGTGCCGCCCGGGGCGGCCGCGGCGTGATATCCCGGCCAGGGCCAGCCTCGCCAGAAGGGCGCCGCCATCAGTTGCTCCATCCGCGCGCGGGCGATTCCCGCGGCGAGACCGGTATCGGCGGCGGCCTGGCGGGCCTGGGACGCCTGGGCCAGGGCGCGCACAAGCCCGCCGGCGGCGACGACCAGCACCAGGACGGCGAAGAGGGTCTCGACGAGCGAGAACCCGCCGTCGCCCGGCGTCCGCAGAGCCGGCCGGCTGGCGGTGTTCTGGTCCATGTCCATGCTCTACACGGGGACAGACGTAAAACGCCCCGATTTCTTCCCACTTTGGAGCCGAATGTGGAAAAGTCGAAGCGAACGTGCACAAGGGGCCTGAATTTCCCGGCCCAAACCGCAGAAAACGCCGCGCGACCCCCACCCGCTCCCACCCTTGCGGGGGCGGCGGCCGGCTCAGACCCCCGTCGAGACCAGGAAGACGGCGCCCGCGCCCAGCGCGAGCAGGGTGCCGAACGGCAGCGGGGTGTCGCGCCGGATTCGCCCGAGGAGCAGCAGCGGCCCGGCCACCAGCACTCCAAGCGCGGCGGCGAGGGCCACCGCGCCCAGCGCGGGCGCCGGACCCAGAAAGGCCCCGATCAGCAGCAGCAGCTTCACGTCGCCGAGCCCGACCGCCTCGACCCCACGGAACCGCAACCAGAGCGCGCGGAGCAGGAAGAGCAGGCCGGCCCCGACCAGGGCGCCCGCGGCCGAGGTCAGGAGATCCAGATCGGACCGGGGCCCCGCGAGCGCGAGGCCCAGCACCGCCCCGGGAAGGGTGAGCGCGTCCGGCAGCACCATCCGCTCCCAGTCGGTCACCGCCAGCGCCAGCAGGAGGCTCAGGAGCAGCACCCGGGAGACGGCGAGCGCGGGGTCCCCTCCCTCCGGCGCCCACCAGAAGAGCACCCCGGTCAGCAGTTCCACCAGCGGATAGCGCACCGGGATCCAGGCCCGGCAGTCCCGGCAGCGGCCCCCGAGCCGGAGCCAGGAGATCACCGGCAGGTTGTCCCGGACGCGGATCGGCGCGGCGCACACGGGGCATCGGGAACCCGGAAGGAACACCGATTCCCCCGCCGGGAGACGATGGATCACGACGTTCAGGAAGCTCCCGGCCGCGAGCCCGGCCACGAACAGCGCGAGAGGGAGCAACGGCCCGGAGAAGACCGTGTCAGGCGCCATTGCCGGTCAGCGCCCCGGATGGCCGGCCAGCGGCGACTCGGGAGCGATTCCGGGAACTCCGTCCCGGCCCAGCCCGAAGGGCACCCCTGCCGGGTCGACCGGCGGGCCCGGCAGCAACCCGGCGGCGACCAGGTCTTCCCAGCCGCGGGGAGGTTGTCCCGAGCGGCGTTCGTAGGCGCGCACGACGGAGCCGAGTTCATCCAGCCGGTCGAGCGCCTCGAGCTGGAGCAGATGGGTGCGGGCGTTGGACCGCGCCCGTTCATCGTCCGCGCGTTCCAGCAGGACGCGCCAGAGCTCCCGCGCGGCGGCGCGGGCCCCGACGCCCGTCAGGGATCGCGCCGCCACCGCCACGACCCAGGGCGGCGCGTCGTCCCGGGCGCTCGCCGCCTCCAGCAGGGTTGCGCCGGTCTCGGGATCCTCGAGATGCCAGGTGTGCAACAGGCTGCGGACCAGCACCGCGTCGAAGTCGCCGGGGTGCCGCCGCACCCAGCCGGCGAGAATGGCGTCGGCCCGCTCGGGTTCGCCGGCGCCGAGCGGAGGCGGTTCCGCGAGCAGCAACGCCCCCACGAGCGCGGCCGGGCGGAGACCCGGGTCGAGGCGCAGCGCCTGCTCCACGAGGGCGCCGAGGCCGGGGAAGCCGGACGAACCCTCGAGCCGCCGGTTCCCGTAGTGCTGGACGGCGAGAAACCACGAAATGTCGGCCACCAGACGCCGAACTGCGGAAGGGAGTGCCGCGACCCCCGCATCGCTGAGGTGGATCCCCGGAGGCAGGACGATGATCTCCGGTCCCGGCCGCGCCGCGGGCGCGACCCGCGCAGCCATCCCGAGACACGCGAGCGACAGCGCGGCACCGGCGAGACGGCCGGCGCCGACGCCGCGGAAACCGGCCCGCCGGGGGTCCCGCATCCGCCCGCTCAGGAAGCCGGCGCCGCGGGCTGGCGGGCCCGCCACGGGAACACGGCGATCGCGGCGGCGACCATCGCGGCCGTGTACAGGAGTGCATGGGCGGTGGGGCCCACGAGCAGCGGCCCCACCTCGGAGAAGCTCCCGGGGAGGCCCCCCAGCGGCGCATCGAGCGCCGGGAGGTCCGGCAGGACGAACGTCGCGAGCCGGGTCACCGGCCCGAGGTAGGCGGGACCCGCAGCGGGAAAACCCGCCGCCAGCCATCCGGCCAGCGAGAAGAGCGCCGCAGGCACGATGGCCGCGGCTGGGCGGACGAGCGCCAGAAACAGCGTGGACACGGCGAGGATCACCAGCAGCCGCAGCCACAACAGCCAACCGGTCCCGAGCACCGCCGCCGTCGCCCCGCCGTGCGCGAGGACAAGCCATGCCGAGAGCGTGGCGGTCACCAGCGCCACGTAGACGAACAGGCCGGCCGCTAGGCCGAGGAAGCGTCCGCCGAGCAGGAGGCCGGCGGAGACCGGTCTCGCCAGCGCGAAGGAGCCGAGAACCCCGCGGCTGCCGGCGAGCCCCGCTCCGTGGACCAGGGCCATCGACCATCCGGCCACTTCGGCCAGAACCCATGCCACGTTGGACTCGAAACGCCCCTCCCGGCCGAGCGACACGTCACCCAGCAGCACCCCGGCGCCGAAACCCGCGAGAACCAGCGCGAGAGCGGCCAGCAGGCTCCGCTCGGCGAGGAATCCGCGCAGCGCCACGGCGGCGGTAGCCGTGAGGGGAGCGACCGGCACCGGTGGTTACCGGACCGGGGGGCTCGCGCCGTTCAGCGCCGCCGCCAGCCAGCCGCCGCTCTGTCCGGGAGCGGACCGGTCCCGGCCGCCCTTCGCCACGAAGTCTCCCACCGGCCCGGCCGCGGCGACGGCCCCATCCGCCAGGACGATCAGCCGGTCCGCGACCGACTCGATGGCGGCGGCCTCGTGAAGACTGAGGATGACGGCCGCTCCCTCCCGGGCCGCGGAGCGAATGGCCGCGAGGGAGCCGACCCGGGCCTCCGGGTCGAGTCCGGTGAGCGGTTCGTCCAGAACGAGCGCCAGGGGCTCGCCGAGCAGCGCCTGCGCCAGGGACACCCGACGCCGGACACCCCGCGAAGCGCGGCCGGCGGGGACCGCGAGCCACTCCGCCACCCCCACGGTCTTCGCCGTTCGCTCCGCCTCCCGACGAGCCCCGGCGCCGCGGTATCCGGCGAGCACCGCGGCGTAGCGCAGGGTGTCCCGCACGCTGAGACCCGCCGGAAACTCGTCCTCCTCCGCCACGTATCCCAGACGGCGGCGCGCCTCGCTGCGGGTGGCCGGCAGCTCTCCCAGCAGGGCGTCGCCCCGATCGGCGGGCAGGAGTCCGGCCAGCAGCCGCAGCGTGGTCGACTTTCCCGAGCCGTTCTTCCCGGCGAGAGCCACCACCTCACCCGGCGCGACCGCGAAGCTGACTTCCCGGACGACCGTCCGGCGGCGGAGCGCCAGCCCGGAACGCCCGGCCGCCGGATAGGAAGCGCTCAGCTCGCGGGCGCGGATCTCCACGCGGACTCGGCCTGTCCCCTATTCGAGAAACGCGGTCGCCCCGGGCACCGGGCAGGCGATTGGCGCTCCCGAGGGATCGTTGTAGATCGCTCCCGCGCTGGTCGCCGAGAAGGACCGCACTCCGGTGCGTCCCACGTCCGCCGGCTCCGAGTGGTAGCAGTAGTCGAGCAGGCTGTCGGGATCGCAGTGAGGCGGCACCGAGGTCGGGGTCCCGTTCGGAGCGAGCGTGCGGTTGTATCCCGCCTTCACGTAGGGACTGTTCCGGCCCAGGTCGGCGCCGATGAACTCGGGAGCGGCATCCGGGTAGTCGGGAATGCCGATGGTCCCGCCGCAATCGGCGCCGTTGCGGCAGAGGTTCGTCAGATCGGCGAAGAACCCGCAGTTGGAGGCCGCGTAGGTCTGCTGCGCCGCGATCACCGCGCGGGAGTCGCCGATCGCCTGGGCCTCGTTCGCGGACAGCCGCGCGCGCAACAACTGGGGGATGGCGATCCCCGCGATCACGCCGATGATCGCGATCACGATCAGGAGTTCGATCAGGGTGAAGCCGGCGGCGGCCGGGAACCGGGGCCGCGCGGAGCGGTCCCGGGGATTCTCCGTCCGCGGGACGGCTGGGCGGCTCGGTGGCGATTTCATTGGAGAATCCGGGGCCGGGCGGAGGGGGTCGCTGCGATTCATAAGGATACGTCCTCCTTGGGACAATGCGTGGAACGGGCGGAGGGGAAAACGGACGGGCGCCGCGCGCCCTCCGGGGGCGGCGCAACCCGGCTCGCGGCGGAAGGGGCGCGCACGTTGCCGCATCCACGGGCTGCTAGGCCAATCGGCCGACGAGCGTCCAGATCGGCAGGTACATGGCGACCACGATGGCGCCGACCACCAGGCCCAGGACGAGGATCAACAGCGGCTCGAGGAGCGGCAGGATGGTCGCGGTCGTTCGCCTCACCTCCTCCTCGTAGAACTCGGCGACCTTCTCGAGCGAGACGTCGAGCTCGCCGGTCCGCTCCCCCACCCCGACCATTTGCACCACCATCGGCGGGAAGAGCCCCGTGGCCCGCAGCGGGCCGGCGAGCGACGAGCCTGCCTCCACCCGCGGGCGGACCTGCGCCATGACCGCTTCGAGATGCCGGTTCCCCACCACCCGGCGGGCAATCTCGAGCCCTTCCAGTACGGAGACGCCGGCTTCCGTGAGGACGGACAGCGTCCGGCAGAAGCGGGAGATGCCCGCCTTCCGCCACAGGCCGCCGAAGATGGGGATCCGGAGCACGAGGCGGTCGCACAGGGCGCCGCCGGCCTCCGTTCTCCGGAGGCGCGCGATCCCCGCGGCGCACCCGCCCAGCACGATCGAGCCGGCCAGCGCCCATCCTCCGAACGACCCCGAGACATCCACCACGATCCGCGTCAGCAGGGGCAGCTCGGCATCGAGTCCCGCATAGAGTTCGCTGAAGATCGGAACGACGCGCCACAGGATCACCGAGACCACCAGCACCCCGATGGCGGCCACCACCAGCGGATAGGCGAACGCTCCGCGCACCCGCTCGGTCACCGCCGCCGACTTCTCGAGTTCGGTGGCGAGGCGGAGCAGGCTCTGGTCGAGCCGCCCGCCGGTCTCGCCGATCGTGGTCATGGCCACCGCAAGCCGGCCGAAAGTCCGTGGATGACGATTCATGGCCGCCGCCAGCGAACTGCCGGACTCGACGTCCCGGGCAACCCGTTCCAGGGTGGTTCGAAGCCGCGGACCGTCTTCCTGGTGGCAGAGCACCGCGAGGCTCTCGGCAAGCGGCAATCCCGCACCCACCATGACTCCCAGTTGGCGCACCAGGAGGGCGACCTTGCGCCGGCTGACGGGAGGCACGAGGAACCCGGGGAACCGGCGTCGGCTCCCCCCGGCCTCCTGCCGGCCGGGCCGTTTCGGTCCCAAACGCCCGTTCCTCGCCCTCACTGCCGGTTCCGGGGTCAGGCCCGGCCGTTCGTGGCCGATCCGAGAACGGCTCCCAGCGCTGCCGGTTCGTTGGACGCGGCGAGCGCGTCGCTCCGGGTAATGACTCCCCGCCGGCACAGCGATGCCAGCGCTTCGTTGAGCGACACGGAGGCGCCCCGGCCCGCACCGGCGTCGAGGACGGCGAAGAGCTGGTGCAGTTTGTCTTCGCGGATCAGGTTCCGCGCAGCCGGTGTGGGGGCGAGTTGCTCCACGGCCACGACCCGCCCCCTCCCGTCGGCGCGTGGCACCAGCCGCTGGCAGTAGATCGCCTCCAGGGACGCCGACAGCCGGATCCTGGCTTGACGGTGCTGGGGGGCCGGGAACATCTCGACGATCCGGGTCAGCGCGTGAAGCGCCGAACGGGCGTGGATGGTGGCCAGCGCCAGGTGTCCGGTCTCGCTGACCCGGAGCGCCGCGTCGACGGTGTCGCGGTCCCGGATCTCGCCGATCATCACCACGTCCGGATCGGAACGCAGCACCGAGCGAAGCGCGTCGTGAAACGAAGCGGTGTCGCTGCCGACCTGCCGCTGCGTGACGAGGGCGCGCCGATTCCGATGGATGACCTCCACCGGATCCTCGATGGTGACGATGTGCGCCGCGCGGGTGCGGTTGATCCGGCCCACGATCGCCGCCATCGTGGTGGATTTGCCCGAGCCGACCGGACCGGCGGTGAGGACGAGTCCCGACGCGAGTCCGGCCAGCGCCGCCGCACTCGCCGGGAGACCGAGCGCATCGAGCGACGGCACCTCGCCGGGCACCACCCGGTAGACCGCCGCGAGTCCGCCGCGGCACCGGAAGACGCTGGCGCGAAACCGGGCAACCCCCGTCAGGGTGAACGAGAAGTCGGCCTCCCCGCCCTGCTCGAGCACTAACCGCCGGCGATCCGGAATCCCGGCGGACACCATCGACTCCACGATTTCGGGCGACAACGGTTCGCCTTCCGCCTGGAGGAGCCGGCCGTCGATGCGCAGCCCGGGCGCGGCGCCGGGGCGCAGGTGCAGGTCGCTCCCCCCGCGGCGAACCATGTCTCTCAGGAGCCGCGCAAGTTCCTCTCGCGGGTCCGGCGTGGCGGCGGGCGGCGATGCGGGCGGTCCCTCGGGCATACCAAGAGGGTCAGACGAGATTTCCGCCCAATTCCGGTCAAAGTTGTTCGGGAGCGAAGAAAGGGAGGCTGGCGGCCCGGAGGTTGCTTGCCTCCCAGGCCCGATCCGAAGCGGGCCGTGAGAAGCCGTACCTCGTGCAGATCGCTCAGTGGCTCGGCTGCGGATCCGATGCCGAACAAGGCTGACTCGCGGCCCGCGGACCGCTCCTGCCGCACCGGCGCTTCGGGCGGCCCCGTGGCGCGGCGTCAGCCTGCCCCGGTGGGCTCTGGTAAACTCATGTCCCGCATGGCGGGCATCCGGGACCGGGCGGCAACGGCTTGAGCCTTCCCCCTCTCCCCGCCAAGACGCGCTTTCTCTTCGTCACGGGCGGAGTGATCTCCTCGCTGGGGAAAGGCATCGCGTCCGCCTCCATCGGGCGCCTGCTGAAGTCGCAGGGGTACTCGGTCACTTTCCTCAAGTTCGACCCGTATCTGAACGTGGATCCGGGCACCATGAGCCCGTACCAGCACGGCGAGGTCTTCGTGACGCACGACGGAGCCGAGACGGATCTCGACGTGGGGCACTACGAGCGCTTTACCGGCAACGCGTTCTCGGCCCTCTCGAACGTCACCAGCGGCCAGATCTACGAGACCGTGATCGAGCGGGAGCGGCAGGGCGGCTACCTGGGAGCGACCGTCCAGGTGATTCCCCACGTGACCGACGAGATCAAGCACCGCCTGATCGCGGTCGCCGGCGACGCCGACGTGGTCATCGTCGAGATCGGTGGAACCGTCGGTGACATCGAGGGGCAGCCCTTTCTCGAGGCGGCGCGGCAGTTCCGGCTCGACGTGGGACCGGCCCGGGTCTGTTTCCTGCACCTGACGCTCGTCCCCATGATCGCCACCGCCGGCGAATACAAGACCAAACCCACCCAGCACAGCGTCCGGGAGTTGCGGGCGATCGGAATCCAGCCCGACGTGCTGCTGTGCCGCGCCCGGGAGGGCCTCCCCGCCGAGGTCAAGGCCAAGATCGGACTCCATACCTCGGTTGCTTCGGACGCCGTCTTCACCGCGGTGGACGCGCGATCGGTGTACGAGGTTCCGCTCAACCTGGCGGCCGAGGGCGTGGACAGCCGGATCCTCGACCACTTCCAGCTTCCGTCCCGGGAACGGGACCTGACGGACTGGAAGGACCTGGTCCGGCGTCTCAGGACCGGTTCCCGGGATGTCCGGATCGGAGTGGTCGGGAAGTACGTCGAACTCGAGGACTCCTACAAGAGCCTCAGCGAGGCGCTGGTGCACGGCGGAGTTCCCCATGACGCGCGCGTCGAGATTCGCTGGGTGGAGGCCGAGAGCCTCCAGGACGGAGACCTCTCCCAACTCGACGACTGCGACGGCATCCTGGTGCCGGGCGGATTCGGATCGCGAGGCACCGAGGGAATGGCGCGGGCCGCTGGACGGGCACGCGTCGAGCGCGTGCCGTTCTTCGGAATCTGCTACGGATTCCAGTGGGCGGTGGTGGAGTTCGCGCGCTCCGAGTGCGGACTCGACGGGGCGAGCACGCAGGAACTCAACCCGGATGCGGAACACCAGGTCTTCCAGTTGCTGCGCAATCTCGAAGGCGCGGAACCGATGGGAGGAACCATGCGGGTGGGGGCGGTGACCTGCATCCTCCGGGAGGGTTCGCTCGCCGCGCGCACGTACGGCAGCACCAGGATCAGCGAGCGCCATCGGCACCGCTACGAGTTCGAGCAGGGTTACACGGAAATCGTGGAGTCCCGGGGAATGAAGTTCTCCGGTTTCACCGAGGACGGGTTCTACGAAATCGCCGAGATTCCCGACCATCCCTGGTTCCTGGCCGTCCAGTTCCATCCGGAGTTCCAGTCGAACCCGCTCCGCCCGCACCCCCTCTTCAGCGACTTCATCGGAGCGGCCCTCGAGAAGCGGGAGCAGCGCTCCCGGGCCCCGCTGCCGGCCTCGCCGGACGCCGTTTCGGCCGGCTGATCCGGCGCCGGGACACTCGGTCTCCCGTGCCCAGTGAGGACTCCGGCGGTTCCGCCGCGGGCCGGCCGGCCGCGGGGCGCGGGAGCGATCCGCTCTCCCGGCGGCTCGCCGCCATCGAGGCGGTCCTGCTCGACGTGGACGGCGTGCTCACCGACGGCACCTTCGAGCCGGGCGATGAGGACGCCGGAATCCCCGAGCGGAAGCGCTTCCATTCCCGGGACGGCCTCGGCCTCGTCATGGCGAAGAAGAGCGGCCTGCGCCTGGGTTTCGTGACCGGCCGCCGGTCGGGAGCGGTGCGAGGGCGCGCCTCGGAACTGTCGCTCGACTACCTCCGCGAAGGTTGTTTCGACAAGGGACCCGCTTTCGACGAAGCCTGCGCCACCTTCGGCCTGCTCCCGGAGCAGGTCGCCTTCGTGGGCGACGACGTGCAGGACCTGCCGGCGCTGCGGAAGGCCGGCTTCGCCGCCGCTCCCGCCGACGCCCATCCCGCCGTGCTCGAATGCGTGCACTTCGTCGCCGACGCCCCCGGAGGGCGGGGCGCGGTCCGCCAGATCATCGAGCGGATCCTGGAAGCGCGCGGACAGCTCGACGCCGCCCTCTACCGCTTCTGGGGCTGAGTCAGGAGGCGGCGCGAGCGAGGAGTCCCTGGGCCACCGCGGCGGCGGCCGCCTCCGTCTCCTCCACAGTTCCCGAGGCATCCACCAGGTCGTCGGCGCGCCGGGCCTTCTCGAGTGGATCCATCTGGGCCGCGAGCCGGAGGCGCGCCTCCTCCACGCTCATGCCGGATCGCGCGGTGAGACGCTCGAACTGCTGCTCGGGGCGGCAGACCACGACGACCAGCCGGTCGTAGTTGGCGGCGCTGCCGGTCTCCACCATGAGCGCGGCTTCGACGCCGGCAACCCGCCGGCCCTCCGCTTCGCGCTGCTCGAGGAATGTCGCGATCCGCTGCCAGATCCGAGGATGCACGACCCCGTTCAGCCATTCGCGCTCCGCCGGGTCCGCGAAGACGCGCGCGCCCAGTGTCTTCCGGTCGATTCCTCCGTCCGGATCGACCACCTCACTCCCGAAATGCCCGGCGACCTTATCCACGAGCTCCCCTCCCGGGGCGAAGAACTCGTGGGTCAGCGCATCGGCGTCGAGCATGGGGATCCCGGCGCGCTCGAACACCCGCCGGACCGTGGTCTTTCCCGAGGCGATCCCGCCGGTGAGCCCGATCCGAAGCACGGGAACCGTCTTACCCGGCGGACTGGCGCGCCACCGCCAGCGCGACGGTGTTCGCGAGCAGCATCGCGATGGTGAGCGGCCCGACGCCGCCCGGCACCGGGGTATAGGCCGACGACCTTTCCCGCATCGCCACCGGATGGACGTCGCCGACCAGCGTGTAGCCGTTCCTGCGGAACCGGGCCAACCGTTTGTCGTCGTCTCCGAAGAAATCGCGCACCTGCTCTTCGGTCTCGGCGCGGTTCATCCCCACGTCCACGACGACGGCACCCTCGCGGATGGCGTCCGCTCTCACCATCGCGGGCCGGCCGATCGCGGTGCAGAGGATGTCGGCCTCGCGGCAGACGGCGGGGAGGTCGCGGGTCCGCGAGTGACAGACGGTGACCGTGGCGTGCTGGTGGAGGAGGAGCAGCGCCAACGGCTTGCCCACGATGTCGCTTCTCCCGACGACCACCGCGCGGGAGCCCTTCACCTGAATTCCCTCACGGCGGAACATCTCCATGATTCCCGCCGGCGTACACGGGCACGGGCCGGGAAGGCCGGCAACCAGCCGGCCCACGTTCTCGGGGTGAAAGCCGTCCACGTCCTTCTCCGGACGAATCCGGGCCAGGAACTCCGACGCGTCGAGGCCGTCCGGGAGCGGGAGCTGGAGCAGGATGGCATCCACCGCCTCGTCCCGGTTCAGCCGGTCGAGCAGGCCGGCCAGCTCGGAGGCCGTCGTGGTGGCGGGCAGGCGGTGGGTCTCGGAGGCGATCCCCGCTTCCCGCGACGCCTTGATCTTGCCCCGCACGTAGATCGCCGACGCCGGATCGTCGCCGACGAGCACAACCGCCAGGCCGGGCGGACGCCCCGAGCGCGCGAACTCCCGAGCCGCCTCGGCGGCGTCGGCCCGAATCGCGGCGCCGATCTTCTTTCCGTCCAGGATCCTTCCGGGCATCAGTTTCTCCTCAGGTCTTCGTTTGACGAATTCTCGCAGTCTGCCTCCGGCCGGGACCCGGCCGCGGCCAGCAAGGCCCGAGCCTGGTCCGCGATCTCGCGGGGCGAGTCGCCGGACACCGCCGCGATCGCCGCGGCCGCATCGGCGCCGGCGGCGAGGACCGAACGGATCCGCGCCCGGCTGATTCCTCCGATCGCGATCAGCGGTCCTCCGTAGCGCGCCCGCGCCTCCCGGACGCCGGACAGCGACACCACCGGGGCGGAGTCGGCCTTGGTCGCGGTATCGAACACGGGTCCCACGGCGACATAGTCAGCCGGTTCGCGGCTGGCGCGTTCCAGCTCGGCGGGGGTGTGGGTCGAGAGGCCGATGACCGCGCGCGGTCCGAGCAGGCGGCGGGCCACCCGCACCGACACGTCGTCCTGCCCGAGATGGACCCCGCCGGCGCCGGTCAGCAACGCAACGTCGGCGCGGTCATTCACCACGACGTGGACGCCGCACCCCGCGGCGCCGCGAACGCCCGCGGACACCCAGGACACGAAGGCGCCGGCGGGCAGTCCCTTCCCCCGAAGCTGGACGATCCGGATCCCGGCCGCTCCCAGCGCACGAAGCACCGGGCCGGGGTCCCGATCGCCGAAGACGCCGGCGTCCACGATGGGATAGACCGGGCTGGCCGCCAGGAAGGGCCGGGAACACCAGGACGCGGCCGTCTCGAAAACGCTCGCGTCCCGATCAGCCGAGACGCCCGATGAACCCGGTGTCGAAGCCACCAGCGAGAAACTCCGCGCTCTCCATGATGCGACGGTGGAGGGGGAGGGTGGTGTGAATCCCTTCCACCTCCATCTCGGCGAGCGCCCGCCGCATCCGCGCCACCGCGTGCGCGCGATCCTCGCCGTGCACGATGAGCTTCGCGACCAGCGAGTCGTAGTAGGGAGGGATGACCGCGCCCGCATGCGCCGCCGTATCCACCCGCACCCCGGGTCCGCCCGGGCTGTGGAAGGCCGTGATGGTTCCCGGACTCGGGATGAACCGCTCCGGGTCCTCGGCATTGATCCGGCACTCGATCGCGGCGCCCGAGACCTGGACGGACTCCTGCGAAAACGAGAGCGGCTCCCCGGCGGCCACCCGGATCTGTTCGCGCACCAGGTCCAGTCCGGTCACCATTTCGGTGACCGGATGCTCGACCTGAATGCGCACGTTCATCTCGCTGAAGAAGAAGTTGCCATCCGGGTCCATGAGGAACTCGACGGTTCCGGCGTTGCGGTAGCCCACCGCCTCGGCGGCCTTCACCGCCGCTTCTCCCAGTTTCGCCCGGGTCGCTTCGGTCAGGCCGGGGCCCGGCGCCTCCTCCACGAGCTTCTGGTGCCGGCGCTGCACCGAACAGTCCCGTTCCCCGAGATGCACCGTGCGGCCGTGCGCGTCCGCGAAGACCTGGACCTCGACGTGGCGCACGCTCGGCAGATACCGCTCGATGTAGACCTCGGCGTCCCCGAAGGCGGCCTGCGCCTCGGTCGCGGCCGAGTTCAGGGCCGGCGCCAGTTCCGCCTCGCTCTCCACGATGCGCATGCCGCGTCCGCCGCCGCCGAAGGACGCCTTCAGGAGTACCGGGTATCCGATCTCGCCCGCGACCCGGGTGGCTTCCTCGACGCCGGACACCCCGGATTCGGTCCCCGGGAGAATCGGCACCCCGGCCTCGTGCATGATCCGTCGCGCGAGCGCCTTGTCCCCCATCCTCCGGATGCTCTCCGGAGGCGGGCCGATGAACGTCACCCGGCAGGCCTCGCAGACCTCGGCGAGCGCGTGGCTCTCCGCAAGGAAGCCGTAGCCGGGGTGGATGGCGTCGGCGCCGGAAATCTCTGCCGCGGTCAGGATACGGGGGACGTCGAGGTAGCTCTCCCGGGGGGCGGCCGGCCCGATGCAGACCCGTTCGTCGGCGAGGCGCACCGGCAGGGAGTCGCGGTCCGCATCCGAATAGGCGATCACGGTCCGTACCCCGAGGTCCCGGCAGGCGGCGATGATCCGCACCGCGATCTCGCCGCGGTTCGCGATCAGGACCTTGCCCAACACGTCAGCGGCCTGTGAACAGCGTCACGCGGCGCCCGTTCAGGCTGGCCGGATCGCGAAGAGCCGGTCGCCGAACTGGACCGCGGAGCCGTCCTCGGGGAGGATCTCGACGACCTCCCCGCTGTGCTCGGCCTCGATGTTGTTCATCAGCTTCATCGCCTCGATGATGCAGAGCACCTGCCCCTTGCGGACGCGGTCTCCCACGCTGACGAACGGCTCCGCGTCCGGCCGCGGACGACGGTAGAAGGTCCCCACCATCGGTGCGGTCACGGTCTCCAGGCCGGACGCGGCCGCGTCCGCCGATCCATCGTCAACGGGCGCCGGGGGAGCGGCCACCGGGGCCGGGACAGCGGCGGCAACCGTTGCCGCCGGCCCGCGGGCGACGCGCAGACGGGCTCCGCCGACGCGGAGATCGACCTCGTGGAACTCCGTTCCGGCGAGCTGGTCCAGAGCTCCGAGCAGATCGGCGAGAGTGGGCTCTTTGGACGAAGATGCGGGCACGAACGGCAGCGGGGCTTGGCCCGCAACGCCCGGAACGGTAACACAACGCGGGCAACGCCCTGGCGGCCGGAAGCGCGTCTTCGGCCGTGCCCCAACCGATCCGTTCAGGGCGCCGGCCGGGACCCGTTGGCGGCGCGGATTCGCGGGGTGAGGAAGATGAGCAGTTCCTCATCCCGGTGGTTCCGCTCGCGCGACCGGAACAGGTGTCCCAGGAGGGGAATCCGGTGCAGGCCGGGAACCCGGCCGCGGTCCTGCGACTGCTGGCTGGCGAAGACGCCTCCCAGGACCGTCGTCGCCCCGTCGTCGACCCGGACCCGGGTCGTCGCCTGCTGGGTCAGGATGCTCGGGATGCCTCCCACCGCCTGACCGAAGTCGAGCGCGTCGTTGCTGACCGTCAGATCGAGCAGGATCGTCCCTTCGGGACTGACCTGCGGCGTCACCGTGAGTTCGAGCACCGCGTCCCGGAACTGCACCGTGACCGTGTTGTTGGCCACCACCTGGACCGGGAAGGTCACGCCCTGCTTGATCGTCGCGGGCCGCGCGTTCTGGGCGACGATCCGGGGAGCCGACAGGATCCTCACCTCACCCCGGCGTTCGGCGGCGCTCAGGGCCAGATCGAGATGGGCGGCGCCGTTCAGGGCTCCCAGCGCAAGCCCCAGCGCCCCGGCGGGAGCCCCGCTGATGGGGAGGTTGACGCCGTAGCCCCGCCGCTCGCCGTCCTGGTTCGCGGCGGCCGCCACTCCCCCGGCCGGCGCGCCGGTCGAAAACGACGAGGTGGCGCCCCCGATGGCGTCCGCTCCGATGCGTACGGACTGCGGCAGCTTCTTGCCCGTGTGTTCGCGCACCAGTCCCCCGCCCCACTGGATTCCCAGCCGGCTGGTCAGCGTTCGCGTCGCCAGCACGATGCGCGCCTCGATCTCCACGCCCGGTACCGGAATGTCGAGCAGGTCCAGCACCGACTCGATCTCGCGGACCCGGCTCTCCACGTCCGCCACCAGAACGGTCCCGGTGCGTTGATCGGCGATGAGGGAACCCCGCTCGCTCAGGCGGCTTTCGAGCATCTCCTTCACCTCCTCCGGACGCACGAACGCCAGGCTGCGGCTGAACGTCATCAGTTCACCGGCCAGTTCCCGCGCTTCCCGCTGCCGCCGCCGCTCGTCGATCTCGGCCGCCAGTTCGTCCGCCGGACCCACCCGTAGCACCCCGTCCTCGAGCGCGTGCCCGAGCCGCTGGGACCGGAGGATCAGCTCGAGCGCCTGTTCCCAGGGAATCTCGCTCAGCCGCAGGGAAACGCGGCCGGCGACGCCGGGTTGCAGCACGAAGTCGAGCCCGCTCACCTCGCTCAGGATGCGGAGGACGTCCCGGAGGTCCGCGTCCCGAAAATCGAGGCTGACCCGTGGTCCGGCCCCGGGCTCGGCGGGAACGTCCGGTTCGTCTTCTCCGGATGGCGCGGGCGGGGCCCGGCAGGCGACCTCCAGACCGCCTTCGAACAGGGAAGGCGTGCAGGTGACCCCCGGGGCGGCGACCACCTCGATGCCCTCGCTTCCGTCGGCGGAAACCCGCACCTCCAGGACTTCCGCGCTTCCCGTCCCCCAGGACCCCGCCACCGCCGAGAGATCGACACCGGGCATCACCACCCGGAACCGGTCCCGCAACGGCGCATCCGCCGGAGCGCTCAGTTTCCCGTCCGCGGTCAGCCGGAGAACGGTTGCCCCGGGGCCCGGATCCACCTCCAACGCGGTGACCGCCGGCCGGGACGCGGTCACCAGGACCTGCGGGGGCTGGGACCCGGCCGCGGCGACCGGACGGGCCGGCGAGGCCGCGAGAACGGCGAGGACGCCGACGCAGGCGCTCCCCGCGAGCTTCTTCACTGGTTGCATCACTCCTCCTCGGGAGCCGCCGGCTGCGCGAGCGGCCGATGGACGGGGCGGTCCGGATCGCCCGCCAGCCAGAAGACGACGCCATCCGCATCGATCCGCCCCACAACCCCGTCCAGCAGGCGAGCGCCGGGCGCCGCGACGAATCCCTCGCCGGTGGGGGACTCGAGAATCGCCCAGCCCGGCGAACCGGGGCCGGCCTCGGGACGCGGACGGGTCCGGAGCCTCACGACGCCCCGAACCACGGCTTCGGTCACCCCGATACCGGCAAGCCCCGGCAATCGCGGCGCCGCGGGTCCGGCCCCCGACGCGCGGAACGGATCGCGCACCGATTGCGGCTCCCCCTGCTGCCCCGCCGGGAGAAGCCGGGCGCCGGTCGCGGCCGCCTGCCCGAGTCCGACGAATCCGGCCGCCACGAGGAACACCGCGCCCCCTGAACATCCACGCATCATCGCGCTGCACTCCCGGGCGGCGGCTCCTCCGGCCCGGCCCCGCCGGTGACGGAATCCTCCACCGCCCGCATGGTGACCGCGACAAAGCGACACTGGAGGAGATCGCCGGGCGTCCGTTCGAACGCCACCTCTTCCATCAGGACCAGGTGCGGCGACAACGAGACCGCGTCGAAGAAACCAAGGAAATCGACGAATGCGCCCTCGGCGACGATCGACACGGCGCTCGCGAGGTATCCGTCCAGTCGGTACCCGGGCTCGGGCGCAAACCGCAGGAACCGGATTCCCGCCGCCGAGGCGGCCGCACCGAGCGACTCCAGGACGGCCTCCGACTCGCCGGCGGTGGCCAGGGTCCCGCGAAGCGCCGCGACGCGCTCCCCGACGCCCCTCAGTTCCCCGGCAAGGACGGCGGCCTCCCCGGCATCCGGCCCCGACGGCGCGTCCCTCCCCGCAGAGGCCGGCGTCGCCAACCGGGCCAACTCTTCCTCGACCCGCTGCGCTTCCCCGACGATCCCCGGCCGCACCCCGAATCGATACCCCGCGCAGGCAGCGGCGACCACCGCCAGGACCGACCCGGCGCCCGCCCACCGGAACGCGCGGCGCCTCACCGGGACCTCTCGACGTGCCCGGGCAGCACTTCGATCCGCTCGAAGGGCTCCGGTTCCCGGGACTCGTAGCGGAGCGATCCGGCAAACGCGAATCGCTGTTCCGCGGAGCCCGCCGCCTCGCCGGCCCGCTCGACCCAGAGCAGCTCCAGTCCCTCGGTCCTCTCGATCTTCCCGAAGGCATCCAGCGTTCTGGCGACCACTTCGGCCGAATCCGCCCGTCCGCTCACCCGAAGCTCCGAACCGTTCCGGCGCACCGCATCGAGGATCGCGGCGTCCGGGATCGCGGCCCCCAGCGCCCGGAGCAGTTCGGGGAGCAAAGACCGCTCCTCGTCCCAGCGGGCGAGGCGGGCTTCCTCGATCCGCAGCCGCCGGAGCCGGTCGCGGTCCCGCACGAGCCGTTCTTCGAGGCCGCGGCGTTCGGCCGCCAGGACCCGCAGGCGGTCCCGCTCGGTGCGCGCGGCCTCCAGACGCGTGGTGAGGAAGCGGACGTCCAGTCCCACGCCCGCCAGCGCGAGGCCGACGAGGAACACGCCACCCACTGCCCGAACGCGCCCCGGGACACCAGCGCGCCCGGCGCTCCGCCGGGACCGCGGGGCGTCCGCGGGCAGGAGGTTCATGAGCGGAGCCCCCTTCCCGGTCCCGACCGATCGAGGATCGTCTGGTAGGCGAGGCCGGCGGCCACCGAGTAGGCCGGCCCGCACACCGCGGGATCGAGCCCCCCCAGCGGATCGAGCACCGCCGGCGCTCCTGGCGTGAACTCCTCGAGGCACCCGCAAACCGCCGGAGAAACGGCGCCGCCACCACTGAGCAGCAACCGGTCTACCTGCCCCAGCCCCGCCTCCCGGAACGCCTCCCGGGCAGCTGCCGCAACGCGGTGGTGAACGGCCTCCGTGCCGTCGCCGGGGCCCCCCTGCCACCGGGCCGGCGCCTGGCTCCCGGGAGGCCCCGGCGTGACCCCGGACTCCACGCCCGGTGGGGCTCCATCCACCGCCGGCGCCCCGGCGCCAAGTGCGGGAACGCTCGCGAGCAGGTCGGCCGGGACGCCCGCCCGCGCCTCGAGAGCCGCGGCCCGGTCGCGGATCGCGGGACCGTCCGGGCGCGCGTTCCCGAAGACGTGGACTCCGGAGCGGGAGGCTCCGATCTCCACGATCGCCAGCGCGCCGGAATCCCGATCCACTCCGGCAAGGCGGTCGGCCAGCCCCACCGCCGCGTGGAGTGCGTAGGGCTCGAGTTCGATCCGGGTCGCCTCCCGGCCCGCGGCTACGGCGGCCCGGCAGTGTGCGAGGACGACCTCGCGCGGCGCAGCGCCGAAGACGACCGCCGCCAGGCCCTCCCCCGCCGCCTCCCGGGCGACCGGCAGCGGGCCCTCGTAGTCGAACTCGAGGGATTCGAGATGGAACGGCACGTGGCGGGCCGCTTCCCGGGCGACCGCGTCGCGGAGACCCCCCGGCGTGCTCCCGGTCGCAACCGCTTCGGGAGGCACCGGAAACCTCTTGACGAGGACCGAACCGCCTCCGATGGCGAGGGTCAGCACCCGGCACCGCACCCGTAGCGTGGCAAGGAGCCGTCCGAGCGCCGCGCCGACGGCGCCGGCGTCGCGCACCGCGCCGTCCCGCAGCGTTCCCGGCGCGACCGGCTCGATTCCGGCCCCCAGAACCGTCAACTCTCCGCGATCCGCGGAGAGGGCGACCACCTTGACTCCGGAATATCCGAAATCGACTCCGACCGCGTGAAGCGGGCGTCTCCAATTGACGAAACGGCGCACCCTTCCCTAGACGTAAAACGCGCCGAAAAATTCCCACCACGGACCGAAATGTGGAAAAGTCGAAGCGAAGCGGCATAACGGGGCCCTTCGACGGGGCCCCTCGCCGCCGCTTCAGGGCGAAGGCGTCTCGGACTCCTCTGCTTCCGCCGGGCGCGGAAGAAGACCGCAGCGCACCGGCCAGTCTTCGGAAGGAATGACCGGAAGCGGAGGATTCGCACCGGCGAGCCGGGGCCCGGCCATCGAGGCGGGTTCCCAGAACTCGCTGGCCGCGGTGTCAGGACAGTCGGCCCGCCCGTGCCCGAAGTA
Source organism: uncultured Acidobacteriota bacterium (assembly GCA_964448205.1). GTDB lineage: Bacteria > Acidobacteriota > Vicinamibacteria > Marinacidobacterales > Marinacidobacteraceae > Marinacidobacterium. The sequence goes on from CAYUVU010000129.1 coordinate 20,040, forward strand.
GTTGTCGCGGCCCGGGTCGATGGCCACCTCGTCGTGCCCGCCCCATTCGGGCCCGGCATACAGGAGGTCCTCGACGCGCGTCCCCACGTGCGCGCTGGTCTCCAGCCGGTCGGGAGCGCACCCCGGCACCGCGCCGAAGACGTGCAGCAGTTCGTGCACCATCACTGCCTCGTAGGTGGAGGCCGTCTCCCGATCGCCTCCCACCGGCCGCGGGCTGCACCCCTCCGCGTGCACGAAAGCGACGGCGACCCGGCCCTCCGCGGCGGCGCTGCCGCAGAGATCCCCGGAACGGCCGGCGTAGTAGACCGCATACGCCTTGCCGGACGACGCTCCGAACCGGTCCCGGATCGCGTTTTCGAGGGCTTCGACCAGCGAGGCGCCCCCTTCCTCGCCCTCCTGGGCCGTGAAGGGCAGGCGCAGGAACGTCACGTCGAGCCTGCCCCCGGCGGTGTCGAGCCGGAGGCGCTGGCCGATCTCGCCCTCCAGCCAGCGCTGGAGCGCGTCGAACGACCTCTCGATGTCGCCGTGGCGGTCCAGGTCTCCATCCTCCGCGTCGCTCGGGAGCGCATAGACGACATGGACCTGTGGACCCGCCAGGTCGTCCGGCTGGTCCCGGTCGTGCCGCGGGTTGGGTTCCAGCACCTCGAGCTCCAGCGAGTCCCCGAACTCCTCGAACGACGCCGAGACGGTGGCGCGTCCCACGGCGACGCCGGTCAGCGTTCCGTCCTCCGCCACCTCCACGACCGAGGGGTCCGACGACGTCCACGCGCTCTCCACGACTCCCGTCGTGCCGTCGTCGTAGCGGCCGTACGCGAGCGCCGGCCCGGTCACCTGGCCGACCCGGAGATCGTCCCGCGCCAGCGTGACCTCGAGGCCCCGCAGCTCCTTCGGGGAAACCCGGGGCGTGCCCGGGGTGACCGGGGTCTGATTGCCCTCGCCGCCGCCGCAGGCCAGACCCAGCAGCATCAGGGGTGCGGCCCACCGGGTCGGACTCATCCGCGTGGGACTCGCGGGTCCGGCCCGGACGTTCTCACGGCCGCCCAACCTCCCGGTGCCGGAAGCAGGACACCAGGTGGTCGTTCACGAGGCCGGTCGCCTGCATGTGGGCATAGAGGATCGTGTTGCCCACGAAGCGGAAACCGCGGGCCTTCAGGTCGCGCGCCAGCGCCGCCGACAGCTCCGAGGTCGCGGGGACTTCGTCATCGCGCCGCCACCCGTTGACGAGCGGTTTCCCCCCCACGAAACCCCAGATGTAGTCGCTGAAGCTCCCGAACTCCTGCCGCACTTCGAGGAAACGCTGCGCATTGTTGACCGCGGCCTCCACCTTCCCCCGGTTGCGGATGATGGCCGGGTTTGCGAGCAGCCGCTCGACCCGGGCCTTCCGGAAGCGGGAGACCCGTTCCGGGTCGAAGCCGGCGAATGCCTTCCGATACCCCTCGCGCCGCTTCAGGATGGTGGCCCAACTGAGACCCGCCTGGGCGGATTCCAGCACCAGGAACTCGAACTGCGTCCGGTCGTCGCGCGCCGGAACGCCCCACTCCTCGTCGTGATAGCGGACGTAGTCCGGGAAGGTCCCCTCGGCCCACCCACAGCGCCGCCGCTCGCTCACGGGGTTTCGGCGCGGTCGTCCTTCCCCTGCTCGTGCCGGAGGATCGCCGATTCCTGCTCCAGCAGGAAGTCCAGCGGACCCCGCCCGGTGAGCAGGCATCGGCGTGCGAAAGGTGGCAACTCGAACCGGACCGAACCCCCCTCCGGGAGCGACACGGTCCCGGCTCCCACGTCGATCACGATCTCCGCTCCGGGGTGGGAGAGGAGCTCCCGGTGGGCCGAGGGCTCGATCTCCACCGGGACGAGGCCGTTCCGGACCGCATTCCCCTTGAAGATGTCCGCGATCGAAGGACTCACCACGGCGGCGAAGCCGTAGTCGGTGAGCGCCCACGGCGCGTGCTCGCGCGACGAGCCGCAGCCGAAGTTGGCGCCCGCGACCAGGATGCGGGCCCCTGTCGCCTCCGGCCGGTTCAGCGGGAAATCGGCGCGCAGCTCCCCGGCCGCGTCCCGGCGCCAGTCGGCGAACAGCGAGACGCCCAGCCCGTCTCGCCGGGTGCCGGTCAGGAACCGGGCCGGAATGATCTGGTCGGTGTCCACGTTGTCGGCGGGGAGGACGACCGTGCGGGAGGCGATGCGAACTACGGGCTCCATGAGGTGTCTCCGCTTCAGTCCTGGAGGAAGGGCCGGGGATCGGCCACCGCGCCGGCGAGCGCCGAGGCGGCGGCGGTCACCGGCGAGGCGAGCACCGTTCGGCCTCCGGGTCCCTGCCGGCCCTCGAAGTTGCGGTTCGAGGTCGACACCGCGAGTTCCTTCGGCGACAGCCGGTCCCCGTTCATGGCGATGCACATCGAGCAGCCCGGCGCCCGCCACTCGGCCCCGGCGCTCCGGAACACCTCGTCGAGCCCCTCCGCCTCCGCCTGGCGGCGCACCTTCGCCGATCCCGGAACCACCAGCAATTGGGTGGCGGGACTCGTCCGGCGGCCGGCCAGCACCCGCGCCGCAGCCCTGAGATCGGAGATCCGGGCGTTGGTGCAGCTCCCGATGAAGACCACGTCGGCCGGCCGGCCGAGGAGCGGCCGCCCCGCCTCGATCCCCATGTAGTCGAGCGCCGCCCGCTCTTCGGCATCGGCCGGCGCCGGGACCGCTTCCGAGATCCCGCACGACATTCCCGGGTTCGTCCCCCAGGTGACCATGGGCTCGAGGGATCCCGCGTCGAACGACAGCAACCGGTCGAACGCGGCGCCCTCGTCCGTGGGCAACCGGCTCCAGCGGGCGACGAGGCCGGCGAAACCGTCCCCCGAGGGGACGTGCTCCTTCCCTTCGAGGTATGCGAAGGTCGTTTCGTCCGGGGCGATCAGGCCGGCGCGCGCTCCGGCCTCGATGGACATGTTGCAAAGCGTCATCCGCGCTTCCATGTCGAGCGCCCGCACCGCCGCGCCCCGGTACTCGATGACGTGGCCCCGGCCCGCCGCGACGCCGAACCTCCGGATCACCCCGAGAATCAGGTCCTTGGCCGAGACGCCCGCCCCAAGCCGCCCCGAGATCTCGATGCCGAGCGTCCGGGGGCGCTCCTGCAGCAGGCACTGGGTCGCGAGCACCTGGGCGACTTCCGTCGTCCCGATCCCGAACGCCCAGGCGCCGAAGGCTCCGTGGGTGCTCGTGTGACTGTCGCCGCAGACGATGGTGCGTCCCGGTTGGGTGAGACCGAGTTCCGGACCGATGACGTGGACGATGCCCTGCCCGGGATCGCCCATCCGGAAGAGCGGGATTCCGTGCTCCTCGCAGTTCCGCTCCAGCGTCTCCACCTGGTTCCGGGTGGCCCGGTTCAGGTACGCGGGCCGGCCCTCCACGAAACGCGTCGGGATCGAATGGTCCACGGTGGCCCAGGTCCGGTCCGGCCGCCGGACCCGCAGCCCCCGTTCCCGGAGCAGGGCAAAGGCCTGCGGCGAGGTCACCTCGTGGATCAGGTGGGTGTCCACGTAGATCACCGCCGGATGGTCCGCGCCGGCCGGAACGGCCTCGTGAGCGTCCCAGATCTTGTCGAAGAGCGTGCGCGGCTTCTCGACGGTCACTTCCCTTCTCCGTCTTCCCGGGCGCGCCGGGTTCGCGCCCGGTTCTCGGCGTCCTTGAGGCGCCAGCGGCGCTCGGCCTCGGAGGAGACCGCTACCAGGACCAGGCCGTTCAGCAGTCCCATGCGGGGCACCTCCGCCCAACCGCCGCCGGGGTCGAGTTCGCCGAGGCGCTCGGCGAGCCGGCCCGGATCGCGTTCGCGCCGGACGGCCTCGAGCGCCTCGTCCGAAAACCCGGCCAGCGGCGAACCCCCGTCCACGAGGCCCAGCAGCCGGCTGCCCGCCCTCCCGAGCGCCCGCCGCTCGGCGTCCGAGAGCGTCGGCTCTCCGAGGCGCCGGGCGCGCGCCTCGGCCCGTTCGGCGACGAGTTCACGGGCGGCCTTCCGGTAGGCGGCGAAGGAATGCCGCTTCGCGACCAGGGGACCCAGCAGCCCCGGCAGCTCCGCGGGATCGTCCAGGCGGGCGAGTCGCGACAGGACCTTCAGCGGGCGTTTCGCGAGCGAGGCGCGGGGGCCGGCGGGCTTTTTCGGGGGCAAGCGGCGCGGAGCCTATACGACGGCGAGCCGGGGCTGGCGTCTTCCGCACCAATCCGAGGACCGCCCGCTGCCGGCTCAGGTCGCCCGCGCCTCCCCGGAGGGCGCCGGCCGCCCGACCTCCCGCTGCCCCATGAGAGCGGTCAGGTCGGCGTCGTCAACCTCCCGGATGCGGTCCGCAAGCCGTTTGAAGTCGCGGAAGATGGAATCCATCTCGCTCTCCGCGGGCGCGAAACCGAGCTCGCCGAGCCGGGCCCGGAGCGCGTGCCGGCCGCTGTGCTTGCCGAGCACCAGCACGTTGCCCGGCACCCCGACGTCCTGCGGATGCATGATCTCGTAGGTGGCGCGGTTCCGCAACACGCCGTGCTGATGGATTCCGGCCTCGTGAGCGAACGCGTTCGCCCCGACGACCGCCTTGTTCCGCTGCACCACCATGCCGGTGATCTCGCAGAGCAGGCGGCTCGAGGGGTAGAGCTCGCGGGTGTCGATGCCGGTGGATACCGCATAGAGGTCCGCCCGGGTGCGGATGCTCATCACCACCTCTTCGAGCGAGGCGTTGCCGGCGCGCTCGCCAATGCCGTTCACCGTGCATTCGACCTGGCGGGCGCCCGCGCCGATGGCGGCGAGGCTGTTCGCCACCGCCATTCCGAGGTCGTTGTGGCAGTGCACGCTGATCACCGCGCGGTCGATGTTGGGGACCGTCCGGCGCAGGTGGCCGATCAGGGCGCTGAACTCGGCGGGCATCGTGTAGCCCACGGTGTCCGGGATGTTGACCGTGGTGGCGCCGGCCTCGATGGCGGTTTCCACCACCTCGGCCAGAAAGTCCGGCTCGGTCCGCGACCCGTCCTCGGGAGAAAACTCCACGTCCTCGGTCAGCTCCCGCGCCGCGGCGACCGATTCCGCGGTCCGCCGCACGATTTCCCGCTTCGCCATGCGGAGCTTGAACTCCCGGTGGAGCGCGCTGGTGGCCAGGAAGACGTGCAGCCGGGGCCGGGAGGCGTCCCGGAGGGCGTCCCACGCCGCCTCGATGTCACCCGGTACGCAGCGGGCCAACGCCGCGATCCGAGGCCCTTCGACCTCGCGGGCGATGGCGCGCACCGCTTCGTGATCCCCTTCGGACACCGCCGGAAAACCCGCTTCCAGGATGTCCACCCTAAGTCGCGCGAGCTGCCGGGCCATCCGAAGCTTGCCTTCGAGACCCATACTGCAGCCCGGTGACTGTTCGCCGTCCCGGAGCGTCGTGTCGAAAATCAGGACGCGGTCCGCTTGAGGGGTGGAGGTCATGGTGGGTTTCCCCGGAAAGCACCGGAACCGCGGCCGTTCCAGCGCGCAAGAAAAAGAACCCGGCGAGCCGCAGTTGGCTGCCGGGATGCCGCTTTGGCAACGGTAGACCCCGCGCGGGTCCGTGTCAACGCGGACGCCACGGGCGGCCGCGGCCACCCGTCAGGAACCGAAGAGCATGCTCCAGTCCATCACCACCGGTTCGGGGGTGAAGCAGAGAGCGAAGGTGGCAACGCCCGCCGCGGCCAGGAACTGGCGGCGCCTGCCGAGCGGAGCGGCGTCGTCGAGCGTCGGCGGGTGCGGCCGCCGGGCGCCGAGCAGGAGGCAGAGGAGGCCCCACACGAGCCAGGTCGGCGACCACACGGCCAGCGGGAACATGAGCAGGTGCACCGTCCTCGAGAACCGCGCCGCGCGCCCCCGAAGCACCGCGTAGAGCGCGTGCCCGCCATCGAGCTGCCCGATCGGCAGCAGATTGATCGCGGTGACGAGCAGGCCGAACCAGGCGGCAAGTCCCATGGGGCTCAGATACAGGACCTGCCCGTCGGGAACGGCGGGACCGAAGGCCGACGCGAACCACTGGAAGAGAATCGGTTCGCCGAACTGGATGCCACCCGCTGCGAGCGGGCCGGGACGCGAGGAGGCGACCCCCGCCGCCAGGATCGGCAGGCACACCAGGAAACCCGCGATGGGCCCGGCCAGCCCTACGTCGATGAGGGCCCGGCGGTTCGGGAACGGCGACCGGATCCGGATGAAGGCGCCGAGCGTTCCCACGATCGTGAACGGCATGGGCAGGAAGTAGGGGAGGCTCGCGTCCACCCGGTAGTAGCGCGCCGTGAGGTAGTGCCCGAACTCGTGGCACAGGAGGATGAAGAGCAGGGAGAACGAATACGGGATCCCGTAGCGGATCCAGAGCAGCGTCCACTCGAATCCGGACCGCGCTTCTCCCGGCGTTCGAAAGAGTTCCGGCGCCTCGGCGGCGATGCCCAGCGCCCCGCCCACCCAGAGCGTGGTCCCGACCGTGGCGACGAAGAGCGCCGCGGGAAGGAGGAAGCGCCGGGGTCCCGGCGCCGCCGCCGGCCGGCGTTCCCAGGTTTCCGGCGCTACCGCCGGCGCGGGGATTTCCTGGGCTTCGGCGCCGTTCATCGGTCCGGATAGAGGAGATGAGGGCTGCGTTCCTCGAGGAACTCGGCGACCGCGGCGGCTTCGGACGCCATCAGGTCGTCCACCGGGACCCCGGCATCGATGCCCCGGCGAACGCGGTCGGTCCCGAGCAGCAGGTCCAGCCAGAAACGCTCCCCGCTCGCGCGCCAGGCGAAATCGCCGGGATGCGCGCGGCGGACCGCCTCGATCGCCCTGAGTCCGCTGCGCACTGGCCGGAAGGCCGCCAGGTCGGTGATCTCGACCCGCAGGCCGCCGCTCGCCTCATCGGCGAAGCGCGGATTCGGCGCCGCGGGCACCGCCCTCGGGGTGAAGCGCGTCTCCGTGAATCGGACCCCGGGAAGCGCCGCGCCTCCCTCGAGCTCCCTGATCCAGGCGGCGGCGTCCGCCCACGGCGCCCCCACCACCTCGAAGGGGGTCTCGGTCCCCCGGCCCTCCGACAGCATCACTCCCTCGAACAGGCCGAACCCCGGATACACCAGGGCGCTCTCGAGCGTCGGGATGTTGGGCGACGGCGGGCGCCACGGGAGCTCCGTCTCCCCCCAGCGGGTGCCGCGGGTGAGACCCTTCACCGGCACCACCCGGACCGCCGCCCCCTCGCGGGCGGCAAAAAGCCGCGCCAGTTCTCCGACCGTCATCCCGTGGAGGAGCGGGAGCCGGTCCGTGCCCACGAAGGAGCGGAATTCCGGTTCGAGCATCGGTCCCTCCACCCGGTCGCCCCCGTTCGGGTTGGGGCGGTCGAGCACCCAGAACTCGATTCCCGCCCGGTTCGCGGCGAGGAGGGCGTTCCGCAGCGTGGAGATGTAGGTGTAAAAGCGCACCCCGATGTCCTGGATGTCGAACACGAGCGCGTCCAGGCCGGCGAGCGAGGTCGCGTCGGGACTGCGCCGCTCGCCGTAGAGGCTGACCACGGGCAGGCCGGTTTCCGGGTCCCGGCCCGACGCGACCTCCTCGCCGGCGGCGGCCGCCCCGGAGACCCCGTGCTCGGGCCCGAAGAGCAGCGCCACCTCCACCCCGGCCTCGAGCAGGGCGGCCGCCGCCGACTGACCGCCGATGGTGCGGCCGGTGTGGTTGGTGAGGAGTCCCACCCGCTTCCCGAGGAGGTCCCCCGGGCCCTCGGCGGCGAGCCGGTCGAGGCCGGGCAGGATCGGGAGCGGGAGCGGATCGTCCGCCGCCGGGCCGCAGGACGCCAGCACCGCGCACCCCAGCAGGATCGTCCGGGCGCGGGGTGCGCCACTCAAACTCTTCGGACGCTCAGAGGAGCCGGTCAACCCAGCCGTACGGGTCGGGGCGCCGCCCAAGGCGGATGCCCGTCAGCCGCTCGCGCAGCTCGTCCTGAACCGGCGTCGCTTCCGGCAGGCGGATCTCGACGCCGCCCCCGGTGAGCCGCGCCACCGGGGTCACCACCGCGGCGGTGCCCACCCCGAAACACTCGCGGAGGTCTCCCGCCGCCGACGCTTCGGCGACTTCTTCGATGGAGACGGACCGCTCGTCCACTCCGGTCCCCATCTGGTCGCGCAGCAGGCGGATCGCGCTGTCGCGGGTGACGCCCGGCAGGATCGTCCCTCCGAGCGGCGGCGTCACGACCCGGTCGCCGATGACGAACATCATGTTCATCGTGCCGCACTCCTCGATGAACCGGTGTTCCTTCGAGTCGAGCCACAGGACGTTGTCGCAGCCGTGCTCCCGGGCTTCCTTCATCCCGTAGTAGCTGGCCGAATAGTTCCCCGCCGCCTTCGCCTCGCCGATGCCCCCTTCCGCGGCCCGGATCCACTTCCGGGTCACGTAGAGGCTCACCGAGCCCTCGTAGTAGGCCCCGACCGGCGCGGTCATGACGTGGAAGCGGTACTCCCGCGAGGGACTCACCCCGATGTAGGGATCCGCGGCGAACAGGAAGGGGCGGATGTAGAGCGAGCCGAACTCGTTGGGGGGAATCCACTCCCGGTCGAGCCGGACGAGTTCGCGGATTCCCCCCAGGAAGATCTCCTCCGGAATCTCGGCCATCACCATCCGGCGCGCCGACCGGTTCATCCGCCGCCAGTTTGACTCGGGCCGGAAGAGCACCGGGACGCCGTCGTCGGTGAGGTGGGCCTTCATGCCTTCGAAGATGGCCTGCGCGTAGTGGAGGACGGCGGTCGCGGGGTGCAGCGCGAGGTCGCCGAACGGAACGATCCGGGGGTCCTCCCAGACGCCGTCGCAGCAGCGCGCGGACAGCATGTGGTCGCTGTAGACCCGGCCGAAGGCGACGTTCGCGAGGTCCACCTCCGGAAGCCGGGACTCTCGGGCCCGCTCGATCGAGATGGGAGTGGTCGGGGCGGAAACGGGCGGCGGACTCATCGGCGCCGCATCCTAGCAGCCCCCGGGCCTCCCGGCCCCCGCGGATCCGCGGGCAGGTCAGGTGGAGTGCGCCGCTCCGCCCGTCCGGCGCCGCCGCACCACGACGACCACCCAACCGGCGACCCCGGCGAGCGCGAGGGGCCACAGGAACCACGACCACGAGGGCGGCGCTCCACCGGAGATCGCCCAGGCCCGCGAGAGCTCGGAGAAGCGGGACTCGAGCAGGTGCCACGCCGCGTGACCCCCGACCACCGAGAGCAGCGCGCTCACCGCGAACCGGGACCGGTCGGTGCCCGAGAGGAGGTGCAGGATCGGGATGGCGGCGAGGACCACCGCGGCCTGCCCGGCCTCCACCCCCAGGTTGAACGAGAAGAGCGCGAGTGGCAGGTGGTCCCCGGCGAAGGCGAGGGACTCGCCGAGTGCGAACGCGAAACCGAAACCGTGGAAGAGCCCGAAGACGAACGCCAGCACGGCGCGGCGGACGACGCTCGCCGAAATGAGGTTCTCGACGGCGGTGTAGAGGATCGAGAGCGCCACCACGCCCTCGACGAGGGGGACGAACCAGAGCGCCTCGGGGGCATGGCCGAGCGCCGCGCTCACCAGGGTCACCGAGTGGGCCACCGTGAACCCCGTCACCATGATCAGCAGGTGCTTGATCCGGGAGAGCTGCCCGAAGGGAGCGATGAGACAGATCAGGAACAGCAGGTGGTCCCAACCCGTGAGGATGTGCTCGACGCCCGAACGCCCGAAGGCGAAGAACGCCTGGAACGGCGAGGGGTCGAGCGCCACCCTGCCCTCCCGGATGCTGATGTGGTAAAGGTTGCTCTTCCACTCCGCTTCGTTCGCTTCCCGGCGCTCGTAGAGCACGTCGAGGGCCACCCGGTCGCCGAAGCCAGGCGCCACGTTGCACTCGATCTCGACGCTGCCGTCGGCGGGCGCCGGATAGGTCAGATAGAAGTCCAGGAAGCCCTGGTTCCAGAACACCTGGGTGTCGGCCGGCAGCGGGTCGGAGAGCACCGTCTCGCGCGCCGCGTCGAACGACGTGAACGTGCGGTCCCAAGGCAGGGCGACCCGGTACGCCTCGACGGTGGGCGGCAGCGGACTGCCGTTCGGATGGAAGAGGGGCGCTTCCGAAGCGAAGAGTTCCCCCGCCCGGCGCAGCACCGGATCCGCGCGCTCGAAGTCGAGATAGCCGGCGCCCCACTTGGGGACGTTCAGCGAGAGCAGCAGCAGCAGCGGAACCCGGGCGACGAGGTGCAGTTCGCCGTCCGCCTCCCGCACGAAGACCGGAATCCGGATCTCGTCGGGGATGTCGTGCGGCGCCGCCGGCCGGGGCGCCGCGGTCAGGGCGAAGAGGGAGAGGGCCAGCAGCGCGGCCACGCTCCGGGTGCGCTTCGCCATGCTCCGATCAGTCCCTGGGGTGACGCCGGGCCACGCGGGAACCCGGCGCCCGCGCAGCGCCGGGATTCCCGGAATCCGATCTGTGGTCAGTGACTGGTGATCGCGTCCGGAATCAGTGGACGTGACCCGAGTGGTCCACCACGAACTTCTGCGCCCGGCGTCCCTGGTTCACCTCCGCCGTGTAGAAGTTGCCTTCCGAGTCCACGACGAGGTTGTGGACCCAGTGGAACTGGCCCGCGTTACGTCCGCGGCGGCCAAAATAGGTCTCGATCTCCAGGGAGGCCCGGTGGATGATGTGGATCCGCTGGTTCTGGCCGTCGGCGTTGTAGAGATCGACCTGATCGTCGTCCGGCGAGAGTTCGAGGTCCCAGGTCGAGCCGTTGCCGAGGCTGTTCCCCTCCACGATCATTTCGTCCACGTAGGTGCCGTCCTTCTCGAACACCTGGATCCGGTTGTTGACCCGGTCGGCCACGTACACCATGCCGTCGTTCGAGATCCGCACCGCGTGGACGGGCGTCCGGAACTGCTGGATGGGTTCCGAACCGGGAACGAACGGACCGGTGTCCTCGTCGGACGGCTCGTTTCCGTAGGCTCCCCAGTGGCGCAGGTACTCGCCCGTCTCGGCGTCGAAGACGATGACGCGCTTGTTCAGGTACCCGTCGGCGATGTAGAGCTCGTTGGTCTCGGGGTCCACTTCCATGTCCGCGGGCTGGCCGAGGAACTCCGTGCTGTTGCTTCCCTCGGTGCGGCCCGCCTGTCCGATCTGAAGCACGAAGGTGCCGTCCCCGCTGAACTTGAGGACCTGGTGGTCGTCGGGCCCGTTGCCCGCGAGCCAGACGTAGCCCAGGTGGTCCACGAAGATGCCGTGCTCGCTGGCGGGCCACTCGTAGCCTTCGCCCGGATAGCCGGTCTGGTCTCCCCAACTGTCGAGGAGGTTCCCGTCAGCGTCGAACTTGAGCACCGGTGGAGCCGGGATGCAGCACGCGGAGAGCGGCGGATCCTGCACCAGCCCGGCTTCGTCCGCGTTCAGGCTGCGCGGACGCTGGACCAGCCAGATGTGGTCGTTCATGTCCACCGCGATTCCGGAGACCTCGCCTATCAGCCAGTCCTCGGGAAGCATGGGCCAGTGCGGGTCCACCTCGGGCGGCTCGGAGTGCTCGAGATGCGGGTCGGCGAGCGGCGCGCCGCTGGTCCGTTCGCCCGGGGCCTGACAGCCGACGGCGAACGCCATCCCCAGAACCAACAGCAACAGGGTCAGATTCTTGGTCTTCATCGCTTTCTCCCGGAGCCGCAGCCCCGACGGGTATCGGTTCCCGGCGCCGCTACGGCGCCAAACCGAATGAGTGTACGGGAACCCCCGCCCGCGGCAAAACCGCGCGCCAGCGCCCGCAGCGCTAGCGGCGTGGTTCCGGCCCGGGGTTTCCCGCGGTCATCCCGCTAACGGCTCACCGCGAACTTCTGCGCCCGGCGGCCGGTGTTCACCTCGGCCGTGTAGAAGTTGCCCATGGAGTCCACCACCACGTTGTGGACCCAGTGGAACTGTCCCGAGTAGCGCCCGCGCCGTCCGAAGAAGGTCTCGACCTCCAGTGCGGCCCGGTCGATGACGTGGATCCGCTGGTTGGTTCCGTCGGCGTTGTAGAGGTCGGACTGCCCCTCGTCCGGCGACAGCTCGAGGTCCCAGGTGGAGCCGGCCCCCAGCGTGTTGCCCTCGACGATCATCTCGTCCACGTAGGTCCCGTCCTTCTCGAACACCTGGATCCGGTTGTTCACCCGGTCGGCCACGTACACCATGCCGTCGGTCGCGATGCGGACCGCGTGCACCGGGGTGCGGAACTGCTGGATCGGTTCCATCCCGGGCTCGAAGGCGCCCGTGTCCTCGTCCGAGGGTTCGTTGCCGTAGGCGCCCCAGTGGCGCAGGTATTCCCCGGTCTCGGCGTTGAAGACGATGATCCGCTTGTTCAGGTAGCCGTCGGCGATGTAGAGCTCGTTGGTCTCCGGGTCGACCTCGAGGTCCGCGGGCTGTCCGAGGAACTCGGTGCTGTTGCTGCCCTCGGTACGGCCCGCCTGCCCGATCTGCATCACGAAGGTCCCGTCCCCGCTGAACTTGAGCACCTGATGGTCGTCCGGGCCGTTGCCCGCGAACCACACGTATCCCAGGTGGTCCACGAAGATGCCGTGTTCGGTGGCGGGCCACTCGTAGCCCTCGCCCTGGTAGCCGTTCGCGTCGCCCCAACTGTCGAGCAGGTTCCCGTCGGTGTCGAACTTGAGCACCGGCGGCGCCGCGTTGCAACACGCCGAGACCGGCGGGTCCTGCGCGAGTCCCGTCTCGTCGGCGTTCAGGCTGCGGGGGCGATGAACGAGCCAGATGTTGTCGTCGAGGTCCACCGCGATCCCGCCGACCTCCCCGATCAGCCAGTCGTCGGGAAGCCGGGGCCAGGTCGGGTCGGCCACCGGGGTCGCGGCCCGCCCGCCTTCCGGATCGGAGGCCGTCGGCGCTCCGCCCGCCGTCTCTCCCGGCGGCTCGCAGCCGATGGCGGCCGCCAGCCCGAGAAGCATCAGTCCGGTCGTCAGCGTCTTCGTTTCCATGTCTCCCTCCCCGGAGCCGTCCCCCGGCGGATGGGAGCGGCGGGAGCGGCTCGCGTTGCCTTGGCGAGCGAGTGTACGGGAACTGCCGGCGGTCAGCGACCGCCTCCCAGCGCCTCGATCACCGCATCGTGAAACGCCGGCCGGAGCCGGAAGATCCCGTTGTTCTCGCGCGTCGGAAAGACCCGGTTCGTGAGCAGGACCGCAAAGAGCTCGCGTTCCGGATCGACCCAGATCGAGGTGCCGGTGAAGCCGGTATGCCCGAAGGACGAGGCCGAGAAATGATCGCCCGCGGAGGACGGGCCGCCGGACGATGACCGGGACGGGGTGTCCCAGCCGAGCGCCCGGCTGCTACCGGGGGCGAGCCCCGCGCGTGTCGTGAACCGGGCGATGGTGCCCGCGCGGAGCAGCCGCTCCCCGTTCATGGATCCCCCGTTCAGGAGCATCTGGAGGAAGACCCCGAGATCGCCGGTCGTGCTGAAGAGACCCGCGTGCGCCGCCACTTCGCCCAGGACGACCGTGTTCTCGTCGTGGACCTGTCCCCGAACCACCCGGCCGCGCCACGGGTTGTCCTCGGTCGGCGCGATGCGATCGAGCCATTCCGCCGGCGGCCGGTACCGGGTGGTCGTCATGCCCAGCGGATCGAAGATGCGCTCCCGGCCGAGAACGTCCAGCGCCTTGCCGGAGACCCGCTCGATGATCTCCCCGAGCAGCAGGATGCCGTTGTCCGAGTACACGGTGTCCGTCCGCGGTTCGTAGTCGGAGTCCGCCCCCAGGATCCGGTCGAAGACCATCCGGCGCGCGTCCCCCGGCGGCAGGCCCCGCGCCTCGGGATCGAACTCCAGGTAGAACTGGATCCACGCCGGTAGCCCCGAAGAGTGGGCGAGGAGGTCCGTGACGGTGACGCCGGCCCTCCGCAGGCGCTCCTCGTCCGAAGGCGCCCGGTCGAGGAACTCGGGCAGGTAGGCGCTCACCGGAAGCGAAATGTCCAGGGCGCCCTCCTCCACCAGCATCATCACCAGGGTGGTGGTGCCGACGACCTTGGTCAGGGACGCGAGGTCGTAGATCGTCTCCGGGGACACCGCGGGCGCGCCCTCGTCGTAGGTCAGCCGGCCGAAGCCCTCCTGGAGCAGCACCCTGCCCCGGTGCGCCACGAGCGCGCTCGCTCCCGGCGTCACGCCGTTCGCGATCGCCTCCTCGATCACCGCGCGGATGTTCTCGACGCCTTCGGGACTCATGCCGACCTCCCCGGGTTCGACCGGGCGGAGCCGCTGGCGCTCCGCCTGCTGGGAAACCCCCGCTCCCGCGGGCTGCCCCTCGAGCGGGACCGGCAGGCGTCCTTCCAGGGCGCTCTCCCCGAAGAGCGCCGCCGCCGCGGCTTCCTGGTTCTCCCGCGCCCCGTCCCAGGCGAGCAGGATTCCCGCCTCCGGGGGCGCGTTGCGGACACCGTGCGGGTTGCCGAAGGAGACGGCGAGGAGCTTCTCCGCGAAGGGGGTGACCGCATGCAGCAACTCCTCCGGCATCTCGAGGCCGTTCTTCCGGAAATCGGCGATCACCACCGCGTCAGCCCGCTCGGCCTCCCGGGCGAACCGCGCCAGCGGCAGGGCGCCGTGGCGGGTCGTGGGAATCCTCGCCGCCAGCGCCCCGCGCCGCCGGAGCGCGCCGCGGAAGTGGCGGCGGTCCGGCTCGTAGGGCCCTTCCTGGTGGACCTCGACGAGGAGGAGTCCGGGGGTCCGCTCGGACCGTCCCGAGTTCGCTCCGGTGATCCGCGTGGACCAGGGAACGAGTCCCTCCGGGTCGCGCACCAGGGTCAGCCCGCGGGCGAAGAGCGGCGCCGCGAGGTCGCGGGCCGCCGGATCGCCGAACGCCTCGGCGAGCGGCTCGGGCGGAGTGCGGTCGTCGAACAGGCCGAGACGCGCCTTCGCCTCCAGCACCCGCAGGACCGCGTCGTCGAGACGCGCCTCCTCGAGCCGGCCCGCGCGCACCGCGCGGACGAGCGCTCCGTGCGCCACCACCGGGTCCCGGGGCACCAGGATCACGTCCACCCCGGCCCCGAGCGCGAGCGCCGCGACCTCTCCGTCGAAGCGGCCGGCGCGGGCGCCCTCCATCTCCAGGGCGTCGCTCACCACGAGTCCGGCGAAACCCATCTCCGAGCGGAGCACGCCGTCGAGGATCTCCGGCGACAACACGGCCGGCCGGTCGTCCCGGCCGTCGAGCGCCGGCACCGCCAGGTGCCCGGGCATGACCGCCGAGACTCCCGCCTCCACGGCCGCCCGGAAGGGAGCGAGGTCCACCGCCTCCAGGTGCGCCCGGTCCGCGGGCACGAGGGCGAGCCCGTGGTGGGAGTCCGTTCCGGTGCCGCCGTGCCCGGGAAAGTGCTTGGCGGTGGACAGCGCCCCGCCGGCTTCGACGCCGCGCAGGAACGCGACCCCGAGCTCCGCCGCGAGATCCGGGTCCGAGCCGAAGGAACGCGTCCCGATCACCGCGCTCGAGGCGCTCTGCAGGACATCCAGAACCGGGGCCAGGACAAGGTGGACGCCCACCGCCCGCGCCTCCCGCGCCACGATCCGGCCCTGCCGCTCGAGCGCCGCGGGATCGGGCGCCGCGGCCAACTGCATGGCCGGAGGGAACCGGGTGCCGCCCGCCGTGCGCATGGGAGTTCCCCATTCGTAGTCGGCGGCCACCAGCACCGGGAGCGGCGCCGCGTCCTGGAGGGCCGTGGTGATCTCGCGCGTTCCCTCCGGGCTGCCCGCGAACACCACCACCCCGCCCAGCCGGCCGGCCGCGGCCATCTCGAGCAGCTCCCGGCGCCCGGGATCGGCCGCGTTCGTGAACTCCGCCGGCGCCCGGGGCATCAGCACCTGCCCCACTTTCTCCTCGAGCGTCAGGCCCGGGAGGACCTGCCGCACCGTCTCGCGGGGTTGATCCCCACTCCAGGCAGGCGAAGCCAGCAGCAGGAGCCAGGCCCAGCCATGCCGGGCCAGCGCGCCGCCGCTCAGGCGCCGTTGCATCCGTTCAGGCCTTCTGCAGGAGCACCACACGGTTCGTGTTGGTGCCCTTCCGCCGGTTGTCGACGCCCCAGCAATTGGAGGTCTTGGTGAACTGCTGGTCGTTCACCAGCACCAGGCGCGGCTCGAGGCCCGCCTCGCGGGCCGCGGGCACCACCAGACTCTCGAGCAGCAGGCGTCCGCCCCGCACTTCTCCCACTTCGAAGGCCACCAGTCCGGAGGGAGCCAGGACCCGGCGCAACTCCCGAAAGACCCGCGTCATGGCCGTCTGCCAGTCCGCCGCGCGCGTCCAGTGCCACAGCGCCACCTTATCCCCATCCACCCCGTTGAACCAGCACCGCAGCCAGTTGTCGGCCCGGTAGTTCACCACGTCGAGAAAGGGCGGCGAGGTCACGACGAGCCGGACGGTCCCGCCGGCGATCGCCGGAGTCCGGTCCGCGGAAGCGCTGAGCAACCGGGGGCGGGCGCCCCGGAGCCGCTCCCGCTCGCCGGGTTCGAGGCGGGCCAGCAGCGAACGGGTCTTCCGGAGGATGAGCCCCGCGACGTCCCGGTCGGGCGGGCGTTGCCGGCGGCGTTCGTTGATCCGGCGCTGCGAGCGGACCGAGGCCGCCTGGTTGGGGGGGAGCGTGTACACGGAGAAGAACCCCGGCGAGTGCCCGGTGAGCCGGTTGGTCGCCACCATCTGGATCCAGCGGTCCACCCGGTCCATCGACCCTTCGTTCCGGCGCCGCAACAACTCGTCCCGGAGGTTGACGATCCGCTGGAGGGTGGCCGGGTGGTAGAACGCCAGGAGGTCTTCCGGAGCCTCGGCGCCGCGCTCGAGATCGAACGAAGCCAGGCGCTCCGCGACCTCCCCGAGTTCCGGCGGGTCGAAACGGGGCTCCAGCAGCCGCGTGCTCAGCGGGTTGAGGTCCGAGCCCAAGGCGCGCCGGCCGAGCAGCGCCGCCTCGAGCGGAGTCGTGCCCCGGCCCATGAACGGGTCGTGGACGAGCTCCTCCGGCCGCGTCAGCCGGGTGATGAAGAACCGCGGCAACTGGGGCTTGAAGCAGGCCCGGTAGGAAACCTCGTGGAGGGAGTGCGCCGCCCGCTGCTTCGAGGTCCAGAACTCGTTGACGTACACCGGAAGCCGGACCGCGGGATCGGGGAACGCCACCACCCGCGTCCGCCTGCCGAACTCGCAGAATTCCCGCAGCCCGGTTTCGAAGCCCGGGACATCCGCCGCTCCCCCGGCCACTGCCGCCGTGCGTTGCTCCAAGTCCCGGTTCCGTCGGGCGCGATGCCCGGCGGCGATGCTACCAATGCCCGCGCCGCCAGGCTCCGGAGAGCGCCGGCGCGGTGAACCTGGCCCCGGGTGTCGAAGGGTGGCGGGAAATGGCGTCCGCCGTCCTTATGATCCCGCGCCAATGAGCACTCCCGTCGGCGAGCCCGAACCGTCGCGCTGGATCGGGGTCCGGCGGTTTCCCGACTGGCGCCGGCTCCGCCAGTGGGTGGCGCGGCAGGCATCGCTCACCGGCCCCGAGCGCGCCGTGCAGCGGCTCCGGATCCTGGTTCCGAGCGCGGGAGCGGCATGGGTCCTGGACCGGACTCTGCGGGAGTCGCTTCCTCCGGGCGGGTCGTTCCCGGAGATCCGGGTCGCATCCTCCGCATTCGACGACCTCCCGGGCGATCTGGAACCGCCACTGCTCCCCGCGCCGCCGCTCGTCCGGGAGATCCTGATGGAGGAGGCCCTCGTCGCCGCCGTCTCGGGGGAGGACGGTCTCGAACTGCCGGACTCCGGCGATCCCGCCCAGATCGCCGATCTCTTCCTGGTTTTCCTCGACGAAACGGCGGCGGACTCGCGCGTCAGCCCGGGCGCCGCGCCGTTCGAACGTTTCGCAGAGCGCACGCAGAGGCGTCTTCTCGAAGCCGGCGAGACCGACGCCGGCGCGCTGCGGCTGCTCGCTCTGGTCCGCTGGCTCCGTCGCGCCCATGCGCACTACCGGCAAGCCCTCGAAGACACGGCGCGCGGGGATCCGGGGAGCCTTCGCGAGCGGCTGATGGCGTCGGCCGGGACCTTCCGTCCGCGCTTCGCGGGGACCCGGGTGCTCGCCGTCGGTGAGGACGCCGTCCAGCCCGCCGACCTCCAGTTGCTCGGCTCGCTGCTGCCACCGGGCGCCGTCGTCTGGGCGGTCCCGGAGGGAGCTCCGCTTCCGGCGCCACCCGACGGGATCGCGTTCCGGCGCGACCCTGAAGACTCCGCAGGCGAGCCGGTCCTCTCCCGGGCCCAACCCACGCTCTTCTCCCGTCCCGACGCGTCTTCATCCACCCGGCGGAGCAGCCCGCCGGCGATCTTCGTCCCCGCGACCGGGACGGACGACGCGGTCTTCGGGGTCTTCGAGGCCACCGACCGCGCGGCCGAGGCCCGCCTCGCGGCGGACCTCCTCGTGCGGTTCCGGGACGGTCAGGAGCGCAGCTTCCCCGGTTACCAGAGGTGCGCCATCCTCGCTCAGCAACCCCGTTCCTACCTGGACGCGGTGGAAAGCGCCCTCGCGGGGCACGGGATTCCGCTCGAAACCCCGATCCGGCCCGGCCTGACGCGGCACCCCTGGGTCGCCGCCGTCGCGGACGTCCTGGAGTTCGGCGCTTGTCCGGGCCGGCTCTCGCTGGGCCTGAACCTCCTGCGGACGCCCTTCCTGAGCCTTCCGGACCTTTCGCAGGCGCCGGCGCACACGGCCGATGTCCTCGCCGGTGAACTGCTCCGCGCCGGTGTCCGCGACACCCAGGCGCCCGAAGCACTGCCCGGAATCGCCTCCCGCCTCGAACACGATGCCGAGCGCCTGGCCCGGCCGGCGGACGGATTCCTGCGGGCCGGGACTGAAACCGACATCGAACCGCGGGCGGAGCGGTTCCGGAGGCAGGCCGCCCGCCTCCGCATCGCCGCCCGGGCACTGTCGCGGCTCTCCATCCTGGCGGACGCCCTCCGCCCGATCCGTGACGAGGACGCCACCTTCGGAGGCGCGGTCGAAGCGCTGATCGGATTCCTCGAACTGCACTTCGAACCGCCCGCCGACACGAGTCCCGACGTCCGCGACGCGGTGCTTCAGGCGCTTCGCCAGGCTGCCGGAGCGGCGCCCGCCGAGGCGCGCGCCGGGGGCGGCTCCCGCTTCGTGCGCCGGATCCGCAGGCTTCTGAACCGCCGGACCGTCGCCGGCGGCGGCGGGCGCGGGGTCCATCTCGTCGCTGCGAACGACGCGCCGTTCGGCGACTACGACTTCATCGTCCTTCTCGGCATGGTGGACGCCGACTGGCCGGGCCGGCGGCCCGGAAACATCTTCTTCCCCGCCCATCTCCTCGAAGACGCCACCCGGGCCCGCCATTCCAGGAGCCGGGACCGGGAGGTCCGTCTCCTCCGCGCGCTGCCCGGGCTCCCGGCCGGCGCCGCGGCCTTCCTGCGTCCCCAGCTCGACGACGGTTTCCCGGTCGCCACGTCGGCGCTGGAGATCGAGCTGACCGAAGCGGTGCTGAACGCGGAGCCAGGGCACCCGCTGCTCCCGGCGCCGGACCGGGACCTCCCGGCGGCTCCGGTGGCGGCAGTCGAGCCCCTGCCCACGACGCTCGACCGTCACGCCTCCGCCGCCGCCGTGCTGGAACGCCCGCTCTCCCCGACGGCGCTCGACACTTACCGAAAGAGCCCCGCCCAGTTCTTCGCCCGCTACGTCCTCCGCCTGGACGAGGAGCGCCCCCTCGCCGACGTCCCTCCCCCGACCGAACGCGGAGAACTGCTCCACGCCTTCCTGGAGCGGAGTTATACCGCGCTTCGGGATGCCGGGCTCGGGGTCTCGGAATCCACCCTCGAGGAGGTCCTCGCCTTCTTCCACCAGGAGTTCGAGCGCTTCGCGGCGGCGCGGGGACTGTCGGACACCGATCGGCGCATCGAGAAAGCGTGGCTCTTCGGCGGCGATGCGACCGCCCCGGCGATGGAGTGGTTCCTGCGCGAGGAAGCCACCCGGGGCGCGGCCACCCTGGACCGGGTGGAGAGCTGGATCGCGGGAGAGATCGAAGGCCTGCGCGTCCACGGGCAACTGGACCGGCTGGATCGGCTGGCCGGCGGGGGCCGGCGGGTCGTCGAGTACAAGTCCGGCCGTTTCTACGAGAAACCGCTGCAGGCGCGGCTCTACGCGCGCCTCCTGGAAGCCGGGGATCGGGTTCCGACCGCGGTTGTCATCCCCTACTTCGGCAGCCGGCGCTGGATCGGTCCCGAGGATCCGCCGGACGATGCCGAACAGGACGCGCAGCTCGTTGCGATCCGCGAGGGGCTGGCCCGGGGGGACTTCTCCCTGCCCGAGGCGGACGGCGCCTTCGATTTCCACCTCGTGGTCCGGCGGGACCTGCCGGACCGGGCCGTCCCGGCCACGGACCGTGGGCCGGATGAGGCGCGGGACGCCGGCGCGGAAGCCTGAACCCATGTCCGAGGCCGGTTTCCGCCCCTCCGACGCCGCCGCGCGGGAGGCCGCCGCCGACCCCCGCCGCAACGCGGTCCTGCGCGCCTCCGCCGGCACCGGCAAGACGACGGTCCTCACCAACCGTTACGTGCGGCTCGTGGAAGCGGGGGTGCCGCCCCGGAACATCCTGGCGCTGACCTTCACCCGGAAGGCGGCGCAGGAGATGAAGGACCGCATTCTCCAGGAACTGACCGCGTCGCGCCGCCGCCGCACTCTGCCCGAAGGCGCCGACATCGCCGAGGTGAGCATCTCGACGCTCGACGCCTTCACCCTCGGCCTGATCCGTGAGTTCCCCCTGGACGCGGGAGTCAGTCCGGGCATCGAAGTCCTTGACGAGCGCTCCATGCCCGTATTCCGGGCCGAAGCGAGCGACCGCGTCTTCTCCGGCGTCACCGGCTTTGACCGGGAGGTCCTCGCTTCGCTGCCGCTTCTCCTCGGCCGTTCGCCGAGCAAGATGAGGGAAGCGGTTCACGAGTATCTGGAGCGGCGGCTCGCCTGGCGGCGGCTGTTCGAGGCGAAGGCCGCCGCGCGGCGCGGCCGGCCGGGGCCGCCTCCACGTCTCCAGCGGTTTCTCCGTCCCGTGGCGGACTCCTGCCGGCGCCTTCGGGAGGCCGCCGGGGACGGCTCGGCCGGGTTGGAGATCCCGTTCGCCGTGCGGCTCGCGCTCCGCGCCGAGGAGCAGGGAAGCAGCCGGGACGCCCTCGACCGGGAGGCTCTGGAGGGCTACTTCCGCACCGACCTCAAGAACCCTCCCAGGAACGTTCCCGGGCCGCTCAAGGCGGACTACGCCGCCGTCACCGCGAAGGTCAGGGAGTTCCGCTCCCGCTGGCTGGACCACCTGAACGAACACGCCTTCGGACCGGTCTGGGAGCTCTTTCAGGCGGTGGAACGGGAGTACGACCGGCTGAAGCAGGAACGCCGGGTCATGGATTTCGACGATCTCACGCTAGCGGCCACCAGGCTCCTGCAGGAACTGGGGGAGTTCTCCGCGAGCCGCTTCCGGCTGGAGGCGCGCTACCACCACCTGCTGCTCGACGAGTTTCACGACACGAGCGATCCCCAGTGGGAACTCCTGCAGGCGATCATCGCCCCCTGGGCCGCCGGCGAAGGGCTGGTGTCCGAAGAAGTGCGCCGGGTGACCGGGGGCAAGCTCTCCCGGCCCACGATCTTCGTGGTCGCGGACCACAAGCAGTCGATCTACCGGTTTCGGGACGCTCGCGTCGAGATCCTGAGCCAGGCCGAGAACGCGATCCAGGTGCTCGCGCAACCGGGCGATCCCCCTTCGCCGAAGCTCGTGTTGCGGTGGAACTTCCGCTCGAACCTCCGGCTGCGGCGCTTCGTGAACAGCGCCGGGGCGGAGATCGCGAAAGCGTCCAGCGCGGCTCCGGATTCGGACTGGGCATTCCGGTACGACCCGGAGGACCACTTTCCCGCCGACGGCAACCCGGAGGACGAGCCGCCCGCCCTCGCCGTGGCGGTCGCGGGCAGTCACGAGGAAGTCGCCTCCCGCATCGCCGCCCGGATCGAGGCGCTGCTGCAACACGACGGGGTGCGCCCGGAACAGGTTGCGCTGCTGGCCCGGACCAGCACGAACCTGGCGGTGTATCTCGATGCGCTGAAGCGGCGCGGGATCCCCACCTTCGTCTTCAAGGGCGCCGGGTTTTTCGACACCAGCGAACTCCGTGACCTGAGGGCGCTGTGCCGCTATCTCGCCCGGCCGCACTCCGACCGGCGTGCCGTGGAACTGCTCCGGTCCCGCTTCTTCGCGCTCCCGGGAAACGATTTCGCCCGGCTCCGGCGAGCCAGCGACTCCGCCACTCCCTTCGCCGAACTCCTGCTGACCGAAGGAGACGGGCTCCCGGAAGCGCTGCCCGCGACAACCCGCCTCCGGCTGCAACACGCGGGGAACGCCGGCGGACCGTGGATCCGTCTCGCCCGCCGGCTCGCGCCCTCGCGCGCGGTCGCTCACATCCTCGAAGAGACCGACTACCTCCGCCGCTCCGAAGCCGCGGCGCAGGCTCCGTACGAGGCCGCGCAGCAGGCGGCGAACATCGCGAAGGCGCTCCAGATGCTGCGGGGATTCGAACGCGACGGCTTTGTCAGCTTCGAACGGGTGTCCGAGGCGCTCGAAAGCGCCGCGAACGGCGACGCGACCCAGGCGCCGCTGGAGGCGAGGGGCGCCGTGCAGGCGCTTTCGATCCACGCCGCCAAGGGCCTGGAGTTCGATCACGTGTTCCTCGTGGACTGCGGCGGCCGGGGGAAGCAGGACACCCGCATCCCCCGGGTGGTCGAGAGCGCGGACGGCGTCTGGAACATCGCCCTCGTCACCCGGGGCACCGCCTGGCAGACGACCGACGGGGGACGCGCGGAGTCGGAGGAGCGCCGCTGCCTCTACGTGGCGATGACGCGCGCCAGGATGAGCCTCACCCTCTCCTGGAAGACGCGGATCACGAACGCCGGAAAGCCCCACGGCGCGGACCGGCCTCAGTACCTCCCGGCCGATCTCGCCACCCTGGCGTCCCTGACGATGCTCCGTGACGTCACTTCCATCGCCTGGGCCGGACATGACATCGACGTGCTGCCGCCAGCCGGATCCCCCGCGGAGGAGCAGGCGGCCCCGGAATCGGGGTGACGGCCGAGGGACGCGCGATGGCTTCCCGCGGCCGCGCGGCGACCGCCACGCGCGTACTCGCCCACCGGATCGTTCACCGGGCGTGTCACCGGGGAGACCAACCGGACCTCGACGCCGCCGTCCGCCTCGCGGACGAGCGACTCGTTCCTTCGGCGGCCGCCCGCCGCGCGGTCGCCGCCGAGGCGCTACGGCTTGCGGTTACGGTGCTCGAGGCGCGGAGGCCCGGGGGGCCTCTCGAGGGGGCGTTGCGCGCCAACGTTCGGGTCGGCCTGCGCCAGCGCGACGGCAGCGCCCGCGTGGTGTTGATCCCGACTCTGTTCCTGCCAGACGGGACGGGGGTGCCCCGGGTGATCGCGGTGCAGGACGGCGACGCCGAGTCGGCGATGCGCCGAGCCCGCCGCTACCGGCACGCGGCCCGCGTCCTGTTGGGCCGTCCCGTACGGGCGTTCGTGGTTCGGGCCGGCGGAGCGCTCGAAGAGTTGCCGCCGGGCCCCGTCAGTCGCAGCGGACCGCGCGGGGCGGCGTATCCAGGCAGAGAATGTTCGCCGTCCGGCCGTCCGCGATCCGGGCGCAGGCCCCGGTAACCGCGGCGCGGATCGCGTCGGGCTCGGTGGCGCCCTGGGCGGTCACCGTGGCCTGCCGGCCCGCCATCTCCATGGTTACCTCGCACCGCGCCTGGCCCATGGTGAGGGTCGAATACATCAGGAAGACGACCAGCAGCGCGAAGAGCCCGAAGACGAGCCAGCCGATCCGCCGGATCCTGGGGTTCATGAAGCCGCCTGCCGGACCAGCGGCCGGGTCAGGCAGGTGGGACCTCCCGAGCCGTTCTGGCTGATCTCGCCGCCCTCGTAGGTCAGCACGTCGAAGCCGGCGTCCCGCAGCCGGGCGTTCGTTTCGCGGTTGGCCGCGATGGCCAGCAGGGTCCGTTCCCCGAGCGCCAGCACGTTGGCGGCCATCGTGGAGCGCTCGGCCTCGACGATGGGGATGAACTCCCAGCCGCGCGCCTTCAGCATCTCGAAGGTCGGCACACCGAGAAACCGGAGATCGGCCACCATCGTGCGCCGGTCGAGCACGCTGATCAGCGACATCAGGTGGAGGCAGCAACGGGGCCCGTCGCCGAACGGCAGCGGCACGGGCACGACCTCGACCCCGTCGGTCGCGAGGATGCCGGCAAGCTGCGCGATTCCCGCCGCGTTCGTGCGATAGCCCTCCCCCGCGAGCAGGGTGTGCTCGTCCAGCCACACCAGGTCGCCGCCCTCCGCGAGCCCCGGCGCTCCGACGACGCCGATCACCGGGATCCCCTGCCTTTCGTAGATCCGGGCGTGCGCCGCGGGTTCCCCGCTCCGGTTCTCCTTGCCCATCCGCATGAGGACCATGCCCCTCGGAGTCGGGAACGAGGCATCGTGGCAGTAGACGGCGTCGGGGGTCAGTCCCGGCAGAAGCCCGTCCGGCTCCACGACGTCAACGCCGCACCCGAGCAGCAGCGACCGGATCCGCTCGTGCTGGCGGGCGGCCAGTGTCTCCTCGGGCGGATGGAGGTACCCGAGGTCCCGCCACGACGCACCCGCGTTCCAGCCCACGGCGCCGGGGTCGATCAGGAGCGAGCGCACGAGCTTCCCGCACATGCTGGGAGGCCCGAGGCCGGCCGCCGCCGGCGCCGACGTCGCGCTCGTCATGGGACCGGAACGCTAGCAGCCGGCGAGCGGCTCTCTGGTATCTCTGTGGAGGCCCGGAGTGATATCATCCGTCAACGACCATGACATCACCGGCTGAGACCCGCGGATCGGGCCGGTTCCTGCTTCGAATGCCGCCGACCCTGCACGACACCCTCCGCTCCGCGGCGCGGGCGGCGGGGCTGTCGCTCAACGAGTACTGCGTGCGGCGGCTCGTCACCGGCAGTGTCGTCCACGAGAATGCCGCGGTGCTCGTTTCCCGGGCCGCCGCGGTGGTGGGAGACGCGCTCGCCGCCGTGGTGCTGCACGGATCCTGGGTTCGCGGTGACGCCGGCTCCGGGTCCGATGTCGACGCGGTGATCGTGATCGACCGGACCGTGCCGCTTCGCCGTTCGCTCTACCGCAAGTGGGACGAGCAGTCCGTCACCTGGAGCCATCGTCCAGTGGATCCCCATTTTGTCCACCTTCCCGCGGACGCGAGACTGAGTGGGCTCTGGGCCGAGATCGCGACCCACGGATTGATCGTTTTCGACCGCGACGGTGACCTCGGGGCCTGTCTGGCCCGGGTTCGCGGGGCGATCGCCGACGGCCGGCTGCGCCGCCGGACAGCGCACGGCCAGCCCTACTGGACCGAAGCGCCAGCGTTCCCGTGATGCGAAACCGGACCCTCGCCGACGACCATTTGCGCCGCGCCAGGGCCCGGCTCACCGCACTGGATGCGCTGTATGACGCGGAGAGTTGGGCCGATGTCGTCCGCGAGTCCCAGGAAACCGTCGAGTTGGCGCTCAAGGGCCTGCTACGCGCCTGTGGGGTGGACCCCCCGCGAGTCCACGACGTGGCGGGCGTGCTCGAGGCCGAACGTGACCGGCTTCCGGCAACGCTGATTCCCGACCTGCCGCGCCTTGCCGCCGCCTCCCGCGCCCTGCGGCGGGATCGGGAACTCGCGTTCTACGGCGCCGAGGATCTGACCCCATCGGAGTTCTACCGCCGGGAAGATGCCGCCGAGGCCCGCGCTGCCGCACGCTTCGTGGTCGAGCGCGTGGCCCCCCAGGTGCTTGGCGGGTAGCGCCTCCCGGTCCCGGCAGCCGGCGTCCGGCCCGGATATGCTCGGGCGCTCGGGAGGCCCCCCATGACCAGTTCCCAACCGAAGCGCTTTCCTCTCGCTCCGCTCGCGATCGGCGCCCTGATCGCCTTCAGCGCGTGCGGTTCCGAACCGCCGCCGCTGCCCGGAGTGACCGCGTTCACCGGCGCCACCGTCTGGGACGGAACCGGAAACGCCGCAGT
Source organism: uncultured Acidobacteriota bacterium (assembly GCA_964448205.1). Taxonomy (GTDB): domain Bacteria; phylum Acidobacteriota; class Vicinamibacteria; order Marinacidobacterales; family Marinacidobacteraceae; genus Marinacidobacterium. The sequence goes on from CAYUVU010000129.1 coordinate 46,028, forward strand.
CGAGAACGCGGTGATGGTGGTGGACCACGGAAGGATCGCTGCCGTGGGACCGGTCGACGAAGTGGAAGTGCCGCCCGGCGCCGCGGTGGAAGACCTCGCGGGCAAGACGGTCGTTCCCGGCTTCATCAACGCCCACGCCCACGCCAGCGACGTCATGGGTCTGGAGACGGGCCACTACACCCGGGAGAACCTGATCCGCCAGCTCGGCCTCTACGCCCGCTACGGGGTCACGAGCGTCGCCTCGCTCGGCGGTGACGGCCCCGAGGCGGCGCAGTTGCGCGACGAACAGGACGACGGCCTCGACCGCGCCCGGATCTGGATCGCCGGCGAGGTCATCGCGAGCGGCACTCCCGAGGAGGCCGCCGAATCGGTGGCCCGCAGCCTCGCCCTGCCCGCCGACTTCCTCAAGATGCGGGTGGACACCAACCTCGGCGCGAACGAGCGCGTGTCGTCCGAGACCATCGAGAAGGTGATGGAACTCGGCCGGGAGGCCGGAAAGATGGTCACGACCCACATCTTCTATCTCGACGACGCCAAGGAGGTGCTGCGCCTGGGATCGGGCCTCATCGCCCACAGCGTGCGGGACCAACCCGTGGACGAGGAGTTCCTCGAGCTGATGAAGGAGAAGGACGTCTGCTACGTCCCGACCCTGGTGCGGGAGATCTCCACCTACGTCTATTCCGAGGTACCCGAGTTCTTCGAAGACCCGTTCTTCCTGAAGGACGCCGATCCCGCGGTGCTGGAGCAGCTGAAGGATCCGGAGCGCATGGAGCGGGTGGCCAACAGCAGTTCCGCGCAGGGCTACCGCGAGCACTACCCCATCGCGATGGCGAACACGAAGGCGGTGGCCGATGCCGGCGTAACGATTGCGTTCGGCACCGATACCGGACCGGCGGGCCGCTTCCAGGGCTACTTCGAGCACATCGAGGCGGGAGAGATGGCCGAGGCCGGCCTCACCGCCGAGGAGATCCTGATGTCGGCGACGGGCGACGCGGCGGCCTGCCTCGCGCTCGATGGCGTCGGCACCCTCACCGCCGGGAACTGGGCCGACTTCATCGTGCTGAACGAGAGCCCGCTCGAGGACATCGCGAACCTCCGGTCCATCGACCGGGTGGTGGTGGCCGGGAACACCGTCCCCGGCAGCAGCGCCGAATAGCCGGCGGGACCCGCCGCCCGGCGGGGCGCGGCGGTCAGCCGGTAGCGGTCCGCCTCACGCGCCGGCGTCCGCCGGGCAGAACCATCTTCCCGCCTCGGCGGACGCCCGGCCCTCGCGTTCCAGCTTCATGAGACCCGAGGTCAGCGCCACCTCGGCCAGCCGGCGGACCGGGCCCCGGCGCGGAACTTCGCTCGTCGGATAGACCCGGAGCCCGATCGCCTCGAGCGTCGCGGGCTCGGTGTCGAGAGCTTCCAGCAGGCTCCTTTCCCGGGCTTCCCGGTGTCGCACCTGAGCCCGCAGCAGGTCACCGCCCGCGACCACCGGCACCCCGTGGCCCGGGTAGACCATCCCCCGGCACTCGGCGGCGAGCCGCCGCAGGGACTCCATGTACTGCCCGAGGTCCCCGTCTTCCGGCGCAATGATGATGGAAGACAGCGAGGACACCATGTCCCCGACCACCATCGCGCCGTAGCGGCTCTCGACGAAGGCGAGGTGGCCCGGCGCGTGGCCGGGCACGAACCGGACTTCGAGCGTCCAGCCCGGCGATCCATCGGGCGCCTCCCCCAGGTCCAGGGTGTCCCCCTCGGCGAGCGGTCTCGTCCCGCCGGGCGCCGGCGGGATCCGGGCGAGGGTTTCCGGGTGCGCGCCCACCGCGACTCCGTAGCGCGACGAGGCCGCCGCGACCGAGCCGATGTGATCGGGATGATGATGGGTGACGAGAATCCCGGCCAGCCGCTCGCCGGGGCCGAGCAGCCGGTCCACCATCCCGAACAGCATCTCCCGTTCGGCCGGCGCTTCGGCCGCGGGGTCCACCAGGTAACGGCGCGAGATTCCGATCAGCACCGCGTTCGTGTGCGTGGCCGGCGGCAGGGTCCGCGTCCGGCAGGGAACGACCGCGATCCCGGGGGAATAGCGGACCGCCGGCCGCAGCCGGCCCTCTTCCCGGTTGCGGGCGCGAAAGACGCCGTTGTCCGGAGACCAGCGCTCGAGGAGTCCGATGATGGGCGGGGCGAGCGCCATCTCACCGCCGCGCCAGCGGGCGAGCGCCGTCTCCGGGCTGAGCATCGCCTGGTCAACGATCTCGCCCGGCCAGACCGACGGTTCGGCGCCGCCGGGCAGTGGCAGCCGGTAAAAGCGCGTGGCGAAGCGGTACGGCGCCGATTCCGGAGTGGTGAGCGCCTCGACCTCGGAGAAGCGCGAAGCATCGATGCCCGCCTGGAAGCTGTCGAGGACCTCCCGGAGTCCGATCGCGCCCGCGAGCAACCGCCGGCGCAGGTCGTCCCGTTCGGTTGTGGCGACACTGCGTCGCGCTGTGCCGAGGAAGACCCCGGTCTCCTCGAAGACCTCGCGCACCCCGGCCGCGACGCGCGCCGCGGTTTCCGGATCCGGGGCGCCGCTCACGGGGATCTCCGCATCCTCCGCCGACACCGTCCCGCCGGGGAAGGCCCACAGATTCGCGAAGGCCCGGAGCCGCGGCGAGCGCCGCACGAGGAGCACGTCCTCTCCACGCGTGAGCATGACGGACACGGCGGGACGCGGGGGCGATGCCATCGCGGGGAATTTAGTGGGCGTCTGCTGCGAACATACCGGCGTGCACGAACCCGCCGGAATCCCTCTCGGGGGACTGCTCGCGTCCCGGGCGGACGCCGAGCGGGCCCCCGCCTCGCTCCTCGGCGTCATGGACGCCACCCAGTCCACCTACCGGAACCGCTGCGCCGAAGCGCCGCCCGCCATTCGGGCGGCCTACGACGGGGCCTGCTACAACACGGTCTCGGAAGCGGGCGTGGACTGCGCCGGCAGCGTCGCCGACCTCGGCGACCTGCGCCCGGAGGCGGGCGGCTTCCGGGACAGCGCCGCGCGCTACTCCGCCGCCGTCGAGGCGGAGCTGGCGCGGGGCCGGACGCCCTTCATCCTGGGCGGCGACCACGCGATCACCCCTGCCCTGGTGGCCGCCTATGCCGGCCGGGGTCCCGTCCACGTGGTGCAGTGGGACGCCCATCCCGACATGTACCCCGACTTCGAGGGCAACCGCCACTCCCACGCGTGCGTCGCGGCGCGTCTTCTCGAAATGCCGCACGTGGCGACCGTCACCCAGATCGGGATCCGCACCGAAACCGCGGTGCAGCGCGGGATCCGGGAGGCGGCGGGCGGGCGCGTGACGCAGATTCCGGCGTGGGAGGCGGAGGCGTGTCCGGCTTTCCTGTCGCACCTCCCCGACGCCGCCGCGGTCTATCTCACCGTGGACATGGACGGGTTCGACCCGGCTTGCGCCCCGGCAGTGGCCCACCCGGTACCGGCCGGCCTCTCCGCTCGCGCGGGGCTTGAACTCGTCAAGGAGATCGGCGCACGCCACCGGCTCGTCGGGATGGACGTGGTGGAAGCCTGCCCGGACGAACGGGACAACCGCACGCTGGTCCTCGCCGCGCGCCTCATCCACGAAGGGGTGGCCACCGTTCTCGCGCGCGGCTGAGGAGCTGCAACGCGCCGCCGGCCGGGGGGCCGTCAGGGCGAGGCGATCAACGCCTCGATCTCGTCGTCGGTGAGGAGCCGGCGCGCCTCCTTGGCGGCGCGGAAGATCCGGTGCTTCAACTCGTCGGTCGGTTCGTGGCCGTGCTTTTCCAGCCAGTAGACGACGTTCGAGAGGCCGCTCATGGGGCCGACCTCGACCTTCTGGTGCAGCCCGTAGTCTCCGGCGGGGACGCCCGAATAGACGCGGTCGGCGAGCCAGTCGTCGCCCTTCGCCATCGCCTTGATGATGGCGGCGGCGTGGACCCCGGTGCCGGTCCGGAAGGCGTCCTTGCCGACGACGGGATAGCCGACCGGGATGCGAGTCCCCGTGGCCTCCGAGACCGTGCGGCAGTAATCCGCGAGGGGCGTGAGGTCGTTGTCGATCCAGCCGAGCAGCCGCAGGTTCACGAGCAACTGGTCCATGGGCGTGTTGCCGCAGCGTTCCCCGATGCCGATCGCGGTCCCGTGGACGCAGTCGGCGCCCGCCTCGATCGCGGTGAGGCTGTTCGGGACGGACAGTCCGCGATCCCGGTGCCCGTGCCAGTCGAGCTGCACGTCCTCCCCGGTGTCGGCGATGACCTCCCGGACGAACTGGAGAAGCCGCGTGACGCCGTCGGGGGTGGCGTGCCCCACGGTGTCGCAGACCACGACCCGCCGGGCGCCGGCCTCGATGGCGACCGTGTAGAGCCGGCGAACGCTCTCGGGCCGCGCCCGCGTGGTGTCCTCGGTCACGTACATCGGGGGCACGCCGTGGGCGACCGCCCATTTCACGGCCTTCTCGGTATGCCGGAGCAGCAGATCGAGGTCCCAGTCCTCGGCGTACTGCCGGATCGGGCTCGACCCGATGAACATCGCCACCTCGATCGGCATGCCGACCGCATCGGCCACCCGCGCGATCGGCTCGATGTCCGAGATCACTGTCCGCGCGGCGCAGTTCGGACGGATCTTCATCCGGTTGTCCACGATTTCCCGGGCGAGGTGGAGCACCTGCCGTTCCACATGAGGGCCGGCGGCCGGGAGACCGATGTCGGCGGAGTCGATGCCGAGCAACTCCATCAGGTGGAGCACCTCCGCCTTCTTTTCGAGCGTCGGGGACACCACCGAAGGACTCTGGAGTCCGTCGCGCAGCGTCTCGTCGTTCAGTCTTACGGGCTTCGGAGGGAACCAGGCG
>CAYUVU010000130.1:0-3292 GCA_964448205.1 uncultured Acidobacteriota bacterium
CTCATGGCCCATCCGCCCGAAGATGAGGCCCTTCTTGTACCAGGCCTCGCCAATCTTGCTGCTGTCCGGGAAATCCCGGATCACGATGTCGAACTGTTCGAGAGCGTCGTCCAGCCGGTCCTGGGCCAGGCGGCATTCTCCCATGAAGTAGCGGGCGTTGTCCGCGAGTTCGCCTCCCGACTCGGCGACCCGTTCGAAGCCGCTCAGGGCGAGGTCGTAGCGCCCCTGGAGGTAGTCCGCGTCGGCCTGCAGATAGATCTCGGAAACGCTCGGTTCGTCCAGGACCGTTGCCTCTTCTTCGCCGGAGCCCTCTTCCTGGGTTGATTCGTCCCCAGCCGCGGCTTCCGGCGCTTCGGCCTGCTCTCCGTCGGGAGGCGCCGTACCGTCACCTTCCCCGGAGCTGCCGCCCAGGAGCGCGGCGCGGCGCTGCGCCTCCCGCACCGACTCGACTTCCACCATGAGGGCCGACAGGCGCTCGTTCGTGTCCCGGAAGGCCTCGCTCAGCGTCGCAACGCTCCGTTCCATGCGTTCGAGCGTATTCATCGTTTCGGCGCGGCTCTGGCGATCGGCGGTGATCGCTTCTTCCCGCTCGGCGAGGAGGGCTTCCACCGCCCGGGCGAGGGCGGTCTGCGCTTCGGCCAGCGACGCGAGCTGCACCTGGATCTGCCGGATCTCGGACACGACGCGGTTCTGGTCCCGTTGGGCGCCGTCCGGCGTCTCACCGGGGAGCGGCGTCGCGGACAGGGAACCGAGGAGGACCGCGGCGACGAATGCCGTGGCGGGGGACGCGGTTCGGAAGGACTTCACTTGGCGACGATCTCCAGGTGGGCGCGGCGGTTTCGCCGCCAGGCGGCCTCGTTATGGCCCGGATCGAGTGGGAATTCCTTGCCGTAGCTGATGATCCGCATCCGCCCGGAATCGACGCCGAGGTCCCGCAGGTAGTCGCGGACGGCCCGGGCGCGCTCTTCCCCGAGCGCCAGGTTGTACTCCACGGTGCCGCGTTCGTCGCAGTGGCCTTCGACGAGGATCCTCACCGAGGGATACCGTGAGAGCCACGCGGCGTTCTCCTCGATGGTGGCCCGCATCGGCGGACTGAGATCGGCGCTGTCGTAGTCGAACTGCACGTCCTTGAGGTGCCCTTCGGTGTTCAACTCCTCGAGGCTCTTGGCCCCGATGTCCAGCAGGTCGGTTTCGCTTCCGACCTCGGGCGGGATCGCCAGGATTTCGTCCTCGGTCAACCCGCCGGAACTCGAGGGCGACGGATCGGATTCGGGTGCGCCCCCGGCCTCCGATGCTTCGGGAGGAGTCGTCGGGCCGGGTGGCGGGTCACTCCCGGTTACCGGGGTGCGGTCGACGGAAGAACACGCGAAGCCCGACAGCAACGCGAGCAGGGGGATCGCGGAGAGCGCCCGGCGGGTCGAAAGGAGTCTGGAATCTGGTCTCATGGGGGACGGTTTCAGCGCGGGTTTCCGGGAGGATTGCCCCAGCGCGGGGTGGTGTTGCTCCCTTCGCGGGTGAGCTGCTTCAGATTGGCGCCGTCCCGATGCATCGTGAACACCTGGTCGTCGCCGGCCCGATTGGATGCGAAGGCGATGTGCAGGCCGTTGGGAGCCCAGGAGGGGCTCTCGTTGCTGCCGCGGCCGGTGGTGAGCTGGCGGGTCTGCCGGGTCTCGAAATCATGCACGACGATGTCGAAGGGACGGCGTTCGATCCGGGAGGCGTAGGCGATCTCGCTGTGCTGGCGTGACGGGGACCAGGCGGGGGAATCGTTCCACGAACCCTCGAAGGAAACCCGCCGCAGATTCAGGCCGTCCCGGTCCATGGTGTAGATCTGCGGAGCTCCGGTCCGATCCGAGGTGAAGGCGATCGTGCGTCCGTTCGGGGACCAGGCGGGTGCCACGTCGATGGCGCGGTTGTCGGTGAGCCGCCGCAGTTCGGCGCCGTCCACCGCGGCCAGATAGATCTCCGACTGGCCGTCGCGGTTCGAAGTGAAGGCGATCCACCTTCCATCCGGCGACCAGGCGGGGGTGAAGGACTGGAAGTCTCCGACGAGCTTCTCGCCCCGGCCCTGATAGAGAAAGGCCAGGTAGAGGGCGGGAGCGCCTTCGCGGTAGGAGATGTAGCTGAGCGCCCGCCCGTCCGGCGACCAGCTCGGGGTGATGTTCAGGGAGCCGTTGGCGGTCACCGGGCGTTGCCCGTGACCGTCGTAGTCCATCAGGTAGATCTCCTTGCTGCGCGGTCCCGAGCGATTGCTGGCGAAGGCGATCCGGGTGCGGGCTACGCCCTGGTAGTTCCCGGCGTGCAGCAGGATGTCGTCCGCGATCCGGTGGGCGAGCGTCCGCGCGGCGCCGCGGGCCGCCGTGTAGCGGCGGCCGAAGACGTTCTCCTGGGCCCGCACGGCGTGCATCCGCACCTCGGCCACCAGCATCTCGCCGTCGATCCGGAGGGTGCCGCTGACGAGGATGTCGGCGCCGATCGACTCCCACTGGTAGTAGTCGAGAACGCCGTCCGGCGATCCGGCTTCGGCGATCCGGTAGAAGCGTTTCGGAAGCATCCGGTAGACGCCGGCGTACTCGATGTCGCTCCACAGGACGGCGCTGGCCACCGACGCCGATTCGGCCGCTTCCTCGGCCACCGCGGACCCCGCGTCGGAAAGCGGTTCCGCCGGGGCGGCGTCCGTTTCCCCGGCCCGGACCCCGCTCCCGGCGGCTTCGGGCGACGCCAACCGGAAGTCCGGGATGGCCATCCTCACCGGAGCTCCCGGACGGGTGATGTCCAGGTACCAGTCGCCGGCGTCCTGGGTGGCAGCCGCGGCGGAGGGAGGGGCGAGACTCGTGACTCCCACTTCGGGAGCGCCGCCCGCGGGTCCGGCCAGGACTCCGGGCACGGCAGCCGGACGGGCAGTCCCGGGCACGGGGACGAAGCCCGCGGCGACGCCGGTGGCCAGCGCGGCGCCCAGGGCTGCCAGGACGAGACGGGGCGGGCGAGGAGGCTTCATGGAACCTGGGGCGCCGGTCCGTCCGGGCTTCCGGCCGCCTCCTGCTCGTAGGTGAAGAGCAGATGCACGCCGACGCGGTCTCTCGGATAGCTGTCGGGAAGCCGGGGGAGGGGTTCGGCGAGCACGACCGCCCGGAGCGCCGCCCGGTCGAGAAGCGACTGGCCGCTCGAGGTTTCCACCTCCGCGTCGCTGATGGCCCCGTCGCGGAAGATCGTGAACCGGATGACGACGGTGGCCCGGCCGCGGACCGGGATCTGCTGCCAGTTGGCCTGGATCCGCGCGATCATCTGGCGC
>CAYUVU010000131.1:0-9479 GCA_964448205.1 uncultured Acidobacteriota bacterium
CAGCGGCAGGGCGAAGACGCACCCGGCGGCGTTTCCGGATGGACCCGAGGATTCCCATCCTGTTGTGGGCGGCCGCGGTTCCGGTCTCGGCGCTCGGAAGCGTTCTCGGAGGACTGCTCGGCCCGCCCGGCATCCTGCTCCTTGGCGGAATCCCCATTCTGGCGGCGCTCGGGCTGGCTTTCGCCGTCCAGGCGGTCTGGACGCGGCGCGGCTCCGCGGCGGGCGGCTGAGCCGGCGAGTGGATTTGAACCACCGACCTGCTGATTACGAATCAGCTGCTCTACCCCTGAGCTACACCGGCTAGCCTTCGCAATTGTAGGCCGGCGCCGGAACCCGGAGCGGCGCCGTCCCGGTCCGGACCCATGGCGAAGCGGTTTGCCTCCAACCTCGCGCTGCTCATGCTGGGCGTGCAGCCCCTGGCGGCCCAGGAGTTTCCGCCGGGCTTCGTCGATCCGGCGCCCCTGCTCGCCGCCGTCGCCGAGCAGATCGGCGAGGCCGACCTGCGCTGCATCACGTTCTCCGGCGACGGCTACGCCGGCGCGGTGGGACAGACCTTCGAGAACGCGGCGAACGTCGACTGGCCGCGCATCGACGCGCTGAGCAACTACACGCGGGTCATCGACTGGGACGCCGGGACCAGCGTCGAGACGTTCGACCGGCGGCCCGGTCTCGCGCCGGCCTCCTGGAAATACGGACTGGGGTGGCGCGGAGGCACTCCCACCCAGAAGGCGACCAGGCAGACGCACGTCACGAACGGCGCGTTCTCCTGGCACCGGGACGGCGACGGTCCGCCGGTCGCGGTCCCTCCCGGGATCGCCGAGGCGTACCGGCTCGACATGTGGCTCAACCCGCACGGGTTCCTCAAGGCCGCCCGCCTGCCGGGGGCGGAACCGGTCGCCTTCTGGCGCTGGGAGCAGATCGAAAAGGGGCGGGACGGCAATGTCGTGAACCCCGAGAAGATGCACGTCGTCGCGATCACCATGTTCGGCAAGTACCGGGTGGACGCCACCATCAATTCCCGGAACCGGATCCAGCGGCTCAAGACGACGGTGAACATCCCCGCCCTGGGGGACTTCAACATCGAGCACGAGTCCACGAACCACGTCTCGCTCGGCGGCATCGAGTGGCCGACCGACTGGCACTCCCATCAGGGGTGGGACGACAACTGGCAGTTCTACCGGCAGAGCACCGGGCACAACGCCTACGGCGGAACGTTCGCGGACATCCGCCCCAACGAGTGCGGCGATCCGGCGCCGGTGCCGGACTCCGTCGCCGGGGCCGACTGGGCCACCGAGGTCACGGTGGACGAGCTCGCCGGCGGCGTCCATCGGCTCGGCGGCGGCCCCGCGAACAGCTACCTGGTGGAGTTCCGCGACTTCGTCGCCGTGTTCGAAGCCCCCGGCGACGAGCAGCGCAGCCTGCAGGTCATCGACCGGATCACGGAGCTGGCGCCGGGCAAGCCGATCCGCTGGGTGATCGCCTCCCACCCGCACTTCGACCACATCGGGGGGCTGCGGACCTACCTGCACGTCGGGTCCACGGTCGTCACCCACATCCTCAACCTGGACTTCCTGAACCACGACGTGCTCAGCTACGAGCCGAGGACGATCGAGCCCGACATCGTTTCCCGGTGGCCGCCGACCGAACTCGCCGAGGGCTACAACTACGAAGCGGTCCAGGAGAACTACGTCATCACCGACAACTCCCGGATCCTGCGCGTCTACTACGTGCAGCCGCTCGACCACGTCGCCGGGATGCTGATGGCGTACCTCCCGGCGGAGCGCATCGTGTTCCAGGCGGATCTCTTCGATACCCACGAGCCGCCGCGAGCGGCGCAGTTGCCGGCGATGCGCGCCCTCCGCACCCAGGTGGAGCGGCTGCGCCTCGAGGTGGAGACGCTGGCCCCGGTTCACGGAGAGCCGGTGCCCTGGAGCGACTTCCTCGCGGCGCTCGAACGGCTCGAGCGGTGATGGCCGCGGTGAGCGTGGCACGCTGAAACCCCCTTCCCGATGACCGCAGCCTCCCCGCACCCGCCGGCGGACGGAGACCTCGCCTATCAGCGGCGCATCCTGGAAGGGGTGGCGCGGACGTTCGCGCTCACCATCCGGCCCCTGCCCGGGAATCTGTACGACGCGACCGGGAACCTCTACCTCCTGTGCCGCATCGCCGACACGATCGAGGACGAGCCGGCCCTCTCGCCGGACGAAAAGGAAGCCTTCTCGAAGCGCCTCGTCGAGCTGGTCGCGGGCCAGGGTGACGCCGCTGTCTTTGCCCGCGAGCTGGGGGAGCGGCTGACCGCCGCCACCGCCAGCGAACGCGACCTGATCGCCAACGCCGGGCGGGTGCTGAGCGTCACCGCCCGGTGCAGCGACGCGCAGCGCGAGGCGGCCCGGCGCTGCGTGCGCATCATGACGCGCGGGATGGTGGAGTTTCAGCGCGGGGCCACCAGCCGCGGACTCCGGGACCTCGAAGCGTTGAACCGTTACTGCTACCACGTCGCCGGGGTGGTGGGAGAAACGCTCACGGCGTTCTTCTGCGAGTACTCCGCCGAGATGCGCAAGCGGCGGGGGGACCTGCTCGCGCTGTCGGTCTCCTTCGGCCAGGGGCTCCAGATGATCAACGTCCTCAAGGACATCTGGGAGGACCACCGCCGCGGCGCCTGCTGGCTGCCGCGGGACGTGTTCCGCGCCGCGGGTCTCGAACTCGACTCGCTTCCCGCCGGAAGGACCGATCCGGCGTTCGCCGCGGGGATGCTCCAACTCGTCGCCGTCACCCGCCAGCATCTCGAGGCGGCGCTCCGTTACACGCTCATCATTCCGTCCCGCGAGACGGGCATCCGGCGGTTCTGCCTCTGGCCCCTGGGTCTGGCGATGCTCACCCTGCGGCGCATCCGGCGGACGCCGGCGTTCGCGAACGGTGCGGAGGTCAAGGTGTCCCGCCGCAGCGTCTGGGCGGTCGTGGTGGTCACCAGCGTCTTCGCCCGCTCGGACCTGGCCCTCCGGCTCCTCTTCAGACTGTGCGCCCGCGGTCTCCCGCAACCGTCGGGAGCGTGATGACCGCGTCGCCCGGCAGCGGGAGGGACGGCGACCTCGCCTACCAGGCGAGGATCCTGCAGGCCGTCTCACGCACCTACGCCCTCACGATCCCCGCTCTGCCCGATCGTCTCCGGCCGGTGGTGAGCAACGCCTATCTGCTGTGCCGCATCACGGACACGATCGAAGACGAGCCCGGGTTGCCGCCGGCACAGAAGGCGGCGCTCTGGGAACGCCTGATCGAGGCCGTCGCCGGACGCCGGGACGCCGCATCCTTCGGCCGCGAGCTGGCGGCCGCGCTCACCCCGGCGACGCCGGCGCCGGAGCGGGAACTCGCGGCGGGCGCGCACCGCGTCCTGCGCGTGACCGCGGAGCTTCGCGCCCCGCAGCGGGCCGCCGTCGAACGCTGCATCCGGGTGATGTCCCGCGGCATGGCGGAGTTTCAACGGGAGCCGGACGCCGTCGGCGTGAAGGACCTCGCTCAACTCGACCGCTATTGCTACTTCGTCGCCGGCGTCGTGGGCGAGACGCTCGTGGACCTGTTCTGCGACTACTCGCGCGAGATCGAGGGCCGCCGGAAGGAACTGGCGGCCCTCGCGGTCTCCCACGCCCAGGGGCTGCAGATGGCCAACATTCTCAAGGACCTCTGGGACGACTGGGAAAACGGCGCCTGCTGGCTGCCCCGGGACGTGTTCCGCGCCGCCGGTTTCGACCTCGGCTCCCTCGCCGCGGGCCGGGCCCCTCCGGGATTCGACGAAGGGCTCGCCCGACTGGTGGCGATCACCCACGGCCACCTGTCGAACGCGCTCCGGTTCATCCTGTTGATCCCCGCGCACGAAGCCGGGGTCCGGCGGCATCTCCTGTGGGCCGTCGGACTGGCGGTGCTCGTGCTGCGGCGTATCCACCGGACCCCGTCCTTCCGGCAGGGCCGGAACATCCGGCTGTCGCGGTTCAGCGTCGGCGCGGTCGTCGCGGTCACCAGCGTCGCGGCCCGCTACGACGGGGCCCTGAGGTTCCTGTTCCGGGCGGCGACCCGCGGATTGCCGTCCGCTCAGCCGTCCGGCTAACGATTCACGTTGAGACGGACGACGATCCCCAGGGTCAACGCGGACACCGTGGGACTCCCCATCCCGCCTTCCGCGAGCCGCAGCGCGTCGGCTTCCTCATCCCGGAACTCGATGCGGCGGTAGTCGAAGGCCAGCGAGACCGGAGCACCCGGGAAAGGCACCTTGATCCCGATACCGACGACGACCGCGCCGGATTCGAAGGGCTCGGCTCCCTCGACCTCCGACGTCCTCCACGCGTAACCGACGACTCCATAGGGAGTGACGGCGGCGCGCGGCCACTGCAACACCGCGGACACCGAGGCCTCCTGGCTCACCTGCTCGAGGGGCTCGGGGAAGACGGTGAACCCGGCCTCCTCGTCGGTCACCGCGAACTCGAAGTCGGTCGTGGTCCGGGTGAAACCGGCTTCGGCTCCCAGGTAGCGGTTCACGAAGAACGCCCCGCGGGCGCCGAGGTGCTGGCCGAACCCGACGTCCTCGGCTTCGGCGCTCACCGTCTGAAAGATGTTCCGGGAGAACCCCAGGTCCTGATTCACCAGTTGGCTCCCGATCACGACGGCCGCCTCGGCATGTGTCCAGTCCCCCGGCTGCGAGAAGACGGGCCCCTGGCGGCTCGGCGCGGTCTGCGCTGCGCTGGACGCCTGCTCCGCCGCTTCGCGGAGACTCTGCAGGATCTCGTCGAGCTTGCGGTCCTCCGGACCCGCGGCGGCCGGCCCGCGGGCGTCCGGGCCCGAACCCGCCGGCGGGGGCTCCGCGGCGGCCGGGGCCGCGGTCAGCACGATCAGCAGTGCAGCCAGCGGCCCCTGGGGGTTCACTGGCTGACCTCGAGGCTGGCCTCGGCCGTCCCGCCCTCCGAGACCACCACCAGGCGGGGATGCACGGTGACGCTGAAATCCGTGTCGGCCTGGCCGAAGGGGAAGAAGTAGGCGCTGGAGGTGTGGCCGTCGGGGATCGGATTCACGCGCAGCACGTAGCGGCCGTCGGGCAGTCCGGCGATCTCGTAGTTGCCCTCCCCGTCCGCCCAGCCTCCCACGGTGTGGTCGAGCACCGGCTCGTAGGCCACCACGTGCGCATAGCGCACGGCTTCCCCCGAAGGGCGGCGGACAACGCCCTGGATGGTCCCGGTGGGAAATGCCGCGCCGGGATAGAGAACCGACGCTCCGGCGATGTCATCGGCGGTGAGCTCCCGCCCGAGGGCAGTGCCGCTGCCGAACCCGTACGGCCACATGACGCTCGAGCCGGCAATCAGCGAACCCTCGGACTGGCGGCCGACTCCCGAATGACCCAGCCCGAGGAAATGGCCGACTTCGTGAATCATCGTCGAGCGGTAGTCCCACCCTCCCGCTTCGGGAGTGTCCGTCCACGCGTACGCCGGATTGATGATGATGTCCGCCTCGGCGATGACGCCGGTCTCGATGATCGTGAGCCAGCTCGTCACCGCCAGCGTGGCGTCGGAGAGTCCGAACTCCGCCAACTGTTCGCGCGAAGTGAAGCCCACCGCGTTGGTCCGGTCGAAGAACTCGAAGGGACGCTGGTTGGTCTTGCCGCGGTACGAGAACGAGAGGCCGACCTCCTCCGGGGCGCTCCAGGTGTCGAAGGCCGCCCTCGTCTCGGCGACCACCTCGTCCACCGTCATCGAGTCGTCCGCGAGGTTGGCCACCCAGTAGCCGACGGGACGGAGGCCGTCGGCCCAGACAAAGCCGCGGCCGCGGATCAACTGGTACCCGGAGGCGGCCGGGATCCCCACGGCCAGGGCGAGCGCCGCCGCCAGCATGCCGACCGCCCGGCGGGACCGGACCGCCGGGAAACCAGGCCCCGTCACTGGGCGAGCGCCTCCTCGACGGCCCGGCGCACCTCGTCGAGCGACAGCGGCCCCGCCGGCAGCGCCGCCGCGGACGCCGGCGGGACGCCGGCGGGGTCCTCGAGAATGAGGCCGGCCAGCGACCGCTCGAGCACCCGGGCTCCGGTCTCCGGATCGCGGCCCACCGTGAACTTGCCCGCCGCCATGCCCAGCACGGTCGGAATCCTTCCGGCCCCACCGTCGCTGAACACCAGAACCTCCTCACCGAGATGGAACACGGGAGATCCGGGAACCACCAGCCGGTAGCCCTCGGCATCGCCTCCCAGGAACCTCAGGGTGAGCAGATTCCGGCGGCCCCCCTTGAGGTACTCGTCCACCTCGATGGTGACGAAGGTGTGGATGCCGGTCCGCCGCGCATTCAACCGGCTCGCGATGCCGACCACCTGTCCGGTGAAGATCTGGTCCGCCCGGACGGCCATCTCGCCGAGCGTCAGGCGCCGGACCGTGGACGCTTCGAGCCCGCCGGCGAGAATCACCACCGCCAGGGCCAGAAAGCCTCTGGCCACGGTGGGTTGCGTCACGATCGCGGACACGGATACAAGGCTCCCCGACGCTCTCGGCAGGGTTCCAGAAAGGTAGCACGGCGAAAACGCACTCCCCCGGCAGGCAGACCGTGGCCCTCACATTCCCCTGGCGCCGCGCCGTCAACGCGGGTTTCGCGCTCCCGCGCGGCCCCCACCGGGAGAACTGGCCGCCGGCCGGCGCTCCACACCTCACCTCTCCCCTGGCCCTCCCCGTTAGCATCCTGTCGATGGACCGGTCCGGAACCGTGGTGCGGATCGGCCGCAAGGTAGCGACCGTCCTGATCCCTCCCGGCCCGCGCGGGGAACCGGAGTCCCTGTTCCGCTGCGCCCTCGGGGGACGGCTCTTCGGATCGCGGGGCCGGCGGCCGGCGGAAACCGCCGCCGTCGTGGGAGACCAGGTCCTCGTCGAGGAGATCGGACCGGGGGGGAGGGCATCTTCCCGGCCCGGGAAACCCGGCGGGCGCATCACCGCGGTACTTCCCCGAAAGAACGCGCTGCGCCGGGCGGTCGGACCGCCGGAGCGGCGGGAGATGCGTGTCTTCGCGGCAAACCTGGACCGCTGCTACATCGTCTCGGCCTTCGTGGAACCGCCGTACCGGACCGGTTTCCTCGATCGCTCGCTGGTGGTCGCCTACGACGCCGCCGTGACGCCGGTGCTGGTCTTCAACAAGCTCGACCTGGCGGCGGGCGAAGACCTCGCGGCCCTCGACCGGGACCTCGCGCCGTACGCCGCCCTGGAGCTGGAGGTGCACCTGACGAGCACCCGCAGCGGTGCGGGCCTCGACGCGCTCCGGGCGAGCGCGGCGGGTGGCCGGGCGGTGCTCTTCGGCCATTCGGGAGTCGGGAAGACCGAACTGCTCGCCGCGCTCGGGGTGCCCGGACGGCGAAGCGGCGGACTCGATCGCCGGGGCCGGGGCCGCCACACGACGACCGCGGCGGAACTCATCCGGCTTCCCGGCGGCGGCGAGATCGTGGACACGCCCGGAATCCGGGCGCTGGGTCTCGACGGGCTGACCGAAGCCCGCATCCGCGCCGCCCATCCCGACCTGGCCAGGTACGCCGGGGACTGCCGTTTCCCGGACTGTTCCCACCGCACCGAACCCGATTGCGCGGTCCAGGCGGCGGTAGCCGCCGGCAAGGCCGACCCGGCCCGCTACGAGACGCTGAACCGTCTCGCCGGCGAAGCCGCCGGACTCACCGAAGCGGCAGATTCCACTCCGGCCGGGCCGGCCCCGGGAACTCGCGGGGAACACTCGCCAGCTTCGCGGGAATGAGCCGGGCGATCTCGCCCACCAGCTCCTCGAGTCCTTCTCCGGTGACCCCGGAAACGTGCCAGGTCTCGACTCCCGCCAGGCGCTGCGGCAGCGCGGCGCGGGCCGCCTCGCCGAGCCGGTCCACCTTGTTGAGCAGGACGATCCGCGGGATCTCCTCGAACCCCAACTCGGCGAGCAGCCCCTCCACGGCGGCGGCCCGGGAGTCGAGGCGGGGACTCGAGGCATCCACCACCTGTAACAGCAGCGACGCCGCCGAGATCTCCTCGAGCGTGCCTCGGAACGCCTCGATGAGGTCCTCGGGGAGATCGTGGATGAAACCGACGGTGTCCGCGAGCAGCACCTCCCGCTCGACCGGCACCCGCAGCCGCCGGTTCGTCGGATCGAGGGTTTCGAACATGCGGTCGCCGGCGGCCACTTCGCTGCGGGTCAACCGGTTGAGCAGCGTCGACTTGCCGGCGTTCGTGTAGCCGACGAGGGACACCACCGGCAGGCCGCGCACCTCGCGCCGCTTCCGGCGCACGTCGCGCTTGACCGCGACCTGAGCCAGGTCGCGCTGCAGCCGGGCGATGCGCTCGCGCACCCGCCGGCGGTCCACTTCGAGCCGCGTCTCTCCCGGTCCGCGGCCCCCGATCCCGCCGCCGAGCCGCGACCGCGAGGTGTCCCGCTGGACGAGCCGCGGCAACCGGTAGCGCAACTGGGCGAGCTCGACCTGCAGTTTCCCCTCGCGGCTCGTCGCCCGGCGGGCGAAGATGTCGAGGATCAGCTGGGTGCGGTCGAGGACCTTGAGATCGGTGGCCTGCGAGATGTTCCTCGCCTGGGAAGGACTCAGGTCGCACGCGAACAGGATCAGGTCGGCGCCGCGGTCGAGCGCCCGGATCACCAGCGCCTCGAGCTTCCCGCGGCCCACCAGCGTGCGCGGATCGAGGCGGGCCCGGCGCTGCGCGAGCGAATCCACGACCTCGAGACCCGCATCGCGCGCCAGTTCCGCCAGCTCGTCCATCACGTCCCCGAGCGGGAGCCCCTTCTCCCCCACCCCGACCAGAATCGCGCGTCCCGAATACCTCCGGCCCGGGCGGTCCGGAGCGAATCGGGCGAACGATCGCTCCAGGTCGGCGAGCAGTTCGGTGCAATCGAGGTCGAGTTGACCCGGCGGGACCGGCGGCAGCAGCTCCCAGGGCGTCTCCGCTTCGGATCCCTCGTGATGGGGACGGCCGGGCGGCCTCAGGTGAGCCGCGTGAACGACTCCGGGAAGGCCGTCCTCCCGCACCGTCAGGGCCGCCATCAGGTCGAGCCGGAGGAGGACGAGATCGGCCAGGTCGTCGCGGGTCAGCGGTTCATCGGCGAGGTGGGTGTGGACGAACCGCAGCCCGCGCAGCCGCCGCCCCGCGACCCGCTGGCGCTTCAGGTCGGGCAGCTCGATGCGGTGCGCGTCTCCCACCCCGACCCAGACGACGGTCCCGCGCCGGTCCACGAGCGCCCCCACCTGCCGCCGGATCGCGCGGGAAATGCCCGCGAGCTGCCGGGCGAACTCCCGGGTCAGGAGCGCGGCCGGAGGCAGCCGCCGCTGCCCGAGGCGCTCCAGAACCTTCCGGTCGCGGGACTTGAGGCCCGCGGTTTCCCCTTCTACCCGCAAGGGAGGGAGCTAGCAGCCAGTGGCAAAACTCACGCGGCGTTCGAGCGGCGATGCATCCCGCCTGAACCGGGCCGCCATGCGGCCCTCATCG
>CAYUVU010000132.1:0-1875 GCA_964448205.1 uncultured Acidobacteriota bacterium
CCGGCACAGCCCGCCGCAGGCGGGCGGCGGGACGGACCTCAGCCGTCGAGATGAGCCGCCGCCCGGAACATCCGGCAACACGGCGATTCCCCGTTCCGCTGCGCTCCGCGTAGCGGGTGCCGGCTGAAGCCGGCGTTCCAAGCCGTCGCGCGATTCTTTGCCGCGGGCGTTCCCTATTTCTCGCGCCGGTAGGCGTCGGCGAGGAGCTCGACCGGGTGGGCGACCTCGGCGCTCAACCCGGCGCGGCGGGCGCCCTCGGCGAGCTGGAGCTGGCAGCCGATGTTGCCGGTGGCGATGAGGTCCGGGTTCGCGGGAGCGATGTTCGACATCTTCCGGTCGAGGACGGCCATCGAGGTGTCGTGCCGGGTCACGTTGTAGATCCCGGCGGAGCCGCAGCAGCGTTCGGGATCGCGGACGGTGACGAGTTCCACCCCCGGCAGGCTCCGGAGGATCCGGAGCGGCTCTTCGCGCACCTGCTGGGCGTGGAAGAGGTGGCACGGGGCGTCGTAGACCACGCGCAGCGGCGTCTCGCGGGGGCCGGCGGCGGGGGGCCGGCAGCCGCTCTCCGCGAGAAACGCCGAGACATCCGTCACCCGCCGGGAGAAGGCGCCCGCTGGTGGGTCGGCATCCAGCAGCTCGCCGTATTCCGCCAGCGCGGCGCCGCAGCCAGCGGCGGTGGTCACCACCGGGAGGTCGTCCGGAAACGCCGCCAGGTTCCGGCGCGCCAGCCCCCGCGCCAGGTCCGGCAGGCCGGCGTGCAGATGGAGCGCGCCGCAGCAGCCCTGCTCCCCGGGAATCACCACCTCCCAGCCGTTCGCGGCAAGCGTCTCGATCGCCGCCCGGCTGGTTTCCGGCCGGAGATGCGGCGCGACGCAGCCGAGGAAGAGCGCCACCGTCCCGCGCGCCTCGCCGCTCGGGGCAGCCCGCGCCGGGAAACGCTCGCGCGCCGGGACATCGGGGAGCAGCCGCTCGCGCGCCGCGAGCTTCGGCGCCAAGCGGGCCAGCACCGGTTGCACGAGGCGGCGAAGCCCGATGCGCCCGGTGAAGCGGAGCAGCCACATCGCCGCTCTCAGGACCGCGGGCCGGGCCACCACCACTCCGAGCGCGAACCGCTTCAGCACCCGCACCCGGCGCGGCTCGACCGCTTCCTCGTCGAGCAGCCCCCGGACGCCCTCGACGATGGCGCCGACCTCCACTCCCGCTGGACAGACGCTCTCGCAGCCGCGGCAGGCGAGGCACTCGTACAGGTCCTCGGCCAGGCCGTCGCTGGCGGGCAGCCGGCCCTCCAGCAGGGCGCGGGCGTTGAAGACCTGTCCGCGCGGGGCGAGCGACTCCCGCGGCGCGTTCTCGTAGGCGGGACACGCCGGCAGGCAGAGACCGCAGTGGACGCAGGCGAGCGTCTTCTCGTAGATGCGGAGGGCCTCACCGCCGGTCGGTTGGCTCATGGGACGAATCTATGCGAATCAGAATGGCATTCGGCCGGGCGCCAGGATCCCGTCGGGATCGAGGGCCGCCTTGATGCGGCGCGAGAGCGCGGCAACCGCCGCGGAAGGGGGTGGGTGGAAGACGGGGTTGTTTCGCTTCCAGTCACCGGGAGCGGTCTCGACGACGGCGGAGACGTCCGGCTCCTCCCCAAGCGCGCCGAGCGCCGCCTCGAAGTCCCCGGCCGGGATACTCGCGACGGCGCGCCGCTGGTCGGGGAAGGCGAAGGGAGGGCCGAATGCGGCGAGTCTCCAGGCCGTGCGCAGCAGGGCCGTTGGAGGGCCATGCACGGCGAGGCCCAGCGTCCCCTCCCGCTCGGGCACCACCGCGGGGAAATCACGGACCCCCGCCCAGAACTGCTCCTCCTCGGAACCCTCGAGGGTTTCCGTCCCC
>CAYUVU010000133.1:0-4157 GCA_964448205.1 uncultured Acidobacteriota bacterium
GGCGCCCGACGCACCGGACCGGGCGGTGCACCCGGCGAGCGCGATCAGGACAGCGAGACAGGAAAGGAACAGCCAGAAACGCATCGCGCCGCACCCTATCGCATCCAGCTCCGCGTCCTGTCCCCACGGCTCGCGGCACCGACTCCACACCGACAAGACCACGCACGACTGCACTTTCACAGCAACTGGGCCGAGTTCCCGAGCTGACGCCTACCTGAGCCACTCGGGTCGCCGTCTCCCGGGCGGAGGAACGCCCGGCCCCCGGACCTGCGGCTACAGCACCCGCCACCAGGGCGCGGCCAGCACTCCCGGGGCGATCCATCGGGTTTCGTTCCCGGTGTGGAGCAGCAGGCCGGCGCGGGCCGCGTCCCCGTATTCCACGCCAAAGGCAAGCAGGTGCCGGGCGTCCCGGAATCGGGGACGCGCCGTGCTCTTGACCTCGATCGGCAGGAGCCGCCCGTCCGCCTCGATGACGAAGTCGACCTCCGCACCCGAGGCCGTGCGCCAATGGAAGATCTCGGCACGGCCGAGCCGGCTGTCGCGCCACGCCAGCAGATCGTGGAGTACGATGTTCTCGAGGTGGGCGCCCTCCGGTTCCGGATTCCCCGCCAGGTGAAGCGCCAGCCCGGTGTCCGCCCAATAGAGCTTCGGGGCCTTGATGAGCCGTTTCGTGCGGTTGGCGGCGTACGCCGGAAGCCGGACCAGCAGGTGCGATGTCTCCAGCAGGTTCAGGTAGCGGCCGACGGTCTGCTGGGGAAGCGCCGCGTCGCGCCCCAGCTCGGTCTGGTTGACCAGTCCCCCGAGCCTCATGGAGGCCGCGCGCATCACCCGCCGGAAATCGGGCAGCGCGGTGATCCGCGCCTGGGTCTGGAGGCCGCGTTCCAGATAGGTGCGGACATACCCGTCGAACCACCGTCCACGCGCCGCGTCGGTCCTGCGCAACAGGGCGGGCACCGGAAAGCCTCCCCGCCGCGCGAGCGGACGCCAGTCTTCAGGTTCGCCGGGCTCCTCCGCGACGGCCGCGGGCCACTCCGGATCGGGGACCCGCAGGAGATCCGCCCACCTCCCGCACGCTCCGAGTCCACGCTGTTCCCGGCGGGTCATGGGCCACAGCGTGAGATAGCTCGCCCGGCCAGCGAGAGACTCGGAAACCCGCCGCATCAACAAGAGGTTGGCCGACCCCGTCAGCAGGAACCGGCCCGGCGCCCCGGACGCGTCCACGGCCCGCTTCACCGCGGAAAGGACCGCCGGAACCCTCTGCACCTCGTCCAGGATCACCGGCTCGGCGCCGAGCAGCAGCCTTTCCGGATCGCGTTGAGCCGTCTCCATGACGTCCAGATCGTCGAGGGCGAGATACCGGCGCGGACCCGGCGCGAGTTCGCGCACGAGCGTTGTCTTCCCGGTCTGCCGCGCGCCGGTGACGACGACCGCCGGCGCCTCGCCGAGGTGTGTCACAAGAGCCTTCCCGATGGATCTCGGCAGGGGATGGTTCATTTCCATCTAGGTGATAATCACGCAGTATATACGTGATTGTCACAGCAATCGCGGCGCGACTCCGACGCCGCGGCGCTCCAGTGCGGCGTGTCCCGTTTCCGGCCCCGGAGCTAGCCGGCACTCAGGATGCGCGCCAGTTCCGGGAGGCTGACCGCCTCCACGCCGTCCCGGACGGGATAGCGGTCCTCTCCGGAATGGACGACGAATGCCCGCTCGGGGGCGATGTCCTCGAGCGCCGCGAAGAAGCCGCGGCTCAGGCGTGGCGCCCGGCCGTACTTGATCTCGACGGCCCAGGGCCGCGTCCGTCCGGGAATCTCGAGAACGAGATCCACCTCGGCCCCACCGCTCGTCCGGTACCAGGACGGGCGGGTTCCGAACGGAGCGACGGCGAGCAGGTTCTCGATCACGAATCCCTCCCAGCTTGCTCCGACCACCGGATGGCCGGCGACGCCGTGGTAGTCGACGATCCCGAGCTGGGAGTGCGCGAGGCCGCTGTCGCGCAGATACGCCTTCGGCGCCTTCACGAGGCGCTTCCCGACGTTCCGGCGGTAGGGCCGCAACAACCGCAGGAGATGGAGGTCGGATAGCAGATTGAGGTAGCGCTGGACCGTCGGCGCGGTGAGGGAGAGGTTCCCGGCGAGTCTCGAGGCATTGACGGTCGCGCCCTGGCCGTGGGCGAGCATCGTGATCAGATCGTCCAGCGTCGAGGGCGGGACGTCCCAGCCGAACTCACGGACGTCCCGATGGAGGTGGCCGAGCGTGAATTCCCGGCGCCAGCGCAGGCTTTCCTCCCCGGTTTCGGCGAGGTAGCTGAGCGGCAGGCCGCCGCGCAGCCAGAGCGTCCGGACCGCGGCGGGGGCGCCTCCGACCTCCAGCACGTCCAGCGGATGCAGGTCGACGTGCGCGAGCCGGCCAGCGAGGCTCTCGGACTGGTGCAGCGACAGGAGCGACGCCGATCCCAGGATCAGGAAG
This sequence comes from uncultured Acidobacteriota bacterium, assembly GCA_964448205.1. Taxonomy (GTDB): domain Bacteria; phylum Acidobacteriota; class Vicinamibacteria; order Marinacidobacterales; family Marinacidobacteraceae; genus Marinacidobacterium. The sequence continues at coordinate 2,467 of CAYUVU010000133.1, forward strand.
CGGCCGGTCCCCTTCCCGCTGCGGCGGCCCCGATCGATGATCCCGCGGAGTTGCTCGAAGAGCTGCGGCGTCCGGTGGACCTCATCGAGGATGACCAGGCGATCGTCGTGCGCCTCCAGGAACGCGGTCGCGTCGTCGAGGCGGCGCCGGTCGTCCGGCAACTGCAGGTCGAGATAGAGCGCCTGTTCCTCGCGCGCGATCTGAAGGGCGAGCGTCGTCTTCCCCGCCTGGCGCGGACCCAGCAGGGCGACGGCAGCCTGCCGGCCCAGAGCGGAGCGCACTTCGGAATGAGCGCGCCGGGCAATCATCATTGTATATTACAAATCTAATATTGGATTTACAAGGATAGTGTCCTTCGTGGCCGGTCAACGGCCGACACCGTGCGGCGGCTCGGAACGCCGGTCAGTTCTTCCGGTTGGGGTCGGCACGCGCGCACCTTCGCTTCGACTTTTCCACAATTCGTCGCCGCGCGGGAAAAGTTCCCCCCGATTTACGTCTGAACATGGTGGAGGACCTCCCCATGAACGAACGGATCACGAAACCGGAAAACCACGCCCAAACGCCTCTGGCCCACGCGCCCGGCCAGCCCTATACTCAGGCTCAGGGCGCGCAGGGACGATCGATGACCGGCAGGGAAACGGAGCGGCTCACGAGACGTGGTGAACCGCTCACCCGGACCGAGCGGCTTCTCGTCACAATGTTCGTCACCATGTTCGCGACGATGATCGCGGCGGGCGCGCTCGGGTTCACCACGCTGAGCGGCCAGCTCCTGGACATGCAGAAGCAGATCGGCGGCCTCCGCGTGGAGATGCACGAGGAGATCGACGGCCTGCGCACGGAAATGCGCGAGGAGATCGGCAAGCTCTCCGACCGGATGGATCAGCTCTCCGACCGCATGACGCGTGTCGAAACGCTGATCGAGACGCACCTCGTCCCGTCTTCGGACGCCCGAAACCCGGCCGGCCCCTGAACCACCGCGGGCCGCCCGGCGGCACCCGCGGCTTGGACCGCCGGCCGGTTCTCGCGGTAGCGGCCTCCGACCGGCACGCGCGGTGCTCCGCACCGCGCACGTCGCGACCTCAACCACTCCCGGATGGCACGTGCGCACCTTCGCTTCGACTTTTCCACAATTCGTCTCCGCGCGGGGAAAATTCCCCCCGATTTACGTCTGTACATGGTGGAGGACCTCCCCATGAACGAACGGATCGCGAAACCGGAAAACGACGTGCAAACCCCACTGGCCCGCGTGCCCGGCCAGCCCTATACTCAGGCTCGGGACGCGCAGGGACGACCGATGACGGGCAGGGAAACGGAGCGGCTCACCGGACGCGGCGAACCCCTCACCCGGACCGAGCGGCTCCTCGTCACGATGTTCGTCACCATGTTCGCGACGATGATCGCGGCGGGCGCGTTCGGGTTCACCACGCTGAGCGGCCAGCTCCTGGACATGCAGGAGCAGACCAGCGGCCAGCTCCTGGACATGCAAGAGCAGACCAGTGGCCAGCTCCTGGACATGCAGAAGCAGATCGGTGAACTCTCCGAGCGGATGACGCGCATCGAAACGCTGATCGAGACCCACCTCGTCCCAGCCTCGAACGCCCGAAACGCGGCCGGCCCCTGAGCCACCGGGGCCCGCCCGGCGGCACGTACGGCTTGGAACGCCGGTCTCCAGACCGGCACGCGCGGTGCTC
>CAYUVU010000134.1:0-3750 GCA_964448205.1 uncultured Acidobacteriota bacterium
AAACAGAACTGTGCGTCCCGGCCGACGCATCCTTCAAGGACTGGCTCGGAGGGATCGAGTGGCATCAGGGGACGAGCATCGACTGTGCTCCTCCCTCCGACCGAGATGTCCTGGTGGCGCTCTACGACGCCACGGGCGGGCCCGACTGGACCGAAAGCGGCAACTGGCTGACCGAAGCGGAACTCGGCGAATGGTACGGCGTCGAGATGGATTCCTCGGGGCGGGTGACCGCGCTCAGACTGCAGAACAACGGCCTCGTGGGCCCGATGCCGCCGGAGCTGGGGCACCTGTCCGCATTGCGGGACCTGATTCTCTGGAACAACAACCTTTGGGGTCCCATCCCGCCGGAGCTCGGCAACCTCCCGAACCTCGCCAGCCTCGTCATCGTCAACACCGGCCTGTCGGGGACCATTCCGCCGGAGCTCGGCAACCTGGCCGAGTTGAGGGTCCTGTTGCTGGCCAGCAGCGAACTGACGGGACCCATTCCCCCGGAACTGGGCAAGCTGGTCAACCTCACCTCCCTGACACTCGACGACAACGCTCTGGAAGGTCCGATCCCGCCTGAACTCGGGAACCTCGCCGCGCTGGAGTCGCTGAGTCTCGCGCTGAACGGCCTGACGGGCTCGATCCCCCCGGAACTGGGCAACCTGTCGAGCCTTCGCCAACTGGGTCTTGGACGCAACGAGCTCACAGGCTCCATCCCTCCGGAACTGGCGATGCTGGAGGAGCTGCAGGTCCTCGTCCTTTGGGACAACGATCTCACCGGGCCGCTGCCTCCGGAACTCGGCAGTCTCGGCAACCTGCTCTACGCGACCCTCGCCGAAAACGAGCTCACGGGCCCCATCCCGCCGGAGCTCGGCTCCCTCGCACGCATCGACTACCTGACCCTTGCGGACAACAACCTCACGGGCCCGATCCCGCTCGAACTGGGACGCCTGATCGGGGCAATCGATCTGGATCTGAAGGGCAACGCCCTCACCGGTCCGATCCCGGCCGAACTGGGCCGTTTGCCGCGCCTGGTGCGCCTGTCGCTGGGCCGCAACGACCTGAGCGGTCCCATCCCGCCCGAGATGGGGGGAATGAACCACCTCCGCGAACTCGATCTGACGGACAACACCGGGCTCTCGGGGACGCTCCCGGAAGAGCTGACGGAGCTGAGCATGGACGTGCTCGCCGCGGGAGGAACCGACCTGTGCGCGCCCTCGGACGAGGCCTTCCAGCAGTGGCTGGAAGCCATTCGCAAGCGGCGGGTGACCCAGTGCCTGGACAGCGAACCCGCGTCGGCCTATATGACCCAGGCGGTGCAGTCGCGTTCCTACCCCGTTCCGCTGGTCGCCGGCCGCCCTGCGCTCCTCAGGGTATTCGTCACCGCGGCGCGCCCCGGCGGCGCGAACATGCCTGCGATGCGGGCGAGGTTTCTTCTCGACGGGGTCGAGACGCACGTGGCGGAGATCGCATCCTCCCCGGTTCCCATCCCCGGCGATGTGGACGAGGGCGACCTGGCGGCCTCCGCCAACGCCGAGATCCCCGGGGAGATCATCCAACCGGGCCTCAAGATGGTCATCGAGATCGACCCGGAGGGAGTCCTGGACCCCACGCTGGGCGTAGCAAGGCGTATTCCCGCGGATGGCCGCCGTGCGGTGGACGTGCGCGCGATGCCCACGCTCGACCTGACCCTGGTGCCCTTCCTGCTGGAGCAGACGCCCGATTCCTCGATCCTGGCGCTGACCACCGGCATGGCGGCCGACCCGGACGGCCACGAACTGCTCCACGACACCCGGACCCTGCTCCCGGTCGGAGAACTCGAGGTGACGGCCCACGAGCCGGTGCTGATTTCGTCCAACAACGCCTACGACCTGTTCCGGGAGACCATCGCCATCTGGGCCGTGGAAGGAGGGATGGGCCATTACATGGGCATGATCGGGGGGCGCACGACCGTCGCCCGAGGCATCGCGGGCGTCCCGGGCCGGGTCAGCTTCTCGGTGCCCGACTCGCGAATCATCGCGCACGAACTGGGGCACAACATGAGTCTCCATCACGCCCCCTGCGGAGGCGCCGGAGGTCCCGATCCCTCGTTCCCCGAACCGGACGGATCGATCGGCGCCTGGGGATACGACTTCAGCCGCGGCAGGCTGGTGGCGCCCGGCCGGCACGACCTGATGTCGTATTGCGAACCGCCCTGGGTCAGCGACTACTACTTCACCAACGCGCTCCGCTTCCGGATGCGTGACGAAGCGCCGCGTGTGACGCAGCCAGCGGCGGGGTCCGGCCGCTCGCTCCTGCTCTGGGGGGGCGTCGACCCGGAAGGCAAGCCGTTCCTGGAGCCGGCCTTCGTGCTGGAGGCGCCCGCGAACGTCCCGCGGGCGGGCAGCGAATACCGGATCACGGGCCGCGACGCGCGCGACCGCGAGGTGTTTTCGCTCGGTTTCGACATGCCGGTGCCGGCCGATGGCGACGGCAGGCCCGCGTTCGCCATCATGCTCCCGGTCCGCGACGGCTGGGCCGACGACCTGGCCGCCATCACGCTTGCCGGCCCGGGCGGCTCGGATACGCTGAACCGGGAATCCGCGCGTCCGATGGCCATCCTGCGCAATCCGCGCACCGGCCAGGTCCGTGGAATCCTGCGTCGCACGGCTCCCGCCGCGCAGGCCGCCATGGACGGGGCCGGCGCCGTCGCCGGACCGGGTCTGGAAGTGTTGGTCAGCCCGGGGCTGCCCGGCGCTGCAGCCTGGAGGCGCTGACGATGCGCGGCTCCGGCCAGGAAGGGCTCAGGAAGCCGGAGGCACCGCGCCCGGCTGCTCCGGCGAATCGGCGGCAGGCGCTACCGTAAACTCGGTGAACATCCCCCGGCCGTCATGCCCGGAAAAGTCGCAGATCGCCATATAGGCGCCCGGCTCGAGCTCGACGGTAGCCACCCGGCGCTCGCCGGGGTTGAGGCGCCGCTCCAGCACCCAGGCCGCGAGGGTGTCTTCCATCCGGCGGAAGTAGATGTTGTGCTCCTCAAACCCGGCGTTGACGAAGCGCACCGGGTGTGGTCCGGCGGGAAGGACGAGCGGCATGGAAATGGTGTACTCGTCCATCAGGATCTGCATGGTGTCCACGCGCGGGGACGGCGGGGACTCGGCCGGCGGAGGCGGCCGATCATCGTCGGGCCCCGCGCATCCCCCGGCGGCGAAGCATGCGGCGACGAGCACCAGCAGCCGTGAGGCCTTCGACCGCGCGGGGCTGCGGCGAACATGTCCTGGGGATTCCGGATACAAGGAAGCTGCGCGCCGCACGAGGAGTGTCACCAGCGATGGGAACGCCGCCGTCCCGCCGCGCCCGGTCGGGGACAGGGGGGCGCCTGAGCGCACGGTCTCCCGCCGGAGACGCGCGCCCGGACCGGCGAGCAACCGGCGCTGCCCTGCAGAGGCGCCGGTCGGAATCGAACCGACGATCGAGGATTTGCAGTCCTCTGCCTTACCACTTGGCCACGGCGCCAAAAGAATGGGGAGCCGACGAGCGCGCTCCCCATACCGGCTTTGCAAGAGCGGGAAACCGGACTCGAACCGGCGACCCCCACCTTGGCAAGGTGGTGCTCTACCAACTGAGCTATTCCCGCAGATGAAGCATCATGAGGTTAGAAACAGCCACCATGGGTGTCAACCACCCGCGCGATGGTTTTCCCCGCTCCGGCCCGTAACTACCTTTGCACGTTCCCGCCGGGAGCCGGCGCCCGGCCCGCGCGCACCATCCTGCCCCCGCTTCCTC
>CAYUVU010000135.1:0-24557 GCA_964448205.1 uncultured Acidobacteriota bacterium
TCGGGCTGCCGGCGTTCCGCCGGGTCCTGGACGACTCGATCCTCGACCTGCACGGGCAGTTGCCGGAGATTCTTCCCGAAACGGAATACACGGAGGATCTGCTGCTCGCCGCCCGGGACGCCTACGCGCCGGGACGGTCGCTTTCGGAAGCGTTCGGCCGGCTGCTTCTCCACCTCTCGCGCGGTTCCGGGCTCGTGGTGATGGACCCCACCAGCCCCGAACTGAAGCGGCTCGCCTTTCTGGTGTATGAGACCGCGATCCGGCACGAAGTCGAAGGCCGCCGTCACATCACGGACCGCACCCGGGAGATCGAGGCGATCGGATTCCAGGGGCAGGCAGCCCCCGAGGGTTACGGTGTCTTCTGCACCGGGAGGGACGGAGTGCGGGCCCGGGTGCGGACGGATGCTGTCGGAGACCGGCCGGAGGCCGTCCTCGACGGCTGCGTCGAGCGCCTCAGCGCCGCCGTGCTGCTCAGGCCGCTGGTCCAGGATTTCCTGCTGCCGACCGCGATGTACGTCGGCGGGCCGTCGGAGATCGCTTACCACGCCCAGATGGGGGATCTCTACGGCCTCCACCGAATCCCGCGTCCCCTCGTGATCCCCCGTCATCAGATCGCTGTCCTGACGAACTCCCAGCTTCGCGTCCTGGACGAGGACGGGATCGGATTCGACGAACTCTCGGCCGGAGACGAGGCGGCCCTCAATCGCCGGGCCGCCGATCCCGTCGCCCAGGCAGCCTTCGCCGAGGCCAACGACGTCGTGGCCTCCTCGCTCGAAGACGTCGAGCGGGCGGCCGGCGCCGTCGACAAGAGCCTGACGGCGGCCGTCCGGCGCGCCCGCGGCAAGGTGCACGCGATCCTCGCGGATCTCGAGGCCAAGAGCGTCCGCGCCGCGAAGCGCCGCGACGAGGAACGCCGGCAGCGTTTCCTGCGCGCCCGGAACGCGCTCTTCCCCGGCGGCGCGCCGCAGGAACGCCGGCTCAGTCCGCTCGTCTTCGCAAACCGCTACGGGCCGCACTTCGGGGCGTGGCTGCTCGCAGCGTTCGAAGACCCGGCCGCCGACCGGAGGGCCCGGAACCTGCTGGTCCGCTGAACGGTCAGTGCCGGTGGGGCGGCCGCTCGGGGAAGAAACAGACAATCGGCCCGGCCCGCGTCGGGGCCGCGGCCGCCGTCCCGCCAATCACGAACCCGGGTGGGTCCACGTCCACGTCCGTGTTGCCGGGGGGCCGCGAATAGAGCACCCGCGCGTGGAAGATGTCCCACTCGGTGAAGTGGGGCGGCTGAAGCGTTCCCGAATAGACCATGTGGGACGGCCGGTGTCCTCCGACCGGGTGGTAGAGGCCCATGACGTGGCCCAGCTCGTGGTGAACCGCGTGAGTCTCGTCGAGGTGCCGGAACACCACCACGTTCGCTGACCCGCCTACGGCGTAGGCGAAAGCGTCCGCCGTCTCCACCTGCTCTGCAACCTCACGCGCGTTCCACCGCAGGATCACTGTTCCCGGCGTCATGTCGGCCGGCGGCTCGCGCGTCGCTGTGATCCGCTCACCGGTGTAACGCCCCCCACTGAGCAGCGGGACGGTGACCCGGATCGCCTCTTCCACGAACCCGATGATCTCTTTGGGGATTTCCGCGCCGGTAGTCGGTTCCGGGCGGGCGTCGATATAGAAGGTCGGCTCCGATTCCCAGGGGATGAGGGGTTGCAACTCGCCGCCGCCGGCGCCGTTCCGGGCGATTTCCCGGTAGAAGTCGAGCGTCCAGGGCCCTCCCGTCGGGATCGCGTCGAGCTCCAGGGCTCCGTTCGGCGCCTGGATCGCGGTGGTGCGCTCGACGATTCCGGGCCCGGAAACCGTGATCCGGTGTTCCCCGGCGGGGAGGTCGATCGCGAAGGATCCATCGGCGGCCGAGCGGGCCGTCATCCCCCCGGCGCTCACCGTCGCTCCCGCCACCGGGCCGCCTTCCACCGTCCTCGTGAGGATCCCGCGCACGCTGGCGGAGGCCGGAGGCGCCGTCGGCGCGGTAGGCGCAACGGGTTCCCCGCCGCCGCACGAACCGAGAACCAGACCGCAGGCAGCGAGCCAGCGAGCCTTCATTCCTTCCGCGCCGCTCCTTCAGGGCCGATTTCCCCGGTGGTGGCCCCGGTGAAGATCGCATTGGAGATCTGGCCGATCAGGTTCCCGCTGGTCCGGAGGTGGTCGAGCGGACGCTCGACGGCCAGCACCAGCGCCGACAGCGTGACCGGGAGCCCCAGCGCGCCGAGCAGGATCGTGAGGTTCACGAAGCTGGCCGCGGGCACGCCGGAGACCGCGAGCGAGCTCAGGATCGCGGTCACCCAGAGGAGGCCCAGTTCGCCCGTGTCCAGCGGACGCCCCACGAGCTGGGCGATCGCGACGACCGTCACCACCTGGTAGATCCCGCTGGAGTCGCGGCCGGCCGCCGCGCCGAAGGGCAGCACGAACCCGGCGACCTTCCCGGAGATCCCGGTCTCCCGCGGGACCGCCGCCATGGACACCGGGAGCGCCGCCGCCGTCGAGACCGAGGCGAACGCGATGGGCAGCGGCTCGCGCAGCGCCCGGAGGAGCTGGCCGAGTGGCTGGCGCGCCCAGAGGCGGAGCAGCACCGCGTGGACACCCCCCACGTGCACCACGGTGGCGATCAGGCACACCGTGGCGTACCACAGCAGCGTCCCCAGGATGTCCAGGCCGGACTGGCCCACCACGGCGGCCAGAATCGCGAACACCCCCGCCGGCGCCAACCGCACGACCCAGTGGACGACGCGGTAGAGGACGTCGTTCACCGCCTGCAGCACATCGATGAGCGGTTTCACGCGGTCGGCGCCGAGCGCGTTCACGGCGACGCCGAACAGGATCGCGAGGAAGAGGACCTGGAGGACCTCGGCCTCGGCGAACGCCCCCACCACGTTCGTCGGCACGATGCCCACCAGGATGTCCATGATGGACCGCGCCTGCCCGGCGGCGGCGCCGGCTGGCTGGTCCGTGCCCCCGAGAGCCGAGATGTCCACCCCCCGCCCGGGCCCGAGCCAGACGGCGATCCCGATGCCCAGCGCGAGCGCCACCGAGAGGGTGCCCAGGTTGTAGACGATCGCCCGAACCCCGATCCGGCCGGCGCCCTTGCCCCCGGTCCGGGTCAGGGCGAGCGCCAGCGTCACGAAGATCAGCGGGGCGATGATCATGCGGAGCAGCCGCACGAACAGGTCCGCGATCGGCTGCAGCACCGCGGCCGCTTCGCCGAAGAGCACCCCGGCGAGCACACCGCCCACCGCTCCCAGGACGACCTGAACGTGAAGCGGCATTGGCGGTTCCTCCGGGCTGGCTGACCGGCATGGTACCCGTGACCGGGCTGGCCGGGCGCCTGCCCCGGATCACCGGAACCCCGGTGCGCTCCTAGACTTCCGGACGCGAGTGAGCACCATGCACCTGGGCCGGCACGGATTCCTGAAGGCGGTCTCCGAACGGATCATCGTCTTCGACGGGGCCATGGGGACCATGCTGCAGGCCGAACGCCTGGACGAGGCCGGCTTCCGGGGCGAGTTGCTCCGCGAGCATCCGAAACCGCTTCAGGGGCTCCACGACGTCCTGTCCCTGACCCGTCCGGAGCTGGTGGAGAAGGTGCATCACCTCTATCTCGACGCCGGCGCGGACGCTCTCACGACCAACACGTTCAACGCGAACGCCGTCTCCCTCCTCGACTACGGCCTCGAGGCGCGGGCTTTCGAGATCAACCGCCGGGGAGCGGAGACCGCGCGCCGGGTCGCCGACGCCGCGGGCCGGGACTGCCTCGTGCTGGGTTCCATGGGCCCCACCAACCGGACCCTGAGCGTGTCCCCCGACGTGTCGGACCCCGCCTTCCGGGCCGTTTCCTGGGACGCGTTGCGGGACGCCTACCGTGAACAGGCGGCGGGTCTCCTGGCGGGAGGAGCCGATCTCCTGCTGGTCGAGACCTGTTTCGACACCCTGAACGCCAAGGCGGCGCTCGCGGCCGGCCGGGACGCGATTTCGGAGGCGCGCGGGGATCCCGGGCTCCTCGTTTCCTTCACCTCCGTCGATCAGGGAGGCCGGAATCTCACCGGGCAGGACTCCGAAGCCTTCTGGGTTTCGGTGGAACACGCCGGGGTGACCGCCGCCGGGGTGAACTGCTCGATCGGCGCCGAAGCGATGCGCCCCATCGTCGAGACCCTCTCCCGCCTCGCCCCGGTTCCGGTGGGCGCCGTCCCGAACGCCGGCCTCCCGAACGAACTCGGCGGCTATGACGAGGCGCCGGAAGTCACGGCGGAGGCGCTCGGCGCCCTCGCGGAGGACGGTCTCGTCAACTTCGTCGGCGGCTGCTGCGGCACCACCCCGGACCACATCCGCGCGGTCCGGCGCGCGGTGCGCGGGACCCGGCCGCGCCGGGCTCCCGCACCCTCCCCGAGGCTCCGCCTCGCCGGCACCGAGCCGCTGGTGCGGCCGGAATCCGCCTTCCTGGTGGTGGGGGAGCGCACCAACGTGACCGGTTCGCGGCGCTTCGCCCGGCTGATCCGGACCGACCAGTTCGAGTCGGCCGTCTCCGTGGCGCGGGACCAGGTCGAGGGCGGCGCCAACCTGCTCGACGTGAACATGGACGAGGGCCTGCTCGAGTCCGAGACCGCCATGGGCCGGTTCCTGCGGCTGATCGCCATGGAACCCGACATCGCCCGGCTCCCGATCATGGTGGACAGCTCGCGCCTCGAGGTCATCGAAGCCGGGCTTCGCGCGCTTCCCGGCAAGGGGGTGGTCAACTCGCTGTCGCTCAAGGACGGCGAGGACGCCTTCCTCGCGGCGGCGCGCCGCATTCGCCGGTTCGGCGCCGCCGTCATCGTGATGGCGTTCGACGAGGAGGGACAGGCGGTGGACGCGGCGCGCAAGATCGCCATCTGCGGGCGCGCCTACCGGCTGCTGACGGAACGGGCCGGTTTCCCGCCCGAGGACATCATCTTCGACCCGAACGTCCTCGCCGTCGCCACCGGCATCCCCGAGCACGACCGCTACGCCGTCGAGTTCATCGAGGCGATCCCCGGGATCCGGGCGGCCTGCCCGGGATCTTTGATCTCGGGGGGCGTCTCCAACCTGTCCTTCGCCTTCCGCGGCAACGAGGGCGTCCGGCAGGCGATGAACGCGGTGTTCCTCCACCACGCCATCGCGGCCGGACTCGACATGGGGATCGTGAACGCGGGCCGGCTCCCCGTGTACGACGAGATCGAGGAGACCCTCCGCGAACGGGTCGAGGACGTCGTCCTCGCCCGGCGCGGGGACGCCACGGAGCGGCTCCTCGCGGTCGCCGACCGGGCCGGCGCGGGGCGGAAGGGGGCGGCCGCGGACGATGCATGGCGCCGGCGCCCGGTCTCCGAGCGGCTCGCCCACGCCGTGGTGAACGGCATCCTCGACTTCGTCGAAGCGGACGCCGACGAGGCCCGCCGCGGCATGCCCTCCGCACTCGCCGTGATCGAAGGTCCCCTGATGGACGGCATGCGGGTGGTGGGGGACCGCTTCGGGGACGGGCGGATGTTCCTCCCCCAGGTCGTCAAGAGCGCTCGGGTGATGAAGAAGGCCGTGGCCGTCCTCGAGCCGTACATGGAGTCGGACGAAACGAGCGGGCCGCGCGAGCGGATCGTCCTCGCGACGGTCAAGGGCGACGTCCACGACATCGGCAAGAGCATCGTGGGCATCGTGCTCGCCTGCAACGGCTACCGGGTGGACGACCTCGGGGTCATGGTTCCCGCGGACCGGGTCCTCGACACCGCGCGCGAAACGAATGCCGACCTGATCGGCCTCTCCGGCCTCATCACGCCGTCGCTCGACGAGATGGAGCGTTTCGCCGCCGAGATGGAGCGGCGGGGCGTGGCCCTGCCGCTGCTGATCGGCGGGGCGACCACCTCAGCCCGCCACACCGCGCTCCGGATCGCTCCCCGGCGATCGGGCGCGGTCGTCTACGTGGCCGACGCCTCGCGGACGTCGGGAGTGGTTCGCGCGCTGCTCGGAGAGAGCTCGGCGTCCTTCGTGGAGGAGAACGAGCGGACCCAGGAGGCGGAGCGGAACCGTACGCCCCGCCGCCGCCGGCGGCTCCTCGACCTGTCCGCCGCCCGCCGCCGCGCCCCGGAGCCTTCCGGCGCCGCGCCCGTCGAGCCCGCGTTCTGGGGCCCGCGCGTCCTCCGGAAGATCCGGGTCGCCGACCTGATCCCCTATGTGGACTGGACGCCGTTCTTCCACGCCTGGGAATTCCGCGGGACCTTCCCGGACCTGCTCGAACGGGATGCGACCCGGACCGAGGCCCGCGAGCTTCACCGGAACGCCAGCGAGCGGCTCCGGAGACTCGCCGCGGACCAGCGACTCGCAGCGCGTGCCGTCTACGGGTTCTTCCCCGCGGCGAGGGAAGGCGACGACATCCTGGTCTGGCGCCCCGGGGGCCTCGGCGAAGCCCCCGGATCCCGGATCCCGACGCTCAGGCAGCAGGAGGACGGACCCGGGCCGCGCCTCGCGGCCGCCGACTTCCTGCGAGCCGCCGAGGGGGGCCGGCCGCCGCCGGGCGGCGCCGACGTGATCGGCGTGTTCGCCGTCACCGCCGGCCACGGCCTGGCCGGCCTGGTCGCGGAGGCGGAGGCGGCCGGGGACGACTACGACGCCCTCCTCCTCCGGTCCCTCGGCGACCGTCTCGCCGAGGCCCTCGCCGAGTGGCTCCACGAGCGCGCCCGGCAGGACCTCGGATACGGCAAGTCCGAGGACCTGACGCCGCAGGACCTGATCCGGGGGCGGTTCCGGGGGATCCGTCCCGCCCCAGGATACCCGGCCACCCCGGACCTGGGCATCCTGAGCGAGATCTTCGGCCTGCTGGACGCCGAAGGGGCCATCGGCGTCGAACTGACCGAGAACTTCGCGATCCGGCCGGCCGCTTCCGTGGCCGGGCTCTATTTCGCGAGCCCCGCCGCGCGCTACTTCTCCGTCGGGACGATCGGCCGGGATCAGCTCGAGGACTACGCCCGCCGCCGGGGGATTTCCCTCGCGGCCGCCGAACGCCTCCTCCGCCGCCACCTGGGGTGACGCTCCGGCCGCGTCAGAAGCGTCAACTGTTGGGAATCCGGTACTTGTCGACCGGGGTTCCGCCGATCAGATGGCCCTGGATGACCTCCTCGAGCGCTCCGGGCGTCATTCCGGAGTACCAGACACCCTCCGGATAGACCACCGCGATGGGACCCTCGGCGCAGACCCGGAGGCAGTTCGCCTTGCTCCGGGCGACGCGGCCGCCGGCGGGGCCGTTCGCGAGCCCCAGCTCCTCCAGACGCCGTTTCAGGTAGAGCCAGCTCTCGCAGCCGACGAGCGGCTCGCAGCACTTGGGCTTGTCGGCGTCCGCGCAGAGAAAGATGTGACGCTCGACCCTCGCGAGGTCCAGCGACTTCGCCTTCTCGGCGGCGGAACCGGCGGCCTCGGCCAAACTCAGCCCGGGAGGCCGGTCGGACAGGCGACGCCGGTGCCCCCGATGCCGCAGTAGCCGCCCGGATTCTTCGCCAGGTACTGCTGGTGGTAGTCCTCGGCGTAGTAGAAGGCGGGAGCCTCCCGGATCTCGGTGGTGACCGGGCCGTATCCCGCGGTCCGGAGCCGCCCGGCATAGGCGTCCGAACTCCTGAGCGCGGTCTCGACCTGCTCGCTTCCCACCGTGTAGATGGCCGACCGGTACTGGGTCCCGACATCGTTGCCCTGACGCATTCCCTGGGTCGGATCATGGTTCTGCCAGAAGATCCGCAGGAGTTCGTCGTACGTCACCCGCGCGGGCTCAAAGATCACGCGGACGATTTCGGCGTGGCCCGTGCGGCCGGTGCAGACCTCGCGGTAGTTCGGGTTGGGCGTCAGCCCCCCGGCGTATCCGACCGCGGTCGTGTACACCCCCGCCGCCGTCCAGAACAGGCGCTCGGCGCCCCAGAAGCACCCCATTCCGAACAGCGCCTCCTCCAGGCCCTCCGGCCAGGGCGGAGCCAGCGGCGTCTTCAGGACAAAGTGCCTTTCCGGAATCCGCATGAGTTCCATCCGCCCCGCCAGGGCGCTCTCGGGCGACGGGAGCACGGGCCCGGAGAATCGCATGACGAACCGGCCGGAAGTCTACCCGGCGCCCACCGGCCGCCCGGTCTCCGTTCCCTGCGGGCCTCCGTATACTCGCCGCCCCGGTGACCAACGACCTGCCAGCAGTCCTGGAGCGGGCCCGGCGGCTCGTCGAATCCGGCGAGACCGCTTCCCGGAGGTTCCGAACCGAGGCGCTCGCGGCGCTGGCGGCGGTCCTGCGGGACCACCGCGAAACCTGGGAAGAGGCGCTCGGCGCGGATCTCGGGGCCCCGGCGTTCGAGACCTGGGCGACCCAGACGGGGCTGGTCCTCGCCGAGATCCGGCACGCACGGCGAAACCTGCGGCGCTGGATGCGTCCCCGCCGGGTCGGCACCCCGCTCGCCGTGATGCCGGCGCGGAGCCGGATCGAGCCGGTCCCGATCGGCGTCGTCCTGGTCATCGCGCCCTGGAACTACCCGCTCCAACTCAGCCTGGCTCCCGCCGTGGCGGCCATCGCCGCCGGCAACGCGGTGGTGATCAAACCCTCGGAGCACGCGCCGGCGACGGCGGGGAAGCTCGCCGAACTGGCGCCCGCCGCGCTGCCGCCGGGGCTGGTCCAGGTGGTCGAAGGCGGACCGGAAACGGCGCAGGCGCTCATCGGCCGGGGTTTCGACCACATCCTGTTCACGGGCAGCCGCCGGGTCGGCGCCCTGGTCGCGGAGGCGGCGGGACGCGCCCTCACGCCCGTCACGCTCGAACTGGGCGGCAAGTGCCCGGCCCTCGTGGACCCGAGCGCCGACCTGCGCCTCGCGGCGCGCCGCCTCGCGTGGGCCAAGTTCCTGAATGCCGGACAGACCTGCGTGGCCCCCGACTTCGTCCTCGTGCCCGAAGACCGCTACGACGAGTTCTCGGGAAGGCTCGGCGAGAACCTCGATCGGTTCTACGGAGGCGCCCCCGCGGACAGCCCCGACTACGGCCGGATCGTCCACGAGACGCACTTTCGGCGCCTGGAACGGCTCCTTTCCGGCCTTCCGCTGCTGCGGGGCGGCGAGCGGGACCCGGAGCGGCTCCACTTCGGTCCCACGGTGACCGGGCCCTGGCCCGACGGGCACGCGGCGCAGCGCGAGGAGATCTTCGGGCCCATCCTGCCGCTCCTCCCCTACCGGAACCTGGACCAGGCCCTCGCCGAGCTCCGCGCCCATCCGGATCCGCTGGCGCTCTATGTGTTCGCCCGGCGGCGGGAACCCATTCAGCGCGCCGCGGCCGTGCTTCGTTCCGGGGCGCTGGTCACCAACGACGCGGTCGTTCACTGCGCCAACCCATCGCTGCCGTTCGGCGGCGTCGGAAGGAGTGGCCATGGCGCCTACCACGGGGTCCACGGCTTCGACCTGCTCTCTTACCGGCGGGCCGTCCTGAACGCCGTCACCTGGCTCGATCCTCCGGTGCGTTATCCCCCCTACCGGGGCAAGCTGGGGCTCCTGCGGCTCCTGCTCCGTTGATGCGCGCCGCGCCGGCGGGGGAGCTCCCGTTCCCCATCGACCCCCTCAGACACCGGCCCCGGGTCGCCGTTCACGAGGCGGCGGCCACCACGCACGAACTGTGGGGCCTGCAGGCGCACGCCCGGCCGCTTCCCGGCGAGCGCGACGCCAACTTCCTGCTGGAAGCCGATTCGGGCGAGCGGTTCGTCCTCAAGATCAGCAGCGCCTCCGAGCGGCCCGAACGGCTCGGCCTGCAACACGGCCTCATCGCCCGCGCCCGCGAGCGGGATCCGGCACTCCGCGTCCCCGAAGCGGTTCCAACCACCGCCGGCGCGCTGCCGGGATGGCGGGACTTCGGCGGGCGCGGTCACCGGGTGCGCCTGTTTCGCTACCTCGAGGGCCTGCCGCTCTCCGCCTTCCGGCGCCGGCCGCACGCCCTGCTGGAATCGGTCGGGGGGCTTGTCGGGCGCGTGCAGCGCGCCCTCGACGGCTTCGACGATCCCGAGCTCGACGTCCAGGAGATTCCCTGGGCTCCGGCCCACGCGCCCGCCCTCATTGCCGCGGCTTCCGGAATCCTCCGTGAGGAGGACAGCGACGGCATCTACCGAAACGTCGCCGACTCCATCCGGGACGCCTTGCCGGACCTCCTGGCGCTCCCCGCCGGCGCGCTTCACAACGACGCCAACGACGACAACCTCCTGCTCGCCGCGGGCGAACCCGAAACTGCGAAACCGGAGGACGTCGCTCTCCTCGACTTCGGGGACTCCCTCCGGGGTCCGCTCATTTGTGAGGCGGCGACCGCGGCCCTCTACACGGCCGCCCCCGCACTCGAACCGCTTCCGGCGGCCGCCCGGGTGCTCGCCGGCTTCGCGGCCGAGCGGCCGGTCACCGAGCAGGAGGCGGATCTCTTCGGGGTCGCCCTCGCGACCCGCGCGCTGGTGAGCGCCGGGGTTGCGGCCCTGCGGCGGTCCGAGGTCGCCGGAGCGGCGGCCGACGAGTACCTGATGGCGAGTCAGGCCGGAGTGTGGCGTGTCCTGCGGGCGATCGAGGCAGAGGCGCCGGAAGTTTTCAGCGGCCGGTTCCGGATGGCCGCCGGCTTCCCGCCCCTGCCCCGCCTGGCGGAGCGGCGGGCCGCCGTTCGGCGCGCCGCGGCGGACGCCACGCCTCCGGTCCCGCTGCCCGGGGCCCCGGTTGTCCTGGACCTCTCGCCGGAGAGCCCGGCGATCGATCCCGGGGCCGCCGCCGAGACGCTCCGCGCGGCCGTCACGGCGGCGACGGAGGCCGCGGGCGTCGCGATCGGCCGGTATCTCGAACCGCGGGTTCCCGAAACGCTGGCGCGGAAGGGCCCCGGGGGGCGGCGGGCGGAACCGGCCACCCTTCAACTGGGGATCGAGATCTTCGCTCCCGCGGGGACACCGGTGCGCGCGCCCCTTGCCGGAGAGGTGGACTGGGCTGGCGTGCGCCCCGGTGACTCCGGGAGCGGCGTTTCGGCCGGCGTCCGCCACGCGTACGGCGGAGAGGTCTTCTGGACCTCCTACCGCCATCTCGATCCCGCATGCCTCGGAAACCTCGTTCCGGGACGCGGCATCGAGGCCGGGGAAACGCTCGGAACCGTCGCGGAGTCGGCCGGGGGCGGCGACCCGCCTCCCCACCTCCAGTTCCAGGTACTCCTTGGCAGGTTGCGGGGCCGACCGCCACGGCGAACCACCGCTGCCGACCTGCCGGTCCTTTCCGCCCTGAGCGCCGATCCGGTGAGTTTCTTCGGCCTGGGACCCGAGGCCCGCGTGCGGCCCGAAGCCCGCGAGCAACTTGGCGGCAGGCTTCTCGAAGCCCGCAGGCGACGGTTCAGCAGCGCCCTCAGCATCTCTTACGACATCCCCATCCGGGTGGTGCGGGGCCGCGGCGCCCGCCTCTACGACGACACCGGACGCGACTACCTCGACATGGTCAACAACGTCGCTCACGTGGGGCACGCCCACCCGCGGGTCGCGGACGCCATCGCCCGGCAGGCCGCCCTGCTCAACACGAACACCCGCTACCTCTACCGCCAGCTCACCGATTATGCCGAACGCCTGGCGGACACCTTCCCCGCGCCGCTGGAAGTGGTGTTTCTCACGAACTCCGGCAGCGAAGCGAACGACCTCGCGCTCCGCATCGCCCGCGCTCACCTGGGACGGCGGGAAACACTGGTGTTCGATGGCGGCTATCACGGCAACCTGACCTCCCTCATCGAGGTCAGCCCCTACAAGCTCGACGGCCGCGGGGGGCGCCCCGGGCCACCGTGGCTCCACCGGCTACCCATGCCCGACGGCTACCGCGGCCGCTTCCGGGAGGATGACGGCGACTTCCCGGCGTCACTGATCGGGGACGCCGGGTCCCGGGTCCGGGCGGTGGGGCCGGCGACCCTGATCGGGGAGGCCATCCTGAGTTGCGGCGGCCAGATCGTGCCGCCTGCGGGCTACCTGGGAGCGCTCTACCAGGCCGTGCGGAGCGCCGGCGGTGTGATCGTGGCGGACGAAGTCCAGACCGGCTTCGGGCGGACCGGGCCGGAGTTCTGGGCCTTTCTCGCCGTGCAGGACAACCGGGAACGGCTGACTCCGGACATCGTCACGCTCGGGAAGCCGGCCGGGAACGGACATCCGCTCGGCGCGGTGGTGACCACCCGGGAACTCGCCCGGTCCTTCGAGACCGGCATGGAGTACTTCAACACCTTCGGCGGCAACCCGGTCTCCTGCGCCGCGGGGCTCGCGGTCCTCGACGTGATCCGGGAGGAGCGGCTTGCCGAACACGCCGCTGCCGTCGGCGAGCAGCTGTTTCGCGGGCTGACCGCGCTCGCCAGCCGCTACCCTATCCTCGGCCAGGTTCGGGGACGCGGACTCTTTCTCGGTTTCGAAATGGTCCGCGACCCGTCGAGCCGCGAACCCGCCACCGAGGAGGCCCGCCGGCTCGTGAACCGGTTGCGCGACTTCGGGATCCTCAACAGCACCGACGGGCCGGACGCCAACGTCATCAAGCTCAAGCCGCCCCTGCCCTTCTCCTCCGCCGACGCCACCAACTACCTGCAAGTCCTCGAAACCGTGCTGGAGGAGCAGTTCTGAGCCATCTCGCTGAGCCGGGTCCCGCCATCCCCTCCGGCGCGGCTTCCGCCGCGGCGCCTCCCTGGAGCGCGGTGGAGGTGCCTCCCGCCGGGCCGCACCGCGCCACGATCATCTGGCTGCACGGGCTCGGCGCCGACGGGCACGACTTCGAACCCATCATCCCGGCGCTGCGGCTGCCCGATGCGCTGGGGATCCGGTTCCTCTTCCCCGAAGCGCCCTTCCGGCCCGTGACCATCAACGGCGGGATGGAGATGCGCGCCTGGTTCGACATCGCGTCGGTCCAGCGCGACACCGGCGTCAACCGGGAGCACCTGGCCGAATCGGTCGCCGGCGTGCGCTCCCTGGTGGCGCAGGAGGCCGAGCGCGGAATCCCCGCCGACCGCGTGGTGCTGGCCGGATTCTCCCAGGGTGGAGCGGTCGTCCTCCAGGCGGCCACCTGCCCCGGCTCCGCGGGCGAGCCACCCATCCGGCCGGCCGGCGTGGTGGCGCTCTCCACCTACCTGCCGGTCACCGAAGGCGTGGCGCCCCCGCCGGAGCCGCCCACGCCCATCTTTCAGGCCCACGGCTCGTTCGATCCCCTGATCCCGGTCCACTTCGCCGGCGTGAGCTCCCGGGCCCTCACGAAGCTGGGCTGGACCGTCGAGTACCACGAATACCCGATGGCGCACCAGGTCGCCGAGGCGGAGATCCGGGACATCGGCACCTTTCTGCGGCGCGTCCTGGGAACCGCGGCCGACGGGGGCGGCTTCCCGGCATGAGCGGCGGACGGATCCCGGTCGCGCTGATCACCGGCGCTGCGGGCGAGATCGGACAGGCCCTCCTCCAGCGGCTGGCCGACGGCCCGGGCGATCCCATCGTGACCGTGGATCTTCGTCCGCTGTCCAGCGCGGGGCCGGGGAACCGCCACCGGGAGCACTTCCGGGGAGACATCCTCGATCCCGCGCTGTGGGAGCGTCTCCTGCGCCAGTTCCGCCCCACCCTCATCTTCCATCTGGCCGCGATCCTCTCGACGCGGGCCGAGTCCGTCCCGGTCCTCGCCCACCGGGTGAACGCCGAGGGAGCCGCCCGCCTCCTCGCGATGGCCGCGGATCTCGCCACCCCGGACGAACCGGTTCGCTTCGTGTTCCCGAGTTCGATCGCGGTGTACGGCCTCCCGTCGCGGGAGGCCAAGGAGGCGGCGGCGCCCGTCAGCGAAGACGAATACCTCGACCCGGTAACGCTCTATGGCGCCCAGAAGCTCTATGTCGAGCGCCTCGGCGCCACCATCGAGCGGCTGGGCGGCGGCCTTGATTTCCGGGCGGTGCGCCTTCCCGGTCTCATTTCCTCGGACACCCTGCCCCAGGGAGGGACGAGCGACTGGGCCCCGGAACTCATCCATGCGGCCGCCCGGGGCGAGGCGTACTGCTGCTTCGTCGACCGGGAGGCTCGCCTTCCCTTCTGCGCCATGCCGGACGCCGTGGAGGGAGTCCTGCGTCTCGCGCGGCGCCGGAAGGCCGCCCTGACCCGGACCGCCTACAACCTGGGCGGGCCCAGCCTTTCCGCCGCCGAGATCATCGCGCGCGTGGCGCGGGATTTTCCGGGTCTCGAAGTCCGGTTCCGGCTGGACCGGGCGCGCGACCGGATCGTGGCCAGCTGGCCGGGCGCCGTGGACGACACCGCGGCCCGCCGGGACTTCGGCTTTTCGCCCGGGCATGACCAGGAGACGCTCTTTTCGCGGTATCTGATACCGGGCATCCGGCGCCGCTACCAGGGTGACGAGAGAGCAGCCGGGTAAATTGGCGGCATGACCGGCGCGCCCCGTTCTCCCTTCTGGCCCGGGGTGCTCTCTCCCTTCGTTTCCGCGGCGCTGGGCGCCGGCACGTATTTCGTCCTTACCCGGCTGAGTTCCAACCCGGACGCGGACTACGGGTTGCGCCTCGGGGCGGTGGCTTTCGTCATGCTGCTTCCGCCCGCGTTCGCGCTGCACCGCGCTTTCCGCGGTTACCGCGACGGCGGCCTCCGGTGGACCGGATGGATGGCCGCGTCGGTGGCGATCCTGTCCCTCGGGCTCGTGACCGTCCCCATCGGAGGCGCCGTGCGGCGAGCCCGCCAGGCGGCGAACCTCGCGCTTTCGGGGGTGGCCGCTCCCGACTTCGTCGCGCGGGATCTCGACGGCGGGGTCCACCGCCTCTCCGATCACCGGGGATCGGTGGTGCTGGTCAACATCTGGGCCACCTGGTGCCCGCCCTGCCGCGCCGAGATGCCCGAGCTGGACCGGCTGGCGCGGGAACGCGCGGAGGAGGGATTCCTCGTCTACGGCGTCTCCACCGAGGAAGAGGCCATTCAGCAGGACTTTCGCAGGGACGTGCTGTCGGTGGACTACCCGCTGCTCCTGCCCGGTGTCCTCGAAAACGGCGTCATGCCGGACATCTTCGTGGAGACCGCCCGCTATCCGGCCAACTTCCTCATCGACCGCGAGGGACTCCTCCACCCGGCCCCGAGCACGGACCAACCCTTCGAAGTGCTCGAAGCCGAGGTGGACCGGGTCCTGGCGCTCCCCGCGGGAACGCGCTGAAGGGCCCGGGACCGGCTAACGGTCCGCGCCGAAGTTGCCGAGGGCCATGATGGCCGGCACGGCGACTCCGTTGAGCGTTGCCGGGGTGTAGCGGCCGCGCACCAGGGACATCATCAACTGGTGGACCCGTCCCGAACTCTCGGGCGCAAAGTGTGCGGACTTGACCCGGCCGCGGTGATCGATCAGGACCATGATCCCGTCGCGCTCCGAGGAACGCCGCGAACCGCCCGAATCCCGCATGGGTACCGGCGTGCTTCTGAGCACCGGCGGCTCGTAGAGGATGCCGGGGTTGGCGGCGCGCTCCCGCACCGCCATGAGGAACGGCGCGAGATCGTGCATGAGGTAGTCGAAGTCCGTTTCGAACGCGATCTCGAACGCCGCTTCGGCGCCGACGCCGTCAGAACGCAGGGCGTGGAGGTAGCCGAGCTGGAGGTGCGCCTCCGCATCCCGCGGCCGGATATCGAGCAGCGCCCGGTAGAGGCTCTCGGTGTCCTCGAGATCGCCGTTCAGCGAATGGGAACGGGCGAGCAACCGCAGCGCCCGCAGGTTCGTCGGGTCCTGGAGAAGCACTTCCCCGAGTTCCTCGATGGCGAGATCCAGGTTCCGTGACCCCAGGTGGGATTCACCGATCAACAGACGAACGTCGTTGCGCTGTGCGTCCGAAACCGGCATGAAGGTCGAGAGCCAGTTGATCGCCTGTTCGAATTTGCCGTCTTCGATGTAACGGCGCGCCTGCCGGATCGGGTCCTCCATCCCGACGATCATTTCGAGCGGGGGTTCCGGCACGGTCGGGCGGAGCATGAAGTGCCGCTGCGGGACCACCGCCCGCTCGCTCAGGCTGGCGGCAAGCAGCGGATACGAGGTGGCAAGCCGCTCCATCGCGACATCGAAGTCATCGAGGACCCGGAGCTTCTGCCCCTCGTAGACCATTCCCTGCCGCTCGGCGCCGGCCCGGATGGTGCCGATGTAGACAGGACGGTCCGCGGGAACGGAAATCAGGGTCTCTCCCCGCTCGTGGTCCCGGGGGGCCACCGTGAAGCGCTGCCGGATCGGCCGGAACCGCCGGGTGTTCATCGGGCGGATGTTCGGGAAGTAGACCGCCTCGATCGCCTCCACGTCATAGACGCCGGGGGGAACCAGCTCATTGATGAGGCCCAGCCCGTCATCCACCGCAAGGGTCTCGTTCCGGCCCGTATCGCGATGGCGAAGGACGATCCGGCGCGAACGGAAGTCGGGGCTCTCGAACTTGCCGACGAACCGGCCGATCACCAGCGACTTGCCGTCGCGCTGAACCTCGGGCCAGACGGACTTCCGGGACGGAAGCTCGGCTTCCGCGGCCGGAACGAGGAAACCCGCCCCGCTCACGCCGAGAAGGAGAAGCCCGGTCAGGTACGGACGCCGGAGAGATCGGTCCGCCGCCAGGGGAGAAGAGAAACCGCTGCGCACGTTCACGATGGTCTCACCCTTTCCTTCGCCGTTCAACCCGGCCGCGGGAAAGGCCCCGCAGGACGGCTCGCGCGGTGTCCCGGCGCGCGGCTATCGGGCTTCGCTCCGGCGGGCGAGGACCCGTGCCGCCGCCCGGGCCCGATCGGCGATCTCGCTGTCGGGGTCCCGGCCGGTCTCCTCGAGCTTCGGAATCGCGGCCCGGTCTCCCACGCGCTCCAGGAGCGCGATGAGTTCGAGTCGGACTTCCCGGTCCGGGTCGTCCAGGTAACGGAGAAACTCGTCGAGGTGCCCGGATGCCAGCTCCAACCCGTACTGGCGTGCCGTTTCCCGCAGGCGCCGGTCGGAAAGCGAAAGCACGACCCGGTCCACGAACGGCGTCTGACCCAGACGCACCAGCGCAAAGCAGAAGGCCAGTTGCACCCGGGCGTCCTCCTCGCGAAGAAAGTCCCGGATCAGGCCGTCCACGAGCGTGGGATCCTCCAGTCGGCCCAGGCCCTCGGCCGCATACTCGCGCCGGCGGGCATCCCGGCTCGACAGCTCGTGGTAGAACGTCCCCCGCGCTTCGGGGGCCCCGATCCTGGCCAGCCCCTCCAGTGCGTCCCGCGCGAGATCGTTTCCGGGGTCGCGGTCGTAGATCGCAACCAGCGCCGCTGTCGCCGGGCGGAAGGCCATGCGTCCGAGCGCCCGGACGACGTGTCGCTCGAGCCCGGAATCCTCAACCATGGACAACAGGCTCGCGCCGGCTTCTTCGGTCCCGATCAAACCCAGGGACCCCACGGCGTTCCGCCGCACGTCGTCGTCCGGGTCGCCGGCCGCGGCGCGCGCGAGCGCCGCCGCTCCCGTGGCCGCGCGCAGCACGCCGAGCGCCTCGGCGGCGAGTCTCCGGTTCTCCGTGTCCTCGTCATCGAGCCGGGCGGCCAGGGCATCCGCAACCCGGCCTTCGACCGGGCGCAGCGGATCGAGTGCGAATTCCTGTTCGCGGCGAAGCAGCCAGTCGACCGCGCGTTCCGTTCGGCCGGCGGGGGGTTCACGGCGGTGGATGTCCACCAGCCCCCCGATGGCGCCGCGGCGATGCGCGGGGACCTCGTCCTCGAGCAGGACGATCAATCCCGCCACGGCATCGGGTCTGCGGACCGCGGCGAGCGCCTCCAACGCGGCGCGCCGCACGTCACGGTCCGCGTCACGCGCCGCGGGGGTAAGCGCCGCTACCGCCTCGATCGAACCGTCTTCCCCGAGCGCGCGCGCCGCGTCGCGGCGGGTCCGGGCATCGCTGCTTTCGAGTCGCGCGGCCAACTCCTCGACGCTCGACTGCGCCGGCGCGAGCGTCGCGGCGCCGGCGACAAGGACGAGAGCGACGGCCAATCCGGATGGATGGCGCAATGTCACTCAGCGGCCTTCCCCGCCGGTGGTCCCGGCCAGGTACGCATCGGGATCGTGGAGCAGCAGCGCCGCCTGCGGCATCGCCTCGAGCGCCGCCGCGACCTGCGGGTCGCGGTCCAGGGTCGCCCGCCGGGACGCCGCCGGCCCCCACAGGAGACTGAAGACCTCGCCTTCGATCCGGAGCGCCACTGCGTCGCGATGCCGTTCCAGTTCGTCCCGGTCGTGCGGAATCCCCTCCGCCGCCAGGAAGTCGAAGAACTCCGCGAGCGTCGCCGCGTCAGCGCGGAAATCCTGATCCACCGCCCGGATCAGGTCACCCCGCGCCTCGAGTTCGTCCGGCCGCGTGCCCGCCCCGTCGACGGCGCCGCGGCCGTCGGCGGGAACGAACCGGGTAGCGAACCGGAAGATCGCTCCGTACTGTTCGACATCCACCAGGACATCGGGAAGTTCCGGAGCGGGGACCTCCCGGTCCGGCGCGACGCCTCCCCCTCCCCGGATCTCCCGGCCGAGGCCGGTCAGCACGATGGTTCCCGCCTCGTCGTTCGATTCACGCTCGCCCCGATCCTGGAAATACGCCAGGAAATCTCCGGAGTCGTAGTCGCGCTGGAGCCGGCGGCCGCTGGGAGTGAAGTACTCCGCGGAGGTGAGACCGAGCGCGTAACCGAGGGGCAACTGGAACACCGACTGGACGAGCCCCTTGCCGTAGGTGTTCTCCCCGAGGATGAGTCCGCGGTCATGATCCTGGATGGCGCCCGCGACGATCTCGGATGCGGACGCGCTTTCCCGGGAAACGAGCACGATCACGGGGACATCGCTGTAGGGACCGGGCTTGTCGGCATGGAACACCTGATCGTTTTCGGAGTGACGTCCGCGGATGGAAACGATTTCCTGGTGCTGCTTCAGGAAGACGTTGGAAACGGCCACGGCCTGGTTCAGGAGGCCGCCCGGATTGTGGCGAAGATCCACCAGCAGCCGCGCAGCTCCCGCGAGACGAAGTTCCGCGATGGCGTCGCGGAGCTCGCTTTCGGTGTTCTCGTTGAAGTCCGAGACGCGCACGTAGCCGGTCTTCTCGGACCCGGCGGGCTCGTCGAGCACGAAGTAGTAGGGAACGCTCTTCAGCGGGATCCGATCGCGGATCACGGTGAAGTCCAGCGGGGCGTCGTAGCCGGGCCGCGTAATGGTGATGTTGACCGGCGTCCCTCGCGGACCCCGGAGCAGGTTCACCGCGTCGTCCATCGTGTACTGCGTCGCATCTTCGCCCTCGATGCGCGAGATCACGTCACCGGCGCGAATCCCCAGCCGGTAGGCGGGAGTCCCCTCGAAGGGGGAAACGACGGTCAGGAGGCCGTTCTGATGCTGCACCCGGATTCCCAGGCCGACGTAGCCCCCCTGCTGCCGCTCGCGCATCTGACGGTAGTTGCGCGGAACGAAGAGATTCGAATGCGGGTCGAGCCGGGCGAGCATCCCGGACACCGTCGCCCGGGTCAGCGTCTCCGGGTCGATCTCCCGGGGGTACGCCGTCTCGATGTGCCGGATGACGTTCGAGTGCCGTTGCAGCAGGACCTTCAGCCCGTCGGCGGGAGGCAGCCCGCGCGCCGGCTGGACGCCCAGGATCGTCGCCGAGATGGCGCCCCCCACCAGCAGCGGCAGCAGCAGGGGAATGACCCGCGCCCGGAGCCTCATGGCGTGATCCTAGCAGCCTGTGGCGAAAGTCACGCGGTGTTGAAACGGCACCTTTCGGCGGCGACTCGCGCCCCGGACGGGTTCGCCTAGTCCTCCTCCCGCTTCCTGCCGCGCATCCGGTTCCCGATCCAGGCGATCCCGATCGAGAGCGTGTAGAGCAGGACCATGGGCCCGGCCAGCAGGATCTGGGTGGCCGGATCCGGCGGGGTCAGGAGGGCGGCGAACACGAAGCAGAGCAGGATCGCGTACTTGAAATAGCGGACCAGGAAGCGGGGAGTGATCACCCCCAGCCGCGACAGCAGCAGCGCCAGCGTTGGGATCTGGAACATCACCGCGGTCACCAGCACCAGCCGGGCGTAGAAGCTGAACGTTTCCGAGACCCGGTAGCGGATCTCGATGCCCTCGCCGACGCCGCCGAAGGTGCTCAGGAACTCGGCGCCGATGGGGAAGAGGATGTAGTGGCAGAAGACCGCTCCCGAAATGAAGAAAACGGAGCCCACGATGACGAACGGGACGGCCAGGTGGCGTTCGTGGCGGTAGAGCCCGGGAGCGATGAACCCCCACGCCTGACCCAGCCAGACCGGAGTGGAGACGACGATCGCCACCAGGAAGCTCATCTTGATCCCGAGGACGAAGTTCTCCTGCGGCGCGGTGGCGATGAGGCTCCCCCCGTACGGCTCGATGACGTTTCGGAGCGGCTGCATCAGGAAGGTGAAGACCT
Organism: uncultured Acidobacteriota bacterium; assembly: GCA_964448205.1. GTDB lineage: Bacteria > Acidobacteriota > Vicinamibacteria > Marinacidobacterales > Marinacidobacteraceae > Marinacidobacterium. The sequence goes on from CAYUVU010000135.1 coordinate 20,422, forward strand.
CGTCATAGAAGAAGAAACAGCCCACGAACGCCACCATGATCGCGATCGCCGCCCGGATGAGCCGGATGCGCAGTTCGTCCAGGTGTTCGAGGAAGGTCATCCGGTCGGCCGGCCCGTTGGGGCTGTCCGTCCGTTCGGAGTCGCTCACGGAGCGCCGTGGAGTGGCGAGGGCCCGCCCCGTCGCGTCACTTGCCGGAGTCCCCTCGAGACTCCGCTTCCGTAGCACCGCCGTCGTCCGCCGCGCCGTTCCCGCCGGCGGGTTCCCCACCGCCGGTCGTGTCGGCTGCGGGGGCCGCGGCCTTGTCCGGGTCGTCCGCTTCCGCCCCGGCCGGGGGAGGCGCCGCCGGAGAGTCCGCCGCCGGCGGGCTCTCCCCCGCCTGCGGCTTCGCGTCCGGCGGACCGGATCCGCGGTCCGGGTCGAGTCCCCGGCCCAGATCCGTCACGTCCTTCTTCAAGTCGGAGACCTCGCTGCGGGCTGCCCGGAACTCCTCCATCTGGACCTCCCGCTCCAGGGTGCTGCGCAGCTCCGTGCTGGTCCGCCGGAACTCGGCGATGCTCTTTCCGAGCGTCTTGCCGATCTGCGGCAGCTTGCGGGGGCCGAACACGATCAGGGCCACCACCAGGATGATCAGCATCTCCTGCATGCCGAGCGGACCGATCATCAGCGGGAGCGGGGAGAGGGCGGGCAAGGTTCCGCACATTATCGTCTGCCCGGGCCGTGGCCCGCGCCCGCGCCGCCGTCGCCGGGGCTCCGCCACCGCTCGGACGACCGCTAGACTGAATCATGCGCTCGCCGCCGCTTTCGCCGGAGGCCCGGCGGCAGGCTCCGGGGGCGATCCGGCGTATGTTCGAGGCCGTCGCGCCCCGCTACGACCGGATGAACCGGATTCTCAGCGTCGGACTCGACCAGGGCTGGAGACGGGCCGCCCTCCGGGAACTGGACTGCGCTCCGGGTTCCCGGATCCTCGATCTGTGCTGCGGAACCGGAGATCTCGCCCTGCTGCTGCCCCGCCACCTCCGTCCCGTAGGTTGCGATCTGACTCCCGCGATGCTGGAGATCGCGGACGCCAAGGCGGCTCGCCGGCGGACGGCATTCCCCGGGGTAGCCGGAGACGCGATGCGGCTGCCCTTTGCAAACGACGTCTTCGACGCCGCAGTGGTGGGTTTCGGAATCCGGAATCTCCCGGACCTGGAGCGGGGGCTTGCCGAGATCCATCGGGTCCTCTCCCCCGGAGCCAAGCTCGTGATTCTGGAGTTCTCGCGGCCGGAGAGCCGCGTGGTGCGCCTCGGGCACGGGGCCTGGCTCCGGCTCGCGGTACCCGGCCTCGCCCGCCTCGCAGCTTCGGGCGGGGACCCCTACGACTACCTCAAGGACTCCATTCTGAGCTTTCCGGATGCCGGAGCGCTCGCCCGCACGCTCGGTCAAGCCGGGTTCCGCGCTGTCTCCTACCGGCATCTCGCCCTGGGGACGGTCGCCATTCACTGGGGCCGTCGCGACCGGCGGACCGCCCGCCGCGGCCAGGCGCCCGGCGCGGGAAACGGGGATCGGACTACCAGGGAACGGGAAGAAACCGGAGCGGTCCGATTCTCGGAATCTCGGTCGGCAGGGAGTTCAACTGCATGAGTTCCTCCCAGGCGCGGCGTTCGACGCCGGCCGCCGTGACCCGAAGCCCGACCCGGCGCCGGTAGACCCGGGTGAGGTGGCCGCCGCCTTCTTCCGGAAGCGCGGCTTCGCTCCCGGAGAAGGCCCTGCCGGCCCGGTCTTCAGCGGCCCGGACCCGGACTGCAACGTCGACCGCCCGCACGACGTGGTCCCGGAGCCGGGCCGCCGACGCCATGTCGCCGGCGAACCCCGGCGGACTGTCCAGCAGGACGTCCCCGTTCTGTCCCGTTATGTAGCGGACCTGCAGATCCTCCACGTACCCGACCGGCTGCGGCGGCTCGTCGTCGACCCGGCGCATCAGGACCCGGCGGCGATCGGCGGCATCCGGCGCCGCGTCCCGCACCCGGTAGCGGATGCGGTTGACCGGCACCAGGCCGGGCTGCCCAAGGCCGAACAGTCCCGTTCCCTCCCCCTGGCGGACCTCCAGCGGGGTTCCCGGCGGCGCCCCGCGCTCCCGCGCCCATCGCTCCAGCATCACGCCCAGCACCTGCTCGGTGAGGCTCGCGAGCGCCCCACCGCCGATTCCGGGAACGGCCGCCTCGATCGCCCCGCCCAGCACGCTCTGCAGCGCGCGCTCCAGCAGGCCGCCGCCGCTTCCGGGCTCGAACGTGTCGCCGTCCACGCTCGGCCGGAAATGCCGGTGCCAGGGGTTTTCCCGGGGTGCGATGCGCACCCTGGCGCCGACCGGGTTTTCTTCCCCCGGCGACCCGACCCCGCTCGCGGCGCGAACCGAGACCACTTCGCCGAACGCCCAGCGGGGCGTCATCTCGTCGTCGTTGAAGACCACGACGAAACGCCGCCTCCGACCTCCTGACCCGCCGTCCAGGCGAGACCGGGGGTGCCCGAGTCTCACCTCCACGCCGTCGAACGCCACCACCGGCTCGAACGACGCTTCGGCCAGGCGCCCGGGCGCGGTCAGAAAGTCGAGTCCGTCCGGATTCCGGTCACCGGCGCGCTCGAGGTCGGTGAAGACCGGGACTTCAACAGGCAGACCGCTGCCCGCGCGCACCAGGTCCGCCGCGATGCGATCGAGGATCGCGTGTCCATCCTGGCGGAGCGTCGCCAGCTCCGGCTGCAGTTCGAGAACCAGCCGGGCCTGGCGAAACAGCAGTCCGAAGCTCGCGGCCACCATCAGCGTGAGGCCGAGCGCCACCACGGCCTCGGTGATCGTGAAGCCCGGGGCGGCGGCGCCGCTCCGCGAACGCCGGCGGGAGGTTGGCGTCCGCCCGGTGCCGGGTGGCCACGAAGCGAGCCGGCGCCGGGGTCGTCCGGTCATTTTCTCAACCCTCCGGACGGGTCCAGAAGGGAGAACGCCGGAATCCCTCGACGAAGAGGGTCACGTCCTCGAGGGCGCCGTCCCGCACCCGGAACTCGAAGTCTCCGATGATCGTGTCGATCGCCCGGCCGCCCACGCGGCTGACGCTCAGGGCCATGTTCCCCGAAGCGGACAGGCTGACCCCCCGAACCCGTCCCGGGCCGAACGCCCGCACCGCGGCCCCCTCGGCCACCACCCCGGCCAGCGGCGCTCCCGTCAGGCCGTTGAACGCCCGCAGCCGGGCGATGCCGTCGGTGGTGGCGGCGGTGTCGCAGGAGAGCGATTCCGTCCGCGACGTGTGAGTGGCTAGGACCACCTCGACGCCCGCCCCGCCCGCGAGCACCACGGGCTGTCCCTGGGGGGTCTCGCCGTCGGCGAGCGTCCGTCTCCAGACCTCCTGAAAACGCATGCCCCCGTCCCGGAGCAGGACGACCGCGGACGCGGTGCCGCGCACCCGGCGGTCGCCCCCGGTGACGACGAGCAGGTGGGGCTCGGTCCTCCCCGGGAACGGGAAGACCACGGGCGACGTCGCGATCGGATGCTCCCCGCCCAACCGGTGCGCCACGCTCCACTGCGGGGCGCCGGGCCCCGAGACCTCCAGGCGGTGGATCTGGCCGTGGAGGTCGGCGAGATACACCCGCGTGACGAGGTCGGTGGCTCCCGGCACCGACCATGCCGGCCGCCACGGCGCCGCCGAACTGACGGCGCCGTTCTTCCGCACCCGCGCGCCGGGGGCCCGCGCCAGCCGGTAGCGGCCCCGGACCTGCCCGTCCTCGGGCGAGAGAGCGAGAAGCCACTCCCCGGCATCGCCGTCCGGACTCCCATGTCCGCCGGCCTGGAACATCGTCCAGGCGCTTCCTCCGGCCGCCGGCACCTCGACCATGAGCGGCGCCGGCGTCTCGCCGAGTTCCGGCAGGGAGACTCCGGGACCGTCCGGACGATGTCCGACGTTGAAGAGCAGACGCGGCAGCCCGGGGCCGCCGGCCGGGGGTGACGCCACCCGATGCCCGCCGGCCCAGCCGTCTCCCACGTCCGACACGTCGAGCGCGGTCACGAACCGCCCGCCGAACGAGCGGCCGAACGCAAGCAGCGTTCGCCAGTCCTGCAACCCCGGCAGGAAGACGTCGCGCACCACCGGCGAGCCGGCGAGCGCGAAAC
>CAYUVU010000136.1:0-10979 GCA_964448205.1 uncultured Acidobacteriota bacterium
GATCCAGGTGGTGCTGACGGGGACGAAGCGCCAGGCGGCGGAAGAGACGGCCGCCCAGCTCGCCGCGGAATCGCCAACCGACGCCCTCGCCCACGGCGCGGCCTGCGACGTCGCCGACGACGCGAGCGTCGCCGCGCTGGCCGCGTTCGTCCGCGACCGCTGCGGCCGCCTCGACATCCTCGTCAACAACGCCGGGATCGGGATTTACCACCCCACCCCCGAACTCTCGCTGGCGGACTTCCGCCAGGTCGTGGAGACGAACCTGACCGGCGTCTTCCGGGTGACGAAGGCCCTGTTGCCGCTCCTCCTCGAAGCGGCGGGGGCCGCCGAAAACGACGCGCCGTCCGGCGCGACCGTCATCAACATCGGGAGCCTCGCCGGCCGCCATCCCTTCAAGGGCGGCGCCGCCTACAACGCGTCCAAGTTCGGCCTCGTCGGCCTCAGCGAGGCGATGATGCTCGACCTCCGGGAAGCGGGCGTCCGGGTGGCAACGGTGATGCCAGGCAGCGTCGCGAGCGGCTTCGCGGGCCGCTCCGCCGAGGACGGCACCGACTGGAAGCTGTCCCCCGAGGACGTGGCCGAGGCGGTGCTCGGGATCGTCCTGCAGCGCAGCCAGGCGCTCGCGAGCCGGATCGAACTCCGCCCGAGCCGCCCCCCGGTGAAGCGGCCGCCGGACTGGCGCCTCCGCAAGAAGAGCTGAGCAGACCGCGGAATTGATCTACGAGGCGCTCTTCGCCGCCGGCCTGCTGATCGTCTTCAGCAAGCTGCTCGAAGGGGTCCTGCGGCGGTTCCGGCTGAACGCCATCGTCGCCTACACGGCGGCGGGCATCCTGCTCGGGCCCGTGACCGGCATCGTGGATCCATCAGGCGAGGTTCGGGTGCTGCTCGGGGTCGGGATCTTCCTGTTCTTCTTCCTGATCGGGCTGGACGAACTCGACATCTCGGGTTTTCTGGCGGCCATCCGCAGCCGGTGCTCGGTGGCCGCGGTGGTCTCGGTGGTGGTTTCCCTGCTGGCGGCCCTCGTGGTCACCTTCAACATCGGCTTCGACTTCGGACTGGGCCTCGGGTTCGCCGGCTCGCTCGCGGTCGCCGGCGTCCTGTCCCTCACCAGCCTGGGCGTCCTCGCCAAGGTGCTGATCGACGAGGGGAAGCTGCGGACCCCCATCGGCATCGAGATGTTCACCATGGCGCTCATCGCCGAACTGCTGGTGTTGCTGGTGGTGGGATTCTCGGTGGGCGAACACGCGGCCCATCCGACGCCTGCCGGCATACTCCGGTTGGCGGGCCAGATCGCCGGCTTCGTGGTGGTGACCTGGCTGCTCGCGAGCCGGGTCATTCCTCCGCTGATCGTGTTGCTCCGGCGGCTGCTCAGGGTTCCGCAGCTCTCCTTCGGCGTCATCCTGGGCATCCTGTTCCTCGTGGTGGTGGGCGCCGAGGAGATCGGTCTCCACGGTTCGCTCGGCGCGCTCCTGTTCGGCGCGGCGCTCTCCCGATTGCCCCACCAGATCCGGCGCGAACTCGTCCCCGGGATGCGCAGCGCCGCCGACGGACTCTTCGTTCCGCTCTTCTTCAGCTCGGCGGGGCTCTATCTGAGTACGTCGTTCCTGGCGCTCGATCCATGGACGATCGCGGCCCTGATCGCCATCCCCGCGGCGGGAAAGTTCGGCGGCGCCGCGCTCGGGGCCGCGGTAGCCCGCCTCGAGCGGCCCCTGGTGGCCGGCACCGGACTGATGGCCAAGGGGGTCGCGGAGATCGCGCTTCTCCTCGTCCTTCGCGAGACCGGCCTGATCGGAGCGGACGTCTTTTCGCTGCTCGTCCTGATCATGCTCGGCTACATCCTGCTGATGCCGCCGATCATCGGCCGGGCCGTGCAGGGCACCGAAACGGCCGAATCCCCGGCGACGGCGGGCGCGCTGCCGCCGTCGCTCCTCCGCTTCGCCCTCGACAACGTGACCGTCGGGGACGTCATCGACCCGTCGCGCTCCTATCCCGGCCCGTCGGTGTCGGTGCGCGCGTTCGTGGAGGACTGGGTTGTCCCGCACCAGCAGGGCTACGTGGTCGCAAAGGACGGTGAGCTGTTCGGAATCGTGTCGGTCGGGATGCTGCGCTACCTGCCCAAGCAGTCGTGGGCCGAGACTCCGCTCGGCAACGTCACCCGGGTCAACACGCCGAACACCTGGTCCGACGAGCCCGTGGAGGACGCCCTGCAGCAGATGACGGAGGCGTCGCTGACCGTGTTGCCGGTCCTGGACCGGGAAACGAAGCGCTTCCTGGGCGCGATCACAAGTCAGGAGATCGTGGAGCTGATCACCTCGGAGGCGCGCGGCGGGGAATAGCGGCCCGCCGCCGCCCGAGATCAGGTTGCGGCCACGAACTCCCCGAGCAGGTCGTTGAACCGCTCCGGGTACTCCCAGAACATCATGTGGCCGCCGAAGACCTCGACCCGTGACTTCGGGCAGTGTTTTGCGAGGAATGCCTTCGCCGTCTCCGACCAGTGCTCGGCGACCACGAACAGCGACGGGATCTCCGCGTCCACCTGCTTCGCCTCCTCGAGATAGTCGCCGAACGAGGCGTCGGCGAGCAGATGGGCGGCCATGAGCGGCGGCGTGGCGAGCGACTGCTCGACGATCCACTGCGTGACCTCCGGGGACATCTCGCCCTCGATCATCACGTTGTCGGCGTACCAGACGATGACGCCCCGCTGGCCGGCCGGCGTCTGAATGGCCTGGAAGAACCCGCGGAGTTCCGGGATCGAGCCTTCGACCCAGTCGCTCGGGTCCTCGCTCATTCCCAGCGGCGGCATGTCGATCGCGACGAGTCCGCGAATCCCTGCCGTCCCCTGGCTGCGGATGTAGTGCCAGGCGGTCATGGATCCCGTGGACCAGCCCACCAGGACGGGGTTCTCGACTTCGAGGTGCTCGAGGAGCTTCGCCAGGTCCGCGGCCTGGGTGGCGTAGTTGTTGCCGTCGGTGGTCACGGTCGAGCGCCCGTGGCTGCGGGGGTCGAACGAGATCACCCGGTGCGAGCCGGCGAACGCCGCGAACTGGTGGTCGAAGACCCTGGTCGTGAACGTCCATCCCGGAATGAGGACCAGCGGGACGCCTTCACCCACGTCTTCGTAGTAGATGTCGACGCCGGGTGCGACCTCGAGGTAGGAGCCGATGCGCTCGTTGGACATGGAGTTCTCCTTCGGTAGCTCAGCCGCCTCCGTAGATGCTGCTGTAGGCGTTGATGGCGGGCACCCCGCCGAGGTGCGCGTAGAGGATCCGTGAACCGGCGGGGAAATACCCCTTCTTGACGAGGTCGATGAGTCCCTGCATGGATTTCCCCTCGTACACCGGGTCCGTCATCATCCCTTCCAGCCGGGCCACGAGGCGGATGGCCCCGTTCGTTTCGTCCGACGGCACCCCGTACGCGGGATGGGCGTAACCGCCCATCAGGACGAGGTCCTCGTCGGTGAGGTCGCGCCCCAGCTCCACCAGGTCCGCCGTGTTCCGGGCGATGCCCATCACCTGGGCGCGGGTCCGCGCGAGAGTCGCGGAGGCGTCGATGCCGATCACCCGGTTCGCGCGGCCGTCCTTCGCGAAACCGACGAGCATCCCCGCGTGGGTCGAACCCGTGACCGTGCAGACGACGATGTCGTCGAACCGGAACCCCAGCTCTTCCTCCTGCGCGCGGACCTCCTCGGCAAAGCCGACGAAACCGAGCCCGCCGTACTTGTGGACCGACGCTCCGGCGGGGATGGGGTAGGGCTTTCCACCCTTCGCCCTCACGTCCTCGACGGCCCGCTCCCAACTCTCACGGATGCCGATGTCGAAGCCTTCGTCCACCAGCTCGATGTCCGCGCCCATCAGCCGGCTCAGCATGATGTTGCCGACGCGGTCGTAGGCGGGGTCCTCGAAGGGCGCCCAGTGCTCTTGCACCAGGCGGCACTTCATGCCGAGCCTCGCGGCAGTCGCCGCGACCAGCCGGGTGTGGTTCGACTGGATCCCGCCGATGGTCACCAGGGTGTCGGCGCCTGACGCGATGGCGTCGGGCACGATGTATTCGAGCTTCCGCAGCTTGTTGCCGCCGAAGGCGAGGCCCGAGTTGCAGTCCTCCCGCTTGGCGTAGATCTGCACCGCCCCTCCGAGGTGGGCGGACAGGCGGTCCAGCCGCTCGATGGGCGTCGGTCCGAAGGTCAGCGGATAGCGCTCGAACCTGTCCAGCACGGCGTTCCTCCTTCGTGCGGGGTGGGCGGCCCTCCTTGGGTTGCCCGGCGTTACCCTATTCGATGGGATGACGAAGGAAAGACGGGTGGAATCGGTGGCCGGCGAGGACCACATGCGGCGGGCCATCGCGATGTCGCGGCGGGCGATCCGGACGAATCGGGGGTTCCCCTTCGGCGCGGTGATCGTGAAGGACGGTGAGGTGGTGGCCGAGGCGCACAACACGGTGCTCTCGGACAGCGACCCGACGGCGCACGCGGAGATCAACGCCATCCGCGCGGCCGGCGCGAAGCTCGGGACGTTCCTGCTCGAGGGATGCGAGATCTACGCCTCGGGCGAGCCGTGTCCGATGTGTCTGGCCGCGATCTACTGGTCGCGGCTCGACCGGATCTACTACGCGAACCGGAAACAGGATGCCCACCGGATCGGCTTCAGCGACGATTCCTTCTACCAGGAACTCGCGCTGCCCCCGGGCCGTCGCCGGATCCCGACGAGCCGCCTGCTGGGCGACGAGGCGGTCACCGTCTTCGACGAATGGAACGAGCGGCCCGACAAGGTGACCTACTGAGGTCCGCCCTCCGGGTGGGCAGGCGCCGTGAAAGTCGTCACGGGAGCGACCGGCTACATCGGCGGAGTGCTCGTGCGCGCCCTCGCGGATCGCGGCGACCGGGTCCGGGCGGTCTTGCACGAACGCTCGGGGACCTTCGAGGCGCCTGGGGTGGAGTGGGTCCGAGGCGACGTGCTGGACCGGGACTCCATGGTCGCCGCCTTCCGGGATGCGGACGTCGTGTTCCACCTGGCGTCGCTGGTCTCGATCGAGCCCCGGATGGCCGACGCGATGCAGGCCGTGAACGTGGCGGGCGCCCGCAACGTGGTGGAAGCCGCGCTCGGGTGCGGGGTGCGGCGCCTGGTCCACGTCTCCTCGATCCGCGCGTACAACCAGTTTCCGCTCGATGAGGTACTCGACGAGACGCGCGGCCGGGTGGGCGGGCTGCCACGACCGGCCTACGACCGGTCGAAGGCCCTTGGAGAGGACGCAATTCGTCACGGGATGGAACGTGGGCTGGACGCGGTGATCGTGAACCCGACGGGCGTCCTCGGGCCGTACGATCGCGGGCCCACCGGCGTGGGTCAGTTCTTTCTTGACCTCCAGCGCCGCCGGGTTCCCATGCTGATCGCCGGCGGCTTCGATTGCGTGGACGTCCGGGACGTCGTCCAGGGCACGCTGGCTGCCGAGGCCCGGGGCCGCCGCGGCCAGAACTACATTCTGGGGGGCCGGTGGCATTCGGTGCCGGAGTTGGCCCGGCTTTCGAAAGCGGAGACGGGCGTTCCCGTCCCGCGGTTCGTCTGCCCGATCGCGCTGGCCCGGTGCTGGGCGCCGTTCCAGATGGCCTGGGACCGTTTTCGGGCGCGTCCCCCGCTGTACACGCCCGATGCGCTGCACCACATAGCCCGATCGAACCGCCGGGTTTCGAGCGCCAAGGCGGAGGCGGAGCTTGGGTTTGCCGCGCGGCCGGTCCGGGACTCGGTGCGGGACGCGGTTCGCTGGTTCGAGGACAACGGCGGGCTGAGCGGGTGAGATGACCGAGCTGGAGTTCCACCGCCTGCTGGTCTGGGGGATGCTCGGCGTCGCCGCGGTCACGTTCTTCTACCTGTTCCGCCGGACGGCCCCCTACGGACGTCACTACGCGGGCTCCGGCTGGGGCCCCGACATCTCCGGCAAGGTTGGATGGGTCGTCATGGAGTGGCCCGCGGTCCTCTTCTTCCTGTCCGTCTACCTGCAGGGGGAAGCCGCATCGAACGTCGTGCCGCTCGCGTTCCTGACGATGTGGCAGATCCACTACGTGCATCGCACCTTCATCTACCCGTTCCGCACGCGTTCCGCCGCGAACATGCCACTTGTTGTCGTTATGTCGGGTCTCGCATTCAACCTGGTGAACGCCTACATCAACGCCAGGCTTGTTTCCGAACTCGGGGGGTACGGCGATTCGTGGCTGAGTGACCCGCGATTCATACTGGGAGCGACGGTATTTGTCGGAGGGATGATCCTGAACATCCACTCGGACAACATCCTGTTCCGCCTGCGAAGAGACAGAACGACACAATATGGCGTCCCCCACGGCGGAGCGTTCCGGTACGTCTCCTGTCCCAACTATCTCGGCGAGATCGTGGAGTGGACGGGCTGGGCCATCGCCACCTGGTCGCTCGCGGGTCTCGCCTTCGCCGTGTTGACGTTCGCCAATCTGGCGCCCCGGGCTGTCGCCAATCACCGCTGGTACCGCCAGAAGTTCCCGGACTACCCACCGGACCGGCGCGCGCTCATTCCCAGGGTGTGGTGAGCCGTGCCAACGGACTCGCGGCGGATTCGTCCTACCTCTTTTGGTAGCGGTTCTGCGGCCGGTTCGACCTCATCCTCTATGACCCATGGTGAGCGAGGCGCCGCGGTGGGAGATTCCGCAGCCGCTCGCGGTCCGGGAGGCTCAGGGAGCGGGTGGCGTTCCCGTCCTGCTGCGCCGGCACGGCGATCCGGACGGTCCCCGGCTGGTCGTGAGCCACGCCAACGGACTCGCAGCGGATGCGTACTACCCCTTCTGGTCCCTGCTCTGCGACCGGTTCGATCTCATCCTCTACGACTTCCGGAACCATGGCTGGAACCCGGTTGGAGACCTCGGAACCCACAACATGTCCACCTTCGTCCGGGACAACCGGCGCGTGGTCTGGGCGATCGACCGCTATTTCGGCGACAAGCCGAAGACGGGGGTGTTCCACTCGCTGTCCGCGGTGGCGGCGGTCCTGCAGGCGGTGAGCGACACGGCGTTCTCGGCGCTCGTCCTCTTCGATCCTCCGACCAGCGGCCGCGCGCGTGACTCGCTCGACATCAGGAAACTGGCGCACGGACTCGCGGAAAGAGCCCGGAAACGGCGCGACCGGTTCGAAACACGCGAGGAACTGATCGAGCGCCTGCTACGGGCGCGAGCCCTGGAGCGTCTGGTTCCCGGTGCCGCGGAGCTGATCGCCCGGACGACGCTCCGCCCGGCGTCCGGCGGAGGACGCGGGTACGAGCTGCGTTGTCCGCGCGAGTACGAAGCCCAGGTCTTCGAGGAGGTGTACAGCTCGGCGGTTGCGTCGGATGTCCGGAGTCTCTCCTGTCCCACGAAGATCATCGGAGCCGATCCGACCGTCCCCTTCTCGTTCCTCCCGAGCGTGGATCTCCGGGACGTAGTTGCGCTCGACTACGACTTCGTCCCCGAAACGACCCATTTTCTTCAGCTTGAACAGCCGCAGGCGTGCCTGGACCTGATGCTCGATTTTCTCGAGCGGCAGAACCTGGTGTAGGGGGTCGCGCCACTTCCAGATCGCCGGAGGGCGCGTGCTCATCCCCGAGGTGGGGTGACGGATGGCGGAACGGCTTGGAACGCCGGCTTCAGCCGGCACAGCGGCCCGCAGGGCCGCGGAGGGCGCTTCGGTAGTTGGCCCCGGTGGCGCTTAGACCGCCGACGTCGCAAACCCCGCCGGCAGCGCCACTTCCAGGATTTCCAGGTCGTCGGATGGCGCATGCATGCCGACCGTGACGTGGGGCGGCAGCACGAAGGCATCACCGGCAGCGAGATCGCGGCGGGGATGCCCGTCCACCACGAGAGACATCGACCCCTCCCGCACGAACCCGAACAGGATGTCGCCGTCGTGCCGGCTAGCCGGGACGCGCACTCCCGGAACACGCCGCGCCACCTGAACGCCCGCGATGCCCTTGGTGGCCTCGCCGACTCTCGTCTCCCGCGCCTCGAATCCCGGGATCCGCCACGGCCCCCAGTTCGCATCCGCCTCCCGGTGGACGACGAACTTCGTCCCCTGGAACTCCCGGTCAGGCCGGAAGTGCGGCGTCGGCAGCTCCATTTCGTGGTCGATGGTGGTGAGGTGTTCCGCGGGCACGCCGATCTCGATCACCTCGAATCCGGCCGAGGACTCGAGCACCCGATGGCGGATCTCGGGGGGCTGGATCACGCAGTCGCCGGCGCCGAGCACGAATGGTGGCCCCTGGTCCTCGTAGACGAGCCGCACCCAGCCGCGGTGACAGAAGATGAGCTGGAAGCCGACCGTGTGGTAGTGGACCAGGTCGTCCACGGGACCCGCCTCGGCGATCTTGATGTGCGACGCGATGATGGCGCCGCCGAGCCGGTCCGGGACGAGGTCCCGGTAGTGCATGCCGGCCCGGCCGATGACCCACGAATCGCTGTCCGCGAGCCGCCGCACCACGAACTCGTGGGCCGCCTCAGGGATGACGAGCGCCGGCTCCGAATCCTCCACCGTGATCCGGTGGCCGCCGGGGGTGGTCAGTTCCGCCTCTCCGCGCGCGAACGCGGCCGGATCGTCCACGTGGAGCCGTAGCGCCACCGGAGCGGGCTCGCCGCTCTTCTCGAGCAGGATTGCCGTCCCGTGTCCGGAGAGCGCCGCGAAAGCCGGTGCGTCGGCCGGCCAGATGCGGTCGAGCCGGAATCCGAGCGCGTCGATGAAGAACCGCATATCGGCGTCGAAGTCGGGCGTGGGAAGCCGGACCTCGGCGCGGCGGACCAGGTCCGGCCGATTCACGGGGGAGGGATCGTCCGGCATCAGTCTCGGGCGGAAAAGGCTATCGCGGTGTCACCGGTAGCCGTGAGCGCCCGCGTCCGTGCGCTACCGTTCCGCGCCCACCGACCGGGGGAGCCAAGTACATGACGACCGAGCCCATTACCGTGGCCCTCTTCGATTTCCTGCGCGACCTGCGGGACAACAACGATCGCGAGTGGTTCGCCGCCAACAAGGGCCGCTACGTCACCGACGTGCGCGATCCGATGCTCGGCTTCATCGCCGATTTTGCTGCTCCGCTCGCCGAGATCAGCCCCCACTTCGTGGCCGATCCACGGGCGAACGGCGGCTCCCTCTTCCGGATCTACCGGGACACGCGCTTCTCGCGGGACAAGACGCCCTACAAGACGAACGTAGGCGCGCATTTCCGGCACGCCGCCGGCAAGGACGCGCACGCCCCGGGCTTCTACCTCCATCTGGAACCCGGGATGTGCTTCGCCGCGTGCGGGATCTGGCGGCCGGACAACCCGACCGTGACCAAGATCCGTGAAGCGATCCATGAAGGGCAGGACGAATGGACGCGGATCACGAAGGCTCGGGCATTCACCGAGACCTTCGAGTTCGAGGGCGAGTCGCTGAAGCGGCCGCCGCGGGGCTACGAAGCCGATCACCCCCTGGTCGAGGACCTGAGGCGCAAGGACTTCGCGGTGGTTACCAGTTTCGCCGAGGAGAAGGCGCTGCAGGACGACCTGCTCGACTGGTTCGGCGGGATCGCCCGGCGAGGGGCGCCGTTCGTCCAGTTCCTGTCGAACGCGGTAGGGGTGGAGTTCTAGGGATCCCCTACGGCCGGTCCAGCTGCCAGGATCGTTGACATGCAAGCACCCGCTTGCATATAATGACCCCGGACATGCAAGGGACACCCGTCTTAGACTGGCCTTGTGGACGTGTACCGCGCGATCGCCGACCCGACCAGGCGGGCCATTCTGGATGAGCTCGTCGATCGGTCAGGTCAGTCGCTCTTCGAACTCTGCTCACGCCTGATCATGAAGCACGGCATCAATTCCTCACGCCAGGCGATCACCCAACACCTGGACGTGCTGGAGGCCGCCGGGCTGATTCGCACGCGGCGCGAGGGGCGGTGGAAGCTCCATTGGTTCGAGGGCGGCCCACTGAAGGCCATCGGGGAGCGTTGGCCGATTTCAACCGATGAGAGGGAATTGGAAAAATGAGGATTCACCTTGCCGGCGTCCTGGTGGACGACCAGGAAAAGGCACTTCGCTTCTACACGGAAACGCTTGGCTTCCAGGTGAAGCACAACATCCCGTTGGGACGTCACTCCTGGATCACGGTCGTATCGGTGGAAGCTCCGGACGGGACGGAGTTGGTGCTCGAGCCCGATGAACATCCCGCGGCCCGTCCGTTCAAGGAGGCGCTGGTGAAGGACGGAATCCCCTATACCTCCTTCGCGGTCGACGACGTCGAAGCCGAACACGAGCGCCTCACCGCCAAGGGTGTGCGATTCGTTCAGCCGCCGACCGACCTCGGGCCCGTCATTACTGCGGTGTTCGACGATACCTGCGGCAACCTGATCCAGATCCAGGAGGAAAAACCGCAGCCGTAGCGATCCTGAGCATCCATCCCGGAGGACAACCCATGCCCGCTAGCGTCACCCCCTTCCTCATGTTCGAGGGCCAGGCCGACGAGGCCATGAACTTCTACGTCAAGGTCATCCCGGACAGCGAGATCCTGAACGTCCAGCGCCACGGCCCGGACGGCCCCGGCCCGGAAGGCTCCATCTTCGTCGCCTCCTTCTCCCTCCGCGGCCAGCCGGTGATGGTGAGCGACAGCTACATCAAACACGACTTCACGTTCACGCCTTCCATCTCCCTGTTCGTTACCTGCCAGAGCGAAGAGGAGGTCGCGGAACTGAGCACTGCGCTCGCCGAAGGCGGCCAGTACCTGATGCCGCTTGACAACTACGGTTTCAGCCGCCGCTTCGCGTGGGTGGTGGACCGCTTCGGCGTGTCCTGGCAGGTGAACCTGCCGTAACGTGGTCGGAGGCCCGCGCTCCGAGCCGTGGCGCCGTGAGGGGGAGTGGGGTCACGCCCCCCGCGGGCCTGCGGCCCGCTGTGCCGGCTGAAGCCGGCGTTCCAAGCCGTACGCGCCACCCCGCCTAAGTAGAGGTCCACCGTGCGCGGTGCGGAGCAC
>CAYUVU010000137.1:0-8564 GCA_964448205.1 uncultured Acidobacteriota bacterium
CTCGCCAACACCTGGTTCGACTTCGCCTCCGGCCCCGGGGCCTACTCCCTGGTCGGGATGGGAGCGGCCTTCGCCGGGATCCTCCGGGTGCCGATGGCGTCGGTCTTCATGATCTTCGAGATCACCCAGAGCTACGCGGTCATCGTGCCGATGATGATCGCCAACCTCACCTCGTTCTTCGTCTCCCGGCGGCTCCAGCGGGTGTCCGTCTACGAGGCGCTCGCGGCGCAGGACGGGATCCGGCTGCCGTCCACCGAGGAGGTCGAACCGCATCCGGTGGTGCGCGCCGCCATGCGCCCGCCGCGGGAGTTGCTCCCTCCGGGCCTCACCGTCGAGGACGCCATCGAGCGGGTGGCGCTCAGCGGCAAGCGGGCCTGGCCGGTGGCGGAAGGCAACCGGATCTCCGGGCTGATCACGCTGGCCGAGCTGGAGCGGTGGCACGCCTGGGGTCAGGATCAGGAACGCCTCGGCGACCTGGTGCGCGGCCGGAAGTTCCCACACGCGCACGCCGACCAGCCCATCGACCACGTCCTGGCCACGATGGGCCGCATCCGCATGGACACGCTACCCGTCGTGAGCCGGGTGGACGTCCATCAGCTCGAGGCGGTGGTCACCGTCTCGGACCTGCTTCGCGCCTACGGCATCGCGCCGGGGACGGGTGATGGCCCGCCCCGGGGCATCCCGGGATGATTGCCGCCATTCAGCGGGTCTCCCGCGCTTCGGTCTCGGTGGACGGCGAACTCGTGTCCGAAATCGGAGCCGGGCTTCTGGTGCTGCTCGGGGTCTCGGTCACCGATACCGCCGACGACGCCGCCTGGCTGGCGAAGAAGATCGCCGGACTACGGATGTTCCGGGCTCCCGAGGGGCAGCCGGAGCGGAGTGTGCTCGAAATCGGCGGGGAGGTGCTCGCGGTGTCGCAGTTCACCCTGCTCGGGAACTGCCGCAAGGGGCGGCGTCCGTCCTTTACCCGCGCGGCCCCGGGGCCGGAAGCCGAAGCGCTCTACGAGGAGTTCTGCGCCCGGCTCCGGGAACTCGGGGTTCCGGTGGGCGCCGGCCGCTTCGGGGCGATGATGGAGGTCTCGCTGCTGAACGACGGGCCCTACACGCTCCTCGTGGAGAGCCCGGCGGGGCGAAGTATCCTTACCCGCTCGGGCGAGTCGCAGTAGAGCACTCAAGCCGTCCGCTGCCAACGCGGCGGATGTCCGACCCCGACGCCCGACCACGAGGTATCCCCGATGCGCACGTTTTTCGTCAAGGTGGCGCCGTGTCTTGCCGGCGCCGCTCTGCTTGCCCTTGCGGGCTGCGGCGGAGCCGTGGCCGGCTCCGGCGGCTCGGCCGCCGGTTCCGACTCGCTCCTTCCCGACACCGTGGACTCCGAGGTGCTCGGGGTCCTCAACGGCGAGGAGATCACGCTCGACGATCTGGGAGACCGGGACATATCCCAGCTCGCCCAGTTGCGCAGCGACTACTACACCGAGACCCACAACCTGCTCGAGGAAGGCGCGGTGCGGGCGGCTCGCGAACAGGTGATGCTTGCCGCCGCCGCCGAGAAAGGGATGACCCTGAACCAGTACTACACGCAGGAGATCGGCCTTCCGGAAGTCAGCGACGAGGAACTGCAGTACGTCTACAACCAGAACCGCCAGCAGATCGGGCGGCCCCTCGAGGACATCGCGACCGACCTCCGCCGGCAGATCGCCAACCAGAAGATGGCGCGGAACATCGAACTCGAGGGCAATCGCCTGCTGAGCGAGGCCGACTGGGACCTGACCGTCCCCGCCTATCGGGTCGCCATCGAGACCGCCGGTCACGCCACGCTCGGCCCGGACAGCGCGCCGGTGGAGCTCGTGGTCTTCTCCTGCTTCGAGTGTCCCTTCTGCCGGCGTTTCGACGCGTCGATCAACCGGCTCCGGGAGGACGAGGCCCTTGCCAGCCAGGTCCGGCTGGTATTCCGGCACTTCCCGCTTCGCAACATGCATCCAATGGCCCAGAAGGCTCACGAGGCGTCCGTCTGCGCCGAAGACCAGGGGCAGTTCTGGGAGTACCACGACGCGCTGTGGGCGGACGACAACATCTCGCTAGACGGCCTGGAACAGCACGCCAGGGTGCTCGGCCTGGACACCGAGGAGTTCGCGCAGTGCCTCAACTCCGGCAGCAGCTACGAGCGGGTGCAGACGGATCTGGACGCCGCCCTCGCCCTGGGGCAGACCGGGACTCCCGCCGTGTTCGTCAACGGGCGCTACATCGGTGGCGCGGTGTCGTTCGAGCAGTTGACGGCCGAGATCGAGCGCGAGATCGACGCGTCGAACTGACCCTCCGGAGACACCGGGAATGCCCAGAACCAACACCCTCTCTCCCGAGGTCCGGGAGTTCCTGGCAACCCGCTGCTACGTCCACCTGGCCACCCTGATGGCGGACGGCAGCCCCCAGGTCTCCCCGGTCTGGGCGGAGACCGACGGCGACCTCATCGTGGTCAACTCCGCGGCCGGCCGGGTCAAGGACCGGAACATCAAGCGCGACGCCCGGGTGGCGCTCTCCGCGACCCATCCGGACGATCCGTTCAAGGCGCTCATGATCCGGGGCCGGGTGGTGAAGGTCACCGAGGACGGCGCCGAGGACGGGATCGACCGCCTCGCCCGCAAGTACATCGGCGGCGAGCGCTACGAGTGGCGGCGTCCCGGCGAAGTGCGGGTCGCCTACTACATCCAGCCCGAGACCGTAAAGACGCTCTGACGCGTCGGAGCGCCGCCCTCCGGCATGGCGCGACGGCCTGGAACGCCGGTCTCCAGACCGGCACGCGCGGTGCTCCGCACCGCGCACGTCGTGACTCCACGCGGAAGGATGGTGCCCGCCTCGGCGCGGCGCTCACCAGCGGAGGCGACGCCACGGCTTGGAACGCCGGCTTCAGCCGGCACGCGCGGTGCTCCGCGCCGCGCACTGCGCAGCGCTGACCTGCCCGACCGGGCTCTCTCGGTGCAACTGGGCAGACGGGACGTTCCCGGACCTCTGTCGCCAAGGCCGGATAGCGAAACGTCGTCCACGGGCCTCCGGCCTCAGGGGAAGGTTGAGGTGGTCCGACGGCGGTGGCGAAACGGGCCGTCACTCTGCCCTGGCCGCGATTTCGCGGCCGCCGATGAAGGTCCGTTCCACCCGGAGGTGCCGGATCGTGTCCGGCGGGACCCTCAGGATGTCGCCCGAGAGCACCACGAAGTCGGCGAGCATCCCCTCGGCGATGGCGCCCTTCTCGTTCTCCTCGAAGGTGAAGTAGGCGGGTTCGCGGGTATGGAGGCGAATCGCCTCCTCGATGCCCACCGCCTCCTCCGCCCCGTGCACCTCGCCGTCGAAGCCCCGCCGGGTGACCGCTGTCCAGATCGTGATCAGCGGTCCGTAGGGGGCCGAGTCGGAGCCGTGGGAGACCCGGACGCCGGTGTCCAACAGCGAGCGCGTGGGATTCTGGGTGGCCTCCCGCTCGGCGGTGAGCGCCTCCTCGGCGTAGGCGCCGAGCCCCACGGTGAAGGACGGCTGGCTCGCCACCATGATCCCGCGCTCCGCCATCAGCTCGATCGTGTCCTCCGGCGGCTTGACCGCTACGTGGTGCATGTAGTGCCGGTGATCCTCGCGGGGGATCTCCTCGAGGATCCGCGCCATCTGCTCGGCGACCATCTTCACCGCTCCGTCGCCCATGGCGTGGATGCCGAGCTGCCAGCCGAGCTCGTGGGCCCGCTTCGCCACCGGGTAGAAGACGTCGGCGGGGATGCGGATCGCGCCGAAGAAGCCGGGGCGGCCCTCGTAGGGTTCGAGCGACCAGAACACGGGGGCGCTCAGCCCGCCGTCGATGCTCATCTTGATGGCGCCGATCCGGAACCGGGAGTCGCCCTCGCCGGTCACGAAGCCGAGTGCCTCGAGCGCCTCGATCTCTTGCCGAACTCCCTCGTCGCCGTGGTCGTAGGTGTCGTGGCCGGGGCTGAGACGCACCTGCATCGTCGCCCGCGGCAACTCCTCGCCGTAGCGGGAATAGAGGTCCCGGACCGCCGGAATCCCCGGCGGCCGGACGCCGGCGATGTTCACGCTGGTGATCCCCAGGGCCGCCAGCTTGCCCAGCGAGGCCCGCATGTCCCCGATGCCCGCTTCGTAGTCGACCGGGGGCTGCGGCGGCATGACCCGGTCCACGATCCGGCGCGCCGCTTCGAGGACACGGCCGGTCGGTTCGCCGTTCTCGTCGCGGAAGATCCAGCCTCCCTCCGGGTCCGGCGTGTTGCGGTCGATGCCCGCGAGTTGCAGCGCCGGAGTGTTCAGCAGGTAGGTGTGGGGCCCGCGGGTGAGCATCACCGGGTTTTCGGGGGCCGCTTCGTCGAGGAGCCAGCGGTCCGGAATCCGGCTGTTGGGCCAGTCCATGCGGGTGAGTCCGCCGCGAATCCACTCTCCAGGTGCCTTCGTCGCCGCTTCGGCCTCGAGGGCGGCGAAGAGTTCGTCCGGTTCGGTCGCCTCCGACGACCACTCCGGGAGCCCGGGCACCAGCCCGTCCTCCCAGCGCTGCAGCGTGCGTCCGGGTCCCAGGTGGATGTGGTTGTCGTTGAACCCGGGGAGAACGGTCTTTCCTTCCAGATCCACGACCTCGGCCGCGCCGCCGGGGAAAGCCGCCGAGATCTCCTCCTCGGTGCCCACCGCGGCGAACCGGCCGTCGAGCACCGCGAAGGCTTCGGCGACGGAGAAGTCGTCATCCGCCGTCACCACGTTCGCGTTCCGGTAGATCGCATCGGCGGACGGCCCGGAGGGGCCGCAGGCGAGACCGAGCGCAAAAGCGGCTGCGGCGGCGATCCGCACCAGTGTCTTCATGGTCCCTCCTACCCGGGGGCGTCGAGCACGGAGCCGCTCATGGAAGCCGGGGCCTCGGTGCCGAGCCAGGCGATGACGTCGGCCACCGATTCGGGCGTGGACCTCGGTTTGGCGCCGGGTATGGCGGCTCGATAGGACTCCGTATCCACCGACCCGGGGCACACCGCGAAGACCGAGACGCCCGCGGGCCGGAGTTCCTCTGCGCACGCCTTCGTGAGTCCGACGACACCCCACTTGGAGGCGCAGTAGGCGGCGAGGCGGGGGGCGCCGATCCGTCCGGCCATGGCCGCGAGGTTCACGATGCGGCCCCGCCGCCGCTCGATCATGCCGGGAAGCACCGCGCGGGTGCAGAGGAACGTCCCCTTCAGGTTGACGGCGAGGACGCCGTCGAAGTCCGCATCGGACGTCGAGGTCAACGGAGCCCGGTGGACGGCGCCGGCGGCGTTGACCAGCAACTCGACGGGGCCGAAGCGTCGCTCGGCTTCCGCCACCAACTCGCTCACCTGATCGCGTTCCGTGACGTCTGTCGGAGCGACGAAAGCAAAGCCGCCGACTTCCCGGATCCGGTTCTCGATCGCGACCAGACCCGTGGGCTGCCGGGCCGCCAGGGCGACCCCGAACCCCTTCTTCGCCAGCGCCAGGGCGGTGGCCGCCCCGATCCCCCGGCTGGCGCCGCTGACGATGGCGACCCGGGGCGAATCCGGGTGGTGTGATTCGCCGCCCGACGGGCGGCGGTGCCGGTCTGAGGACCGGCGCTCCCCCGGCGTGCCTGCTCCTAAACGCCGATGAGGTGCGCCGTGACCGTGCGGTCGCGTGGACCGTCCAGCTCCGCGAAGAGGATGCTCTGCCACTGGCCGAGGGTGATCTCTCCGTCGTGGATCGGGACAGTCACGTTGTGGCCCAGAAGCGTCGCCCGGAGATGGGCGTCCGCGTTCTTCCGCTCGCAGTCGGAGCAGTCCTCGCAGTTGTGGAGGTAGCCGTCGTCGGCGTCCACGAGGCGCTCGAGGCACTCGGTGAGGTCGGCCATCAGGGCGGCCTGGAACTCGTTCAGGAAGAGCGCGGTCGTCGTGTGGAGGGTTGAAAGGATGAGGAAACCCGCCTTGATGCCCGACGCGCGGACCTGATCACGAACGCGGTCGCTGATGTTGTGCAGTTCCACACGGGAATCCGTCACCACTTTCAGCGTGCGATGCATGATCTTCATCTGCCCGCGGATCACCTCTTCCGTGGACTTCGCCGGTGCGGCCTTGACCGTCGGCTGCGTCAGTACGCTTTGCATCATGAACTCCTTGACCCGTGCCGCTCGGCGCCGGTCCGGGACCGCCGCAAGCAGGCGGAGAGCCAGTATACCAAGTGGAAACGGGCCCCTCGGCCCATCTTCAGCCGGGGGCTGGGATACTTCCATCAGGTTCCGCATCCGTGAATCCGCCCCGGCTTGACCCTGTCCCTGATGGAAGCCCTCGCCGCTGAACTCCGCCCGCACCTCGGGAAGCAGGGGTTTCTCCTGCGCCCGGAGCACACCCTCCCCTACGAGTGCGACGGCAGCACCGCCTACCGGAGCGCGCCGCAGGCGGTGGCGCTGCCGCGTTCCACCGCGGAGGTCGCCCGGGTGGTGAGGGCCTGCGCCGCCGCCGGTGTTCCGTTCACGGCGCGGGGGGCCGGGACCGGCCTCTCCGGGGGAGCGACGCCGATCGAGGGAGGGGTGGTGATCTCCCTGGCGGGGATGAACCGCGTTCTGGAGGTCAACCCCGCGGAGCGGACCGCGCGTTGCCAGACGGGGGTGGTCAACCTCGAGATCTCCCGGGCGACGGCCCCGTTCGGACTCTTCTTCGCTCCCGACCCGTCGAGCCAGTCCGCCTGTACGCTGGGGGGCAACATCGCCGAGAACTCGGGAGGGCCGCACTGCTTCAAGCTGGGGGCCACCACCTCGCACATCCTGGAGGTCACCGTGGTCCTCGACGACGGCGAAGTGGTGGTGCTGTCCGAAGATGACGCCGGCTACGACCTGGTCGGCCTCTTCGTCGGCTCCGAGGGCACCCTCGGGATCGCGACCGAGGCGATGGTACGGCTGCTGCCGGTCCCGGAGACCGTCGAGACCCTCCTCGCGCCGTTCGCGGGACTGGTGCCCGCCTGCGAAGCGGTCTCCCGCATCGTGGCGGCCGGCACCGTTCCGGTGGCGATGGAGATGCTCGACGCCGCCACCATCGAGGTGGTCGAGGCCGGCATCGGAGCGGGCTATCCGAAGGATGCCGGGGCGGTGCTGCTGCTCGAACTCGATGGCGCGAAACCGGCGGTCGCCCGCCAGCGCGCCGATGTGGACCGCATCCTCCAGGAGTGCGGGGCTCTGGAAATCCGGGTGGCGCGCGACGCGGCGGAGCGGGAACTGCTCTGGCGCGGCCGCAAGTTCGCCTTCGGGGCCATGGGCCGCATCTCGACGGACCTCTACGTGCAGGACGGGGTGGTCCCGCGCTCGGCGCTCCCGGAGGCGATCGCCGAGGTCGAGCGGATCGGCAGGCGGCACGACCTCCGGGTGGCGAACGTGTTCCACGCCGGCGACGGCAACCTCCATCCCTGCATCTCCTACGACGGCCGCGACCCGGACGAGAAGGCCCGGGTGATGGCCGCCAGCCACGAGCTGCTCTCCCTCTGCGTCCGACTCGGCGGAGTGCTTTCCGGCGAGCACGGGGTGGGGATCGAGAAGCGGGACTCGCTCGATCTGCTCTTCGACGAGGACGACCTCGAAGCGATGCGCCGGGTCCGCGACGCCTGGAACCGGCAGGGGCTCCTGAACCCCGGGAAGATCCTTCCGGTCCGGTCCGGCTGCGGGGAGCCGCGGGCAACCGTTCCGGACAGCGGCATGCCCGGGCGGGTCGCCGCGATTCCCGGCGCGTGGATCTGATGGCCGGGACAGCGGCCCCCGCGAACGAAGAGGACGTTGCCGCGGGTCTCGCGGCGGCATCGCGGTCGGGCGAGGCGGTCGTTTTCCGGGGAGGTGGTACGCGGCTGGAGCTCGGGGCTCCGGCACGGGCCCACCGGGTGCTGGAACTCGGCGGCCTGTCGGGGGTGATCGAGCATCACGTCAGCGACCTGACCGTCGAGGCCTGGGCCGGCACGACCGTGGAAGCGCTGAACCGCGAACTGGCGCCCCACCGGCAACTGCTCGCGCTCGATCCGCCGCTCCCGGAGCGGGCGACTCTCGGCGGCGTGATCGCGGCGGGCGATCCGGGGGTCCGGGTGGTCCCCGGCTCGCGGCCGCGGGATCTGCTGCTTGGACTCTCGGCAGTGCTGGCCGACGGGACCCGCATCCGTTCGGGCGGACGCGTCGTGAAGAACGTGACGGGTTACGAGTTGACGAAGCTCTTCACGGGCTCGCTGGGGACCCTGGGGGCGATCACCCGGGTCACGCTCCGCCTCCGCGCGCTTCCGGAGGCCTCGCGCACCGTCGTTGCGAGCCTCCCCGTCTCCGACTCCGCCGACCAGTTCGCCGACCGGGTGGTGGCGTCCGCCGCTGCCGCGCCGGGCCCCGCGGCCGTCGCGGTGGTCCCTCCGGGAACGGGACTCCCCGGGCTCCCCGAAGACGGCGGTTTCCGCCTCGCCATCCGCTTCGAGGGACTGCGGGAGGAGGCGGCGATGTCGCCCGACGAGGTGGCGAAGGCCTCGGGGGGGCGCACGGCAATCGTCGAGGGCCCGGAAGAGGAGGAGTTCTGGGCGGGGGTCCGCGATTTCCC